>JBBRWV010000039.1:0-26462 GCA_038248985.1 Phycisphaerae bacterium
CCTCGACCGCAACGCCCCCCCCATCTCCCGCGTCCTCTCCGCTTACTACCTCGACTTCCCCCAATCTCCCGAAAAACTCCTCCCCGCCGCCCAAGAAGCCCAGGGACTCCTCCCTCAAGATCCCTTCCTCAACTACTTCCTCGCCAAAGCCTACCTCCACGCCGGCGAACGCGACCTCGCCCTCGAACACACCCTCCTCGCCGCACGCTTCGCACCAGCCTGGGGCCTCCCCTGGGTCGACGCCGCCCAACTCCAACTCGCCATCGGCCGCACCGCCGACGCCTACGCCGCCGCCCAGGCCGCCCAAAAACGTCTCCCCGAAAACCGTGACGTCGCCGTCGTCTTCGCCCTCGCCACCGGTGCCAAACTCCAGTACGACCACTCCCCCTCCGTCACCCCCGACGTCCTCCAAAACGCCCTCCAACTCCTCCTCGATATCGAAAAACGCTGGCCCGACGAATCCCGCGCCCTCCCCCTCCACGTCCAGCTCCTCGTCCGCCAGAAACAACGCGACGCCGCCTCCCAGCTCATCCAATCCTCCCTCCTCCGCACGCCCCCAGTCCCCGAAAAAATCCTCCTCCAACTCGCCATGGTCTCCCAGGATTCCTCCCTCAACCTCGTCAATAACATCTTCGACGCCTCCCAAAAAGCCCACGGCCTCACCCCTGACCTCGCCTTCTCCCAAGCCCTTCACCTCCTAAAAACCAACCGCCCCGACGAAGCCCTCAAACTCCTCGACACCGCCTCCCACAACCCGCAAAACGCCCCCGCCGACGTCCCCGCCTGGGCCATCGCCTGGGCCACCTTCCTCGACATCGCTGGCGATTCCCGCGCCGCACCCGCCTGGGTCGCCCTCGGCGACGCCTACCCCAACAACGTCTCCCTCCAATGGTCCGCCCTCAGCGCCCGCTGCGTCCAACGCGATAACGACTTCATCGGTCGCACCATCGACCGCCTCCGCACCCAGCTCGGCGATCACGGCCTCACCTGGCGCTTCGCCCGCGCCCGCTGGCTCCTCCTCGCCAAATCCGGCGAAAAAGACGCCGCCGAAGCCTCCCTCCTCCTCGGCGACATCGCCCGCTCCTCCCCCGACCTCCTCGCCCCTCGCCTCCTCCTCGCTGAATGTATGGAACGCCTCGGCAACACCTCCGAAGCCATCCAACACCTCTCCGTCGCCGCCACCCTCCGCCCCGATTCTCACGTCATCTCCCTCGAACTCGCACGCCTCCTCCTCCTCCAGGGCAATTCCTCCGCCGCAGGACAACACGCCCAACGCGTCATCGCCAGCGACTCCGCCTCCCCCACTGAACGCTACCGCGCCGCCACCTACCTCGCCCAGATCGGCCAGTTCGACGTCGCCCTCGCCGTCATCGAAAAACTCTATCCCCCCAATTCCCCGCCCCCTCCTGACCTCATCCTCGCCCGCCTCTACCTCCAGCAAAACCAACCCGAAAAAGCCGCCGCCATCGCCCAGGTCCTCCTCCAAAAACCCTCCCCCGCCATCATCCAGTTCGCCGCCGATCTCTTCGCCTCCATCCACCGCCCCGCCGACGCCCAGGCCGCCCTCAACCTGCTCGACTCCGTCACCACCACACCCCTCATCCGTCACCTCGTCCGCGGCGGCTATTACTCCCGCTTCGGCGACCCCCAGCGCGCCCTCGAAGCCTTCGCCCTCGCCAACGCCGCCGACCCCGCCAACCCCGCCGTCTGGCGCGAACGCATCGCCATCTCCTTCTCCCTCGGAAAAATCCCCGAAGCCCTCGCCGCCCTCAAAGAAGCCCACAAAGCCGTCCCCGGCGATCCCGTCCTCGCCTCCGCCGATTCCCATGCCGCTCTCCTCCTCGACGCCTCCTCGGATCCCACCCACCGCGCCCTCCTCGTCGCCTCCGTCCAAGGCGTCTCCGAAAGCGCCGCCGCCCTTGAATCCCTCAAACTCCTTCAACAATCGCGCAACCTCAAACTCACCCGCCCCCAGCTCCTCGCCAAACTCACCCGCCTCGCCACCCAATACCCCCGCGTACTCGCCGTCCAAAGCCTCCTCATCCAGGTCCACGCCCAGGCCGGCAATATCGACGAAGCCATCACCCTCGCCACCCGCACCATGCAGATCTTCCCCTCCAGCCCTGAGCCCGCTCAATGGGCCACCAACTCCCTCGCGCTCGCCCAACGCTGGTCCGAAGTACTCCCCACTGCCCGCGAATGGCGCGATCGCTCCCTCGCCCGGTCCTTCCACCCCGATCTCGCCATCGCCAGCGCCCAGCTTCAACTCGGCCAGGTCGAACAATCCCTCCGCCAGATCGACGCCTACATCCCCGACGCCAAGGCCCAACCCGAAAAATACCCCGGCGTCATCCTCCTCTACGCCCAGGCACTCCTCAAAAACAATCGCTACCCCGCCGCCGAAAATCTCCTCAAACCTCTGCTCAAAAACTCCCCCGAATGGCGCAAAATCTGGATCGCCCTCGCCGCCCGATCCGTCAACAGCGACCAGGTCGCCTCCGCCTGGCTCGAACATGCCTACTCCGTCATCTCCCCCACCAGCCTCCCCGAAAAACTCCAACTCGCACACGCTTGGATCACCCTCGGCCAGCGTCTCCGCGCCGAAAACCCCACCGCTCTCTCCGCCGCCATCTACCTCGACTACGGCCACACCCTCATCGAATCCCTCGGCCACGCCCCAGACGCCTCACCCGACGCCCTCCTCGCCCTCGCCCTCCACCGCGAATCCCTCCCCAATCTCCCCGCCGCCGTCGAAGCCTACCGCCGCCTCCTCAAACTCCAGCCCGATTCCCACATCGCCCAAAACAACCTCGCCGCCATCCTCCTCCAAAAAGAGGCCACCCTCCCCGAAGCCCTCACTCTCGTCGACCAAGCCATCGCCGCCTCCCCCCGCGTCCCCAACTATCACGACACCCGCGCCGAAATCCTCCTCCGCCAACACAACCTCACCGCCGCCGCCGAAGCCCTCCAAACCGCCATCTCCCTCGCCCCCACCCAAGTCGAATGGCGCATCAACCTCATCACCCTCCTCTCCCAAAATGGCCAGACCGAAAAAGCCCAGGCCGCACTCCGCCAATTACAATCCCTCGCCGAAAGCCGCTCCCTCACCCCCCAACAACAAAAAAAACTCTCCGCCACCGGCCTCCGCTAACCCCCCGTACTCCTTGAACCTTAAACCATTAACGTCTACCCTCAAACCTCAAACCTCAAACCTTGAACCTCAAACCTTGAACCTTGACCTCCGAGGCCCTCCCATGTCCCTCTCCCTCGCCCTCCAAGCCCTCGCCCCTTCCTACCGCAGTTCACGCATCCCCGTCATTTTCCCCCACTACCGCTCCATCTTCGCCCCCCTCCAAAACGCCGGCATCCCCGTCATCTTCACCAGCGATGGCGACCCCACCCTCTTCATCGACGACATCCTCAGCCCCCACAGTGCCAACGCCGACGGCTTCAACTTCGAATACCTCGTCAGCCTCGAAAACCTCGTCGCCCGATACCCCCACAAAATCCTCATCGGAAACCTCAACTCCTCCACCCTCGCCCGTGGACCCATCTCCGCCATCGAAGCCGAACTCACCCGCACCATCGACATCGGAAAACACGCCCCCCGCTTCATCATCAACGTCGGCGGAGGCCTCACCCACGACATCCCCCCCGCCCATCTCGAAGCCTACACAAAAATCCGCCACCACCTCTGCCTATCCGCCCGAAAATAACCCCCCGTCCATCTTCGTGCCTTAGTGCCTTAGTAATTCAATCCGAATCTCTCTCCCAAAACCTAAGGTCCCATGCCCAAGATCCTCCTCATCGCCGAAGCCTGCAACCCCGAGTGGACCAGTGTCCCCCTCGAAGGATGGGCCCATAGCCAGGCCATCGCCCGCGCCACCGACGCCCACCTCGTCACCCAGATCCGCAACCGCGACGCCCTCCTCCGCGCCGGCCTCCTCGAAACCCAGGACTTCACCGCCATCAACTCCGAAGCCGTCGCCGCACCTCTCCACAAATTCGCCTCCGCCATCCGCGGAGGTGCCGGTAAAGGCTGGACCACCAATACCGCCGTCGAAGCCTTCGCTTACTACTACTTTGAACACCTCGTCTGGAAAACCTTCGGCACGCGCATCAAGAGCCATCACTACGATGTCGTCCATCGCCTCACGCCCCTCAGCCCCACCGTCCCCAGCCTCCTCGCCAAAAAATGCGCCCGCGCCGGCGTGCCCTTCACCCTCGGCCCACTCAACGGCGGCGTCCCCTGGCCCCGCGAATTCGACACCGCACGACGCAAAGAAAAAGAATGGCTCTCCTACATCCGCTCCGCCTACCGCCTCCTCCCCGGCCACCGCTCCACCCTCCAGCACGCCGCCGCCATCATCGTCGGCTCCGCCGACACCTGTAAACAAATCCCCGCCCGGCACCAGCACAAAACCTTCTACATCCCCGAAAACGCCATCGACCCCCAACGCTTCAACATCACCCGCCAACACTCCGCCCAAAAACCCCTCCGCGCCGTCTTCGTCGGACGCCTCGTTCCCTACAAAGGCGCCGACATGCTCCTCGAAGCCGCCGCACCTCTCATCCGCGACGGCCTCCTCACCGTAAACATCATCGGCGACGGACCCCAAATGCCCGAACTCCAGGCCCTCGTCAAAACCCAAAACATCCACCACGGCGTAAAACTCTCCGGATGGGTCCCCCACACCCAACTCCAAAATGAACTCGCCCAGGCCGACATCTTCACCTTCCCCAGCATCCGCGAGTTCGGCGGCGCCGTCGTCATCGAAGCCATGGCCGTCGGTCTCGTCCCCATCGTCGTCAACTACGCCGGCCCCAGTGAACTCGTCTCCGACCGCACCGGCTTCCGCGTCCCCCTCGGCTCCCGCGCCCAAATCATCGCCGGCTTCCACAAAATCCTCCTCCAACTTGCCCAGCACCCCGAACAAATCGACGCCCTCGCCCCCGCCGCCCTCCGCCGCGCTCACGAGCACTTCACCTGGCCCGTCAAAGCCCAGCAACTTTTGAAAGTCTGGGATTGGGTCACAAATGCGAAAGAAAAATCCCGCCCGATTTTCTCCATGCCCATCCCCGATTCCGCCGAACCGATAAAAGCTATAAACTCCCCGGGTCCATCCCCCCTCACCCCCGCTTTGCACCCCCTCGACCCCTCGTTTACCCCCCCCTCCCCCTCCCTTTTACAAGGGTCCACTGGCGTATGACCACCCTCACACCCCCCATTCACCCCCCCTCTACCCCCCCCGCTACCCCCTCGCGCGCGGCCTCTGCCCCCCCTGTCCCTTACCGTTCCATCCGCGCCACCAAGGGCTTTTCCGCCCTCAATCTCGGCGAAATCTTCCATTACCGCGACCTCCTCGTAACCCTCGCCATCAAGGACATCAAGGTCCGATATAAACAAACCGCCTTGGGCATCGCCTGGGTCGTCATCCAACCCCTCATCGCCGCCGTCATCTTCTCCTTCGTCTTCGGCAAGGTCGCCAACATCTCCACCGGCCCCATCCCCTACATCGTTTTCTCCTTCGCCAGCTTCCTCGCCTGGAACCTTTTCTCCGGCATCGTCACGCGCATAAGTACTTGTCTGACAAACAATTCCCACCTTATCTCCAAAGTCTTCTTCCCCCGTCTAGTCCTCCCACTCTCCACCGTCCCCACCTTCTTTCTCGACTTCACAATCTGCCTCGGCGTCCTCGCCGCCTTCATCATCCCCAACCTCAACAACATCCACCTCGGCCTCCCTCTCCTGCTCTTCCCCGTCTGGATCGCCCTCCTCACCCTCCTCGCCGTCGGCCTCGGCATCTACTTCGCCGCCCTCAACGTCACCTACCGCGACGTCCAATACATCGTCCCCGTCGCGATGCAAATGCTTATGTACGCATCACCTATAGCATATCCCTCCTCCGTGATTGAAAACCAGAAACCCTACCTGCAAGCCCTCTTCCACCTCAACCCCCTCACGAACCTCCTCGAAGGTTTCCGCTGGAGCGTGCTCGGAAGTGCCCCTCCCCACTGGGGTTGGGCGCTCTATTCCACCGCCGTCACCATCGCCATCTTCTTCCTCGGGGCCTTGATTTTCAAACGCATGGAACGCAAATTCGCCGATATCATCTGATCCATAAGAGTAGTTATAAACTCAACTTACACGCAAATGAGTAACCCTCAAATGACTGCATCCAACATCGCCATTTCCGTCCGCAATCTCACCAAAGAATTCGTGATCGCCCACGAAGAAAAACACTCCACCCTCGCCGAGCGCATCGTCTCGCGCCTCAAACGCCCCTTCCACCGCGCCCCCAAAGAAACCTTCTCCGCCCTCAAAAACGTCAGTTTCGACATCTACAAGGGCGATATCGTCGGCATTATCGGCCGCAACGGCTCCGGCAAATCCACCCTCCTCCGCGTCCTCTCCAACATCACCCACCCCACCCGCGGCGAAATCGACCTCTACGGCCGAGTCGGCTCCCTCCTCGAAGTCGGCACCGGCTTCCACCCCGAACTCACCGGACGCGAAAACATCTACCTCAACGGTGCCATCCTCGGCATGACCCGCGCCGAAATCCGCCGCCAATTCGACGCCATCGTCGATTTCGCAGAAGTAGAAAAATTTCTCGACACGCCCGTAAAGCGTTACAGCAGCGGCATGTACGTGCGTCTCGCCTTCGCCGTCGCCGCCCACCTCAACCCCGAAATCCTCATCGTCGACGAAGTCCTCGCTGTCGGCGATGCCGAATTCCAAAACAAATGTATCGGCAAAATGCAGGACGTCGCCAAAGACGGCTCCCGCACCGTCCTCTTCGTCAGTCACAACGTCGGTGCCGTCGAAACCCTCTGCACCCGCGCCATCCTCCTCGACGCCGGCAAAGTTCTCCTCGATGGCGACGTCCAAACCGCCACCAAGCAATATCTCCAACGCAACATCAAAGACCACCTCGCCGACGGCATAATCGTCGGCAAAGGCTACGATTTGTGCGGTTTACGCGTCTCCAAACCCAATCTGGGCACCCTCTCCACCTTCGATCCCTGCGAAATAAACATCTCCTTCCGCGCCCACCAGCCCTGCTCCACCGCCATCCATTTCCTCCTCGAAGACTCCCGCGGCACCCTCGTCATGGGCATCGATTCCTCCAATCTCACCCCCAATATTAAATGCACTCCCGACACCATCGCCTCCTACAAGTTCCAAATCGACTCCTTCCCCCTCATCGCCGGCATCTATCGCCTCCGAATCATTATCCGCAACGATACCGATTTCTGGCACTGGGAAGTCCCCCACGCCTTCAACGTCCCCGTCGAAAGCGGCGAAGTCTACGGCACCCGTCAAGTGGAACAGAAATGGAACGGCACTACCGCCGTCCGAGCCAAAGTCGCCATCAGCACCGCCGCCGTCCCCCAGGACGCCGATGCAAACCACGATTCCAATAGCACTTACATAAATACCCCCCTATCGGTGGGGTAACCCACGAACCCGCCTCCCCGGCCCTTCTCGCAAGCAAAAAGGAATATTCCATGAATCTCGAAGAGGCTCTGTCCAAAGTCTCCATGATCTCCGCCAACTACGGCAACGCCATGGTCTATCGCACCATCCAGCAAGACTGGTTCGACTTCATCGGCGGCAAACCCGCCGAAGTCGTCGTCGTCGATGGCGGCAGCTACGCCACCATGCAGCAGATCTATTGGGATCTGTTCAACGAAGGCAAAATCGACAAACTCCAACTCCTCCGCCAAAACCACTCCGACAACCACAAAGACATCTGTTACATCCAGGAACACACCGTTGGTGCCATCGCCAGCAAGGATTACCTCCTCTGGTTCAAAATCGACACCCTCCCCTTCCGCAAAGGCCACGAAAACTGGCTCCCCGAAGCCCTGGAGCACTTGGAACGCAAAGACGTCTTCGCCGTCGGCGGCTCATTTAACATGAATTCCAAGCACCACGACGCCTGGCCGGGCTGGTATTTCAGCCATAAGTGCAGCGAAAATTTCTCCGTCATGAAACGCCGTTCCTTCATCGCCGCGATGGAAGAATGGGCCGGCGAATACATTTCCTCCGGTTTTCGCTCCAAAAACCCCGCTTCCGTCACTGGCCAGGACCGCTACATGATCGAACGCGGATTTGAGCAATACATGGAAAACCACGGCCTCTTCGCCCTCGTCAAAGACGAAGACCCCACTTGGACTGTTTTTCACACCAATCTTTACAATGAACAACTGCTAAAAACCCGCGAAGACAGCCTCGCTCGCCGCAAGCTGAGCCCCTATATGAACGCCGGAAACTCAACCATCAATCACCCCGGCGTGTATTATGGGACGCCCGAGTTTTCGTGGATCAAGAAGCTGCGCATTCAGTTGGGCAAATCAGCGCTCGGCCCCTCGTGGCGCAAGCTCAAATACGCCATCAAAGGCTAAGCGAGACCGTCCGAAGAGAACGATAGTCAACGATGGAGTGCCCATTCATAGCCATTGCCTGGTCCATCTGGGCCATTCAGACAGTCATTCTGGCGCTGCTTGCGATTATTGCACTCGTTCGCCGCGAACGTGTGGATTCCCGCGAAGCACGCGACGTCCTTGTCCTCGCTGCCCATTCTGATGACTGCGTAATCACGGCGGGCGAATATGCCATCGACGCCATTCGCGCCGGCCGCAAAGTAAACATCGTCTACCTGACCTGTGGTTCGGAAGATCCACACGATGCACGGTCCGCAGTGCGAAAGCACGAAGCGATCGCCGCGTGGTCCTTGGCCGGACTCGACGCCCGTAACCTGATCTTCTTGGATCTGCCCCATTCTCCCATTAAAGGCCCCCCCGCCTACAACCCACAAACTCTTGAACCCGCGCAAACTCTCCTCCGTCAAGAAGTTGCGCATCTGCCCCCAGGTGCCGCCGTCTTCCTGCCCGCCGCCGGCGAATCGCATTGCGATCACCAAGAACTCCGTTGCCTGGCACTGGACATCATCCAAGCCGCCAATCGCCCCGATCTGCACGTATTCGAGGCCGCGGAATACAACAAGTACTGCTCCTTGCGGCAGCCACACCGGGTGCTCAAATATATCTCACAATTGTTACCACTTCTGGGACAAAGACTTATCACCAGCGAAGAATACTCCCGCGCGGGATTTTGCACCGGTCTCCGCGGCTGCATACGTCCGCCTGACCGCGAAAGATTGGCCCTGAAACAAACCCTGCTTCGCCAATTCAAATCCGAAGACGGTGCCATGCTGGTCAAATATTTCGGCTTTCGCGATATTTATCGTCAAATCGAAAACGTCGCCGCCACCGCCCGCGCTCCCGAACGTCACCCGTTCTTTTTCTTAATGGGCAATCAATTCCTGAGCCCCATGGTTCTCTGGATGTGTTTACACGTTTGGTCAGGCATAGCGTTGCTGGGCGCCACGGGAATCTGGATGGTGGCCCAACATGCTACCTCCGCCACTACAGTAATATTCGCTATATTAACATTCGTAATTATATTTATACTATTACTCCGTGCCCGAGCAGTTGAACGCAAACTCAACTTCGTTGCTTTGGCTTGTGGCGTAATGATTGGAATATGTCTGTGATTATTGGACTTAGCACTTGCCTTGGCCTCGTCTCAACGCGGGGATTAAGATGAAAATCACCTTCATCCTGCCCCCAGTCGACCTTTCTGGCGGAATTCGCGTAATTGCGAATTACGCAGAGCGCCTGCAGTGGCGTGCCCACGACGTGCGGCTCGTCTCAGTCCCCGCCAAGAAAATCCCACTCAAAATCAAGGTCAAATGCCTATTGCGCGGTCGTGGCTGGCCCAAAGAGAAACGGCTGGCCTCGCACCTGGACGGAATGCCTGTGCCGCACCGCGTAATCGAAACCTGGCGTCCCATCGCCGATCGCGATGTTCCCGATGCCGATGTTGTCGTCGCGACCTGGTGGGAAACAGCCGATTGGGTCAACCGATTGTCGCCGCGCAAAGGAGCCAAGGTCTACTTTGTGCAAGGCGATGAGCGCGTTCTCTGCTCCCACAATCCCGAGGAAGTTCAACGCGTTCGCGCCACCTGGCACCTGCCGATGCAACAAATCACAATTTCCCGATGGCTCACCAATGTATTGCGGAAAGAAGCCCCCGGTGCCCGAATCGATCTGATTCCCAATAGCGTGAATACGCAATTATTTCATGCGGAAGCGCGTCCGAAAAATCAGCGCCCGGTCATAGGCTTTGTCTATTCGGATTCCTGGTTTCGCGGAACAGACATCGCTCTTCGGGCCATTGAATTGGCGCGGCGGGAATTGCCGGATCTGAAAGTGGTGGCCTTTGGGCACGGGCCTTTGCCCAGCCCGATGAATATCGAATACCAGCAAAGTCCCCCCCAGGAGAAAATTCGCAACATTTACGCCCAATGCGACGCGTGGCTTTTTGCCAGCCGAATGGAAGGTTTCGGATTGCCCATTCTCGAAGCGATGGCCTGCCGCACCCCAGTAATTGCCGCACCCGCAGGCGCAGCGCCCGAGCTGCTGGATTGCGGGGGCGGAATCCTGGTGAAGCCCGAAGATGCATCGGACATGGCCGCAGCAATTCTCAAAATCTGCCGCATGCCCGCGGAGCGTTGGAAAGCGCTTTCCAATTCAGCGATGGCCAACGCGACCCGATATTCGTGGGACAACGCCACGGATTTGTTTGAAAATTCCCTGCGCAACGCCTGTGGACGCGATAATCCGGCGCCGGAACACACCCTTACGGCAAGACGTTGATACGATGAATTCACTTGCTTCAATTGCCTTACTCAGCTGGGTACCCCTGGTACTGCTGATGTTCATGTGCATGAAGCCCCGTCGCGCCGTGACGGTGGCATTTCTTCTCGCGTGGCTCTTTCTGCCCAATGCCACTTTCAAATTTATTGAAGGCGTACCGCTTTTTACCAAAATGACGGCAACCTGCCTGGGCGTGCTTCTGGGCGCAACCTTATTTGATCATCGCCGATTATTGGCGATACAAGTGAGTTGGATTGACATCCCGATGATCGCCTGGTGCATCTGTCCGTTGTTCTCCTCGCTCAGTAATGGCTTGGGACTGTATGACGGAATCTCCGCAGCCTTGTATCAAACAATCGACTGGGGTTTGGCCTACTTCATTGGAAGAGTTTACTACTCGAATCTGGATGGCCTCCTGGAGTTGGCGATTGCCGTAATGATCGGCGGCATTATTTACGTCCCGCTGTGCCTGTACGAAATGCGGATGAGCCCTCAACTCCACAGGATGATTTATGGCGCGTTTCAGCACGACTTTGGCCAGACGATACGCTACGACGGCTGGAGGCCCATGGTATTTATGCAGCATGGCCTGGCCGTTGGGATGTGGATGGCGATGGCCACGCTTATCGGTTTCTGGCTGTGGATCAGCGGCATAGTCAGCAAGTTTTTACGAATTTCCATACAGTGGTACGTTCTTGTATTGTTTTTGACCTGTCTCTATTGCCGATCCACAGGGGCAGTTATTCTTCTCCTGGGGGGCATCGTTATTTTGCTTGCCGCCCGCTTCCTTCGTACTCCCTTGATTCTAATAGCGGTACTCGCCATCCCTCCGGTCTATATGACTTTGCGCTCCACGGATATGTGGGATGGAACAAATCTTGTTGAATTGACCAGCAAATATCTCGGCTATGATCGTGGGCAGTCGATCAAATTTCGCTTCGACAATGAAGATCTGCTGGCGGAAAAAGCCCTTCAACAGCCCATGTTTGGGTGGGGCCGCTGGAAACGTGCCTCCGTCTTTGATGAAGACGGCCGAGAAATTACCGTCACCGACGGTCTGTGGATCATTGCCCTGGGCAATACAGGAATCTTCGGCCTCATTGCCATCAGCGCGGTCCACATTCTTCCCGGGCTTGTTCTGATCGGGAAAATCCGGGCGGGAAAGTGGAACCTTCCCCCCTATGCTTCTCCGGCCGTGTTTGTGGTGATGCTCGCTCTCTTTATGATCGACAATCTTTTCAATGCCATGATCAATCCCCTGTTTGTTATGGCGGCGGGCGGCGTTTGTGGATGCCTACTCAAGAATCGAGTGCTGCAACTCGCAACCGTCCCGGCAGTTCCAGTGGCCGCTCCTGCCATCGCCACCGTGGTTTTTCAATCTTGGAATTCCCCCGACAACGCTCATCACCCCAAGTCGTCGCGTTTTCGAAGGGCCCTTCTTTTACGAAGTCGTTAGTTCATTTGTTGCTTCACCCGCTCATTTTGCGATGTCATGCGTTTACTGATCCCCATAGTCAATTTCCGCTCGACCCCGTTTACCATTGACTGCTTGCGGTCTCTTGAACCGGAGCTTCGCGCCTTTCCGGGATCCCGTGTAGTCGTCATCGATTGCGCATCCAATGATGGATCGGAATTGGCGCTCCGGTCTGCCATTGAACAGAATGGCTGGCAGACGTGGGCAACCTTCCTGCCTGCCCCACGAAATGGTGGATTTGCTTACGGAAACAATGCGGCCATCCAACCTTTCCTGCAGGAAAATCCCGACTTTGTCCTGCTGCTCAATCCGGATACGCTCGTTCGGCCCAATGCGTTAACGGCGCTGGTGACCTTCATGGAGAAAAATCCAGCGGTGGGCATCGCCGGCAGCCGCCTCGAAGATTTGGATGGCACGCCTCAACGATCGGCATTCCGCTTTCCGTCCTTTTCTGGCGAGATCGACAATGGATTTCGCTTCGGCCCGCTGAGTAAGCTCCTGCACCACGCCGTCGTCGCACCGCCGGTCCAGGAGGACACCCATGAAACCGACTGGGTTTGCGGCGCCAGCATGATCATTCGCCGGCAGGTCATTCACGACATTGGCCTGATGGATGAGCACTATTTTCTATACTTTGAGGAGGTGGATTATTGCCTGCGGGCGCAGCGTGCCGGATGGAAAATCTGGTATGTTCCACAAAGCCGTGTCGTCCATCTCATCAGCCAGAGCACCGGCGTCATTAGCACCAACAGCACTCCCAAACGCCGCCCGCCATACTGGTTTGAATCGCGCCGCCGGTACTTCGTCAAAAATCACGGTGCTATCTATGCTCTGCTTACAGATGCCGCATGGTCGTTGGGCTATTTCACTTGGTGGGTGCGACATCTCTTCAGCAAACGAATGAACAATGAGCCTCCTAGATTTTTGCGGGATTTTCTGGCTCACAGCACTTTCGCCAAAGGTTTCAGTCTGCGGACCTGAATTGGATTTCCATGACCAGCCAACCAACAAACTTCTCTGACAATACGGGCGTTGTCGCCATCGGACGCAATGAAGGCGAACGCCTGCGGCGTTGCCTGGCCTCGCTCGTGGGCCAGGCCCGGCATATCGTCTACGTTGATTCCGGTTCCACCGATGACTCCCTCGTCATTGCTAAATCCTTCCATGTGGAAGTTGTCGAACTCGATAAATCTCGCCCATTTTCCGCGGCCCGGGCGCGAAATGCCGGCGCAGCACGCCTCCAGCAACTCGTACCCTCCTTGGAGTTCATCCAGTTTGTCGATGGTGATTGTGAAGTGATGCCCGCATGGATCGCCACCGCCGAAGCCGTGTTGACGGCGCATCCGGAAGTCGCCATCGTCTGTGGCCGCCGCAGCGAACGGTACCTGGAAAAATCCGTCTACAACGTCATGTGTCATCTCGAATGGGATACGCCCGTGGGCGAAGCCAAAGCCTGCGGAGGCGATGCGCTGGTCCGGTTGTCGGCGTTCAACGCGGTCCAGGGTTATCGCGAGGAAGTCATTGCGGCGGAAGATGACGAGTTTTGCCTGCGCGTCCGCCGTACCGGTGCAAAGATTTTCCGCATTGATGCAAGCATGACACTTCACGATGCCGCCATGACGCGATTCTCCCAGTGGTGGAAACGTATGAATCGATCGGGTTTTGCCTACGCCAACGGCGCTCATCTGCATGGCAATTCGCCGGACCGCCATTTCATCCGCGATTGCCGCCGCATTTGGCTCTGGGGGCTGATCGTGCCGCTTGTCGCCCTCGCACTGGTCTGGCCCACTTACGGCTGGAGCCTCACCCTTTTGCTCCTTTACCCGCTGATGCTTTTCAAAATCTTCCGCTACGCCCGCAGCCGTAACTGGCCCAAATCGCATGCGTTCATTTTTGCCTTCTTCACCCTGATAGCCAAATTCCCCTGCCTGGTTGGCATTTTTCAATTTCACATTCGGCGTCTCTTCAAACATGAAGTGCGCATCATCGAATACAAAGGAGCGGAGACTACATGACCGCGATTCTCACCCCCCCCACCCATGAAAGCGCCCAAACTTCGCCCGCAGGGGCAAGTCCGGTGCGTATCCCTGCGCGATGGCGCGTCGGCCTGCTGGGTGCCGGCTACATCGCCGACTGGCACGTCAAGGCCCTCCGACTTCTCAACAATGTGGATCTCGTCGCCATCTGCGACCGTGTCCTTCCCCGCGCACAAGGCACTGCCCGGCTTCACGGCATACCTCACGTCTATGATTCGCTCGAGAAAATGCTCGCCGAACAAAAACTCGACGCCGTACACGTATTGCTTCCGCCAGAGGCCCACTTCGCCGCCGCGGCGCAACTCCTCAACGCGGGTGTCCATGTAATGCTCGAAAAGCCCATGTGCGTCGATGCCGCACAATGCGCGGAGCTTGCGGCACTCGCGAAAGAAAAGAACCTCCGCCTCGGCACCGGACACAATTTTCTTTTTTACCAAACCTACGAAAGGCTCCGCACCGACATTCATGACGGCCGCCTGGGTCCGCTCGATCACGTAGCCATCCACTGGAATTTGGAACTCGGGCAGGTTCGCGCCGGCCCGCATGAATCGTGGCTCTTTCGCGACCCAAGGAACGTCCTCCTCGAGATTGGACCGCACCTCGCCGCCATCCTTCTCGATCTTGTCGGCACTCCGGACAAGATTTCCGTTCAGGCCACCAATCCCTGCACCCTCCCGACGGGGCAGGTTTTTTATCGTCGCTGGCAAATCCAGGCGTGGGCTGGTCGCGTCGCGGTTGATCTTTTCATGTCGTTTGTCCCCGGCTTCGCTGAGCGCTACGTGCACGTCCGCGGGAGCCTTGCTTCCGCCACCGTCGACATTCATCGCGATACCTACATCCGCCACGAACACACGCCTTCCGCCGATGACTTTGACCGCTACGGCATGATCCGTCGCGAGGCCCGTTCGCTCGGTCACCAGGGATACGCCAACCTGCGGGACTACATTCTCTCCAAGTTCCGCAAGGGCCCGCGTGGCAGCGCCTATGCCGATTCCATCGCTGGAACTCTTCGTGCGTTTTACACCGCAGCGGCGATGGATAAGCGTATCACCCCGGATTTCGGCCACCAGGTTATCGCGCTCTGCCAGCAGATTGGTAAAGAAGCTCCTATCCCGACAAGCAAAGTCGTGCCGACGCCCGCTGCGCTCGCGGCCAAAAATATTCATCCCAAAATTCTTGTCCTCGGTTCCACCGGTTTCATCGGTAAGGAACTCGTCCGCCAGCTAACTGCCGCGGGTCATCCGGTACGTATTCTCACACGGTCTCTCCGCTCAGTTCCTGCCGGCCTCGATCCCGCGCTGGTGGAAGTTTTCCCCGGAGACCTCAACAATCCCGCGGATATTTCCCGCGCAATTGCCGGAATGGACTGCGTCTACCACCTTGCTCGTGCTCATGTGAAACGCTGGGACGATTACCAGCGATTCGAAATCGAGGTGACCTGCAACATCGCAGAAGCCTGCCTTACGCATGGCGTGCGCCGCTTTATCTATACCGGCACCATTGATTCTTATTATGCCGGTGCCCGCGCCGGCACCATCAACGACGACACGCCGCTGGATAGCAAGATTAAGCGTCGGAATTTGTACGCACGCGCCAAAGCCGCTTCGGAAACAGTTCTTCTCGAACTCCATCAATCGAAAAAACTCCCCCTCATTATCATGCGCCCCGGTATCGTCATCGGTGCCGGCGGAAGCCCCATGCACTGGGGTGTCGGCATGTGGAAACATGATTCCGTCTGCCACCTTTGGGGGAAGGGTCAGAACAAACTCCCCCTCGTGCTGGTAGAAGATGTCGCCTCCGCACTGGTCGCCGGGTTGGATGCCCCGGGCATTGAAGGCCACGTATTCAATCTCGTTGCCGATCCCGTCCTCACGGCCGGGGAATATCTCGACGAACTCGAAGCTGCCGGCAAGCTCAAACTCCAGCGCATTCCCACCTCCCCATTTCGCTATTATCTCAGCGATATGTTCAAATGGTGCGTCAAGGTCGCGGTTCGCCATCACGACCGCCGCATGCCCAGTTACCGGGACTGGGAGTCGCGAACCCAAAAAGCCCTCTGGGATTGTTCCGCGTCGAAGAAGCTACTCCATTGGAAGCCCACGTCCGACCGCGCCGGCATCATCGAAAAGGGAATCCGCGTTCCCCTCGATGAAATTCTCCGCTAGCGATGCACGACGCTTCAAAATCTGATCTTTTTGACTTGAAAGGTGAATGCCGAAACTGGAAACCTCCCAAACCAACATCGCCCTCATCGGCTGCGGATTCGTCGGCGATCTGTATGCCGCCACGCTGCGATTGCATCCCGCGCTCCATGTCTCCGGAATATTCGATCGCGACGCTGAACGCACAGAACGATTTGCCAAACATTACGGGTATCGCAGCTACAAGTCATTGGGCGAGGTCCTCGCCGACGACGCCGTCAAGATCGTCGTGAACCTCACCAACCCTTCCTCCCATTATGAAATTTCGCACGCAGCATTGGCCTCCGGCAAGCATGTCTATTCCGAAAAACCTCTCGCCATGCACCTCGAACATGCCCGGCAACTGGTGGCACTCGCAGAGTCGCGCAACCTTCAGCTTTCCTCGGCCCCCTGCAGTCTGCTCGGCGAAACCGCGCAAACTTTCTGGAAAGCCATTCGCGAAAGCGCCGTCGGAAAAGTCCGCCTCGTCTATGCCGAGCTCGATGACGGTCTCGTCCACAAAATGCAGTATCACCAGTGGAAAAGCCAGTCCGGCACACCGTGGCCCTGGAAAGATGAGTTTGAAGTCGGCTGCACCTTGGAGCACGCCGGCTATTACGTAACCTGGCTCGTTGCCATGTTTGGACAAGTCCAGTCCTTGACTGCATTTTCTTCATCGCAGATCCCGGACAAGCAAACGGAGTCGCCACTCAACACCACCGCACCGGATTTCTCCGTCGCGTGTCTCCGCTTTACTTCCGGCATCGTCGCTCGCCTCACCTGCGGTATCATCGCCCCGCATGATCACACGTTGCGCGTCATCGGTGACGAGGGCGTGATCTCCACGCCCGACTGCTGGCTCTATGAATCTCCTATCCATATCCAACGTCTGATGACGCTTCGTCGCAAAACCTTCCTGACGCCGTGGCGCCAACGCGTTCGCTTGCAACGTAGCCCCTATCAGAAAGTGCGTCGCACCGGGGCCGCACAGATGGATTTCGCCCGCGGAATCTATGAAATGGCCGACGCCCTCCAACACGGACGCACCCCACGCCTGTCCTCGCGTTTCTCTCTTCACGTCAACGAAATCGTCCTCGCTATCCAAAACGCCGGCGTGGATTCTCCCACCTACCATTGCACGACCACCGTGGATCCTGTCCAACCTGAAGCCTGGGCCAGTTAGGATGCGAACTCCCCCATGAACATTCTGCTCACTGGCGCTTCAGGTTTCCTCGGCCGACATGTCGTCCACGCCCTGCTTCAACGCGGTCATACCGTGCGTACGCTGGTGCGAACACCCAATGGTCGCCTCCCCAACATCGAATATTTCCATGCCGACCTCGCGGGCTCCACCGATCTTGTCCCGGCTTTATCCAACATCGATGTCGTCATCCACCTCGCCGTGCAAATGAGTGGCCCCGATCAGGAACGCATCCAAAACACCCTCACCGCAACAACCCGTCTGCTGGCCGCCATGACCCGCTCCCCTACACGTCGGTTGGTCCTGGCCAGCAGTCTCTCCGTCTACGACTGGACTGCCGCGCGCACCACCCTGAATGAGGAAACACCCCTGGAGCAGTTCCCCACCACCCGCGACGGTTACGCCATCGCCAAAATTGAGCAGGAACGGCTCGCGAAAGCGGTCGCCAAGTCTCACAACTTCATTCTCACCATCCTCCGCCCCGGCTACATCTGGGGCGCTGGCCTCGCCTTCGTCCCCGGAGTCGCCGCCGCCGCGGGCCCACTCCAATTTATCATGTCGCCCAGCGCCGCCCTCCCCTTGGTGTATGTGGAAAACTGCGCTGAAGCATTTGCCCAAGCTGCGGAATCCCCCCGGGCCTTCACCGCCAACATCATCGACGATGAAAAAATATCCGCGTGGCGCTACGTTCACGCAGTTCGTCCGCGTCCCATTTCACTGCCCGTCCCCTACGCCTGCGGCCTTCTCGCGGCACTCGCCGCCAATACCCTCACCCGCCCCTTCAACGCATCCAAAAAACTCCCCAGCATTCTCCAGCCACGACGTTTCCGCGCCCGCTTTCGGCCTCTGATTTTCGACAACAACCACGCACGTGCCACGTTCTCCTGGCGCCCACGTTACGCCTTCGCTGAAGCCGTCGCCCGCGCACAAAATGGCGGGCGATCACCATGAAAATCGCCTACATCACCAGCGCGTATGGCCGCGCCTCTGACACCTTCATCCGCAATGAAATCAAGGAACTCCGACGCTTCGGCCATACCGTTGAAACCTTCTCCATTCGCCTTCCAGAAGCCAGCCACATCGTGGACGCTGAAATTTCCGAAGAACGCGCCCGCACCATTTACCTCCTCAGCGCCGGCATCTTCCAATTTCTCCTCGCCGCCTTGCTCGAATTTTTCCGCTCCCCTCTCCGCTTTCTGCGAGCCTTCTCCCGCACCCACCAGCTTACCGGCGATGGTTTCAAAAACCGCCTGCGCGAATTCGCCTACCTCCTCGAAGCCGCTTACCTCGCCCGCCAACTCCGCCGGAAGAAATGCCAGCACATCCACGACCACATCGGCGAAAACTCCTCCGTCGTCGCCGCAACCGCAGCACTCCTCACGCACATCCCCTACAGCCTCACCCTCCACGGCCCAAGCATCTTCTACGCCCCAGACCAATTCCGCCTCGCGCGAAAAATTCATCTCTCCGCCTTCACCATCTGCATTTCCTACTTCGCCAAATCCCAATGCATGACCTTCACCCCGCCCGCAGATTGGCCCAAACTCCACATCGTCCACTGTCCCGTCGGCGACCAGTTCATCCACGCCCTGCCCACTCCCGTCCCCGATGTGCCCCGATTTCTCTCCGTCGGCCGACTCTCACCCGAGAAAGGCCAGCTTCTCCTCATTGAAGCCGTCAGCCTTCTCCAGCATCGCAATATCCACATCGCTCTCGACATCGTCGGCGACGGCCCCAGTAAAACCACCCTTCAAGCCCAGATTGCCCGCCTGAATTTGTCCGAAAGCATTCACCTCCTCGGCTGGAAAAACCCCCAGGAAATCGTCCAGCTTCTCCAGGATAGCCGCGCCTTTATTCTCCCCAGCTTCGCCGAAGGCCTCCCCGTCGTGCTCATGGAATCCCTCGCCCTCGGCCGCCCCGCCATCACCACCGCCATCGCCGGCATACCTGAACTCGTTGACCACAATCAAAGTGGCTGGTTGGTTTCCCCCGGATCAGCAGAAATGTTGGCCAGCGCCATCGAAACAGCCCTCGCCACCTCCGCGTACACGCTTACTGAAATGGGCCGACACGGCCGCACGCGGGTTCTCGCCCAGCACGATCCTGCCACCGAAGCCGCCAAACTCGCCCATCTATTCGAGGAAACAAACGCCTCCTTATGAATACTCTGGATTACATTCTCATCGCCGGCAGCACACTCGTGGGCATCCCCATGACAGTGGTGGCGGCGGAAGTCGCACTTGCCTTTCTGCCGCATCGCCCGGTCCACACTTCAGATTCCAACACCCTGAATCGCCCCACACTCGCCGTGCTCATTCCCGCACACAATGAAGAACTTCAAATCGCGCACACCGTCGCCTCTCTCCGCACTCAACTCCATCCCCACGACCGCATTCTCGTCGTCGCCGACAACTGCTCCGACCACACCGCCACATTCGCGCGTGAGGCCGGTGCTGATGTCCTCGAACGCCACCATCAGACAGAACGTGGTAAAGGTTTCGCGCTCGCCGCTGGCATGGCGCAGCTCCAATCCAACCCACCTCAGTTTGTCCTGCTCGTCGATGCCGATACCACGCTGTCTGAGGGTTCCATCACCGCCCTCCTCTCCGCCGCAGCGCGCTTCTCCGCACCCGTCCAAGCCGTCTACGTGCTCTCCGCGCCGGCTCAACCCTCCACCAAAGACCGTATCTCAGCCTTCGCCTTCGCCTTCAAAAACCACGTTCGCGCGCTCGGGGCCGAATCTCTCGGCATCCCTTGTCTCCTCCGCGGCACCGGCATGGCATTCCCCTGGCACATCCTCTCTCAGGCCAACCTCGCCACCGGCAATATCGTCGAAGATATGCAACTCGGAATTGACCTCGCCCTCGCGCAGCATCCCCCGCGACTCTGCGCCGCCGCACGCGTCACTGGCGGTCTCCCCACTCAGGCCGCCGCCGCCACTACCCAACGCACCCGCTGGGAGCATGGCCACATCCAAACCATCACGCAAAATGTTCCCCGACTGCTCGGGCACGCGATCTCGCGATTCCGCCCCTCTCTCCTCGGCCTCGCCCTCGACCTCGCAGTCCCTCCCCTCGCCCTCCTCGTTGTGCTCTGGGCCCTGGTTACCATGACCACTGCCATCTGCGCCTGGTTGCATTTCGCCTCCAGTGTTCCTCTCCTCATAATGCTCGGCCTCGGCTCGCTCCTGATTCTCAGTATTCTGGCGGGCTGGCTCCGCTTCGCGCAACACATCCTCCCCTTCAGCACGCTGCTCAAAGTTCCCTTCTATATCCTCTGGAAAATCCCCCTCTACATGGCTTTCATTCTGAAACGCCAGCGTGCGTGGGTGCGCACCGCTCGTTAAAGCGACCCGCTATTCTCTACATCACTACGCATCAGTCGAAAACCCCCGGATACTATCCGGGGGTTTTTTCGTTATTCACTTTCTCTGCGAAAGTATATCCTTCTCATAAGTACGTACTTTATTCCACCATTCTACTCCCGCCGGCGTACCCTCTTGCGCGCAATACATATCCCACACCGCGCCCAGCGGAAGCAACTTTATCTCCTCCTGCAACACCAGTCGCGACGTAAAATCCCCGCTGGCTTCAAACCCTCGCAATCGCTCCGTCGGCTCCAGCAATGCCGCCAGCAAGGCCTTCAACATCGCTCGCGTCCCCACCACCCATGCAGCAATCCGATTAATGCTGGCATCGAAATAGTCCAAACCAATATGCACGCGCCCCGTATAGTCATTGACCACAATCTCGCGCGCAATCGCCAGCAAGTCATCATCCAAAGTCACCACATGATCCGAATCCCACCGCACTCCTCGCGACACGTGCAACAAAATCTCCGGCAGATGCGCCAGTACCGCAGAAATCTTGTCGGTAATCGATTCCGTCGGATGATAGTGACCCGCATCCAGACACAAAAGCTTGTCTTTGCGCAAAGCATATCCATAGTAAAACTCATGCGAACCTACTACAAAGCTCTCGCTTCCTATCCCGAACAGTTTTCCTTCCACGGCGTCCAGGTTCAAGCGTTTGTCGATCTTTTCCGCAAACACCGCATCCAGCGATTCGCTCAAAATCTCTCGCATTCCCCGACGATCCGCCGGCGTATCCTTCATCCCATCCGGTATCCACACATTGGTCACACAGGGCGATCCCGTCGCCGCGCCCATCGCCGCACCGATATGCCGACACGCAATGGCATGTCGAATCCAAAATTGTCGCTTCGCATCATCCCGGCTCGTCAACGTAAAGCCATCATTCGCCAAAGGATGCGAGAAACAGGAAGGATTAAAGTCCAAACCCAGTTTCCGCTCTTTTGCCCATGCAATCCAACGTGAAAAATGCTCCGGCAGCAACTCGTCGCGCGCCACCTTCTTGCTTCCTGTCTCCGCATACAACGCATGTAGATTCAGCCGATGCCTGCCCGGTATCATCGCCAGCGCCATCTCCAGGTCACTGCGCAGTTCATCACCGGTGCGCGCCTTCCCTGGATAATTTCCGGTAACTGCAATCCCCCCGCCCAAACTCTCCCCCGTATTCTCGAAACCGGTTACATCATCCCCCTGCCAGCAATGCAGCGATATCGCAATCGTCGCGAGCTTTCTCAGTGCCACATCAGTATCCACCCCCAAGACTCCGTATTGTTCACGGGCGTGACTATATTGCGCGTCTATCTTTACATCCGCCGACATTCCTGATTCCTTTCAAATACTGGCATTACCACAACGTGAGGACTTACAACCCGCCTTGAAAAGCGCTTCGACCTCCTAAATCCGGAGTGAAATGAGCTTTTTGAGCGAGCTTCTTAACGTTTCAACACCGTATACATTGCATCGCGTGGCAACTGTATTGCACCCTTTGCCTCAATCTGCCGCACCGCATAGCCATTCGCATTCAAGACTGTCGCAGACCAGCCGCTCGTCTTCAATTGGATGCTGGCATTGATCAAACCGATTTGCATCGGAGCCCCACCCAGCTCCTGTATCACCCCTCCCTTAACCTTGTAACCATAGGGATGTTCCTCCGTAAACGCCTGCACCAGGATCAACTTCGATTGGGCCAGCGCCTGATCATCCAGCGCTATAACAAACACCGAGGCAAACTCGTTTCCACAAGTGATACTCACATCTCCCAGTTGTATATCTCCGGCCTTTCCCAGAAAGCCGCACGCCGCCTGAGTCCGCGCTGTGTTTATCGTCACTACCCCACTCCCATAATTCCAACGCAATTGCTCACCGGCATCCGCAATCAGCTTCTTCGATCCATCCACCCCGCTCTTGGCCGCTATCGACGAAGACTCGCCCTTTTCCACGGATTGCAACACCGGCCCAGTGTAGAACGTCAACACATCAAACACCGTTCCCTTTTCTCCACCCCGCTTGCCATCGCCGGCGCGCAGCGCATCCAGCGCCTCCGCAGCCGCCGGATCGGTCTTCTGCAGCGACCACATTTGCTCCACTGTCATCTCCTGTTTCACCACCGCCGGAGGTGCCTTCAAATCACCGCGCCGGTACATCAAGGCCCCGGCTGGAAACTGCCCCAGCACCGCCGGTGAACTCACCGGAAACTTGTCGAATTGCTGCGACCACGCAAAACTGTTGATCGCAAAGAAAAACAACCCATCCGCCCCTTGCACCGATCCCGTCGCCGCCGAAAGCAACACATTCTCCCCGCGAAACTTGTTCGGATTCGTCCAGCCCAGCTCCGAAATTATCGTCGGCTGATGCGGCGTTTGTACAAATTGCAGGGGCAATGCCTCCGGCTCCAGCACCCCCGCGCGATCCTTATAACTATCCCCCTTCGCCACCGCCCAGTCCTTCGTCGGTCCCTTGTGCTCCCCCCCAAAATATCCATGCCGATCGCGCACATCACACGCATCGTATGTCCACCGCTCCACCGCACCCAGCACCGCATCATCCGCCGTCACCCAGTTCGACGCCACAATCGGACATTTCACCTTCAGCGTTGCGCGCAAGTACTTCGCCGTATTCGCATAAAACGCCCGCTGCGTCTCCGCCAAAAATCGCACCTGCTCCAGAGTCCGTTCGCGTTTTCCCGCCTTTGCCAATCCATCGGCGGTCATAAACCAAGCATCCATCAATCCCAGGCGATCACCCGCATCCCGCGCGTGCCGCTGTGACTTGAACGCAACGAGTGCCTTCACCATCGATCCGTGCCGCTTGACCGCCCACGCCGCGAACTGCTTCTCCAGCATTTCCATCTTCGCCGGCGGAATCAGCTTGTCATTAAATGTCCAGAAAAACAGCGAATCCTCGTTGACCTGCTCAATCAGCCCCACCGCCGGCTCTTCCGCCAACGTCTTGCCATTGGCGTCCGGCGTCGTCAGCAACTGCTTCCAAATCTCTCGATAGCGCCCCTGAAATTCCGCATCGAAAAAAATCCGCGCAAAAGGCTTCTCGTCATACCAGACTGGGAAATATATCGACAATTCTGTGTAAATCCCCTGCGCCTTCAATATCCCAATCAATCGCTGGTAGTCCGCAATCACTTCCGCCGGCACCTTCACATTCGCTTTGGTCGGGTCCGCGATGGAACCGTGAATGCGCACCATGTTGATGCCGCGCTTTGCCAAACTCGCCGCCAGGTATTCCTGCTGCCCCCGTGGCAGTTTCGTAAAATCTCCCCCCATATTCACTGCCCAAAAACGCACCGGCTTGCCTTCCCCCAACGCAAACTCGCCACCCTTCGCCACGACGTATCCGCGCTCCCCCGCTACTTTTTCATTCAGTCCCCGCAAATTCAACAGCGCCGTAGGGCCAAACGTGTCATTCTCCGGCTCCCACGCAAAAAAGCCCGCCTCCACCAGCCCCGTCGCGTCGCCCGGCTTCAGCTTTCCCCGCGGCACAAAAACCGATGGCGTCAGCAAAAATGCATCAAAACACGCCGTCGCCTCCTCCCCCGCCTTGCCCAACAGTTCAATCCGCAAACTGTGTTTCCCCGCCGCCAGTTTCACCTCGCCCAGTGCCACCCAATTGGCACACACAAAATGCTGTATCTCCACATTATCCGCCAACGCCACCTCCGCCCCGCATTCGCCCCAGGCCCCTCCATCAAACTGCCAGCGGAACGGACCATGCTTCCAGAACTTCCGCACCCAAAAGTTGAGCGCCTTATCGCCCATCCCCGCCGGCACTTCCACCGTATACTCCGCGAACAGCGGCACAACCCCCCGCTTCCCCGCATGATTGAGCCAATCCTTGCCGGAAAGCACCTCCGGCTTTTCCAGATTCCGCGGCGCAAAAGCCTGATTGGTAAAATTAGTCTTGCTCGCACTCTCCCCCTCCCACCACACAAAATCAGCACCCCGCACATACGACACGCACAGGCAAATCATCAGGCCGAAAATCAGGCTTCGCATAGCCACCTCCAGTAATCCGCCAAATCCTACCCGATGATCTCCACTTCTCCGAATCGTTGTCACAACACCCTAATTTTCTTAATATGCGTCGC
Source organism: Phycisphaerae bacterium (assembly GCA_038248985.1). Taxonomy (GTDB): domain Bacteria; phylum Planctomycetota; class Phycisphaerae; order WQYP01; family WQYP01; genus JBBRWV01. The sequence goes on from JBBRWV010000039.1 coordinate 25,089, forward strand.
TCAATACAGTGAGCAAAAACCCCTACCGAGGTTCTCGTATGTCATTCGTCAAATCACAACGTCTGCAGGCTCTCCCGCCGTACCTGTTCATCGAAATCGATAAAAAGAAACGCGCCCTCCTCGCCGCCGGCAAAGACGTCATCAACCTCGGCGTTGGCGATCCTGACCTCCCCACGCACCAATTCATCATCGATGAAATGGCCAAAGCCATCTACGACCCCAAGAATCATCGCTATCCATTTGATGAAGGCGTGCCGGCGTTTCGGCAGGCGGCGGCGGCGTTTATGAAGACGCGGTTTGGGGTGACGCTGGATGCGGACAAGAATATTTTGACGACGATTGGGAGCAAGGATGGCATCGCGCATATGCCTTTGGCGGTGATCAATCCCGGGGATACGGTGCTGGTGCCTCAGCCGGGGTATCCGGTTTACAACACAGGTGCGTTGTTTGCGGGTGGGGTTCCGTATGTGATGCCACTGCTGGAGAAGAATGGTTTTTTGCCGGATTTTGATGTGATTCCGGAAGATGTGAAACGCAAGGCGAAGTTGATCTGGTTGAATTATCCGAATAATCCGACGGCGGCGACGGCACCGCTTTCGTTTTATCAGAAGGCTGTGGAGCTGGCGCACAAGTATGGGTGGGTGATCGCGAATGACTTGGCGTATGGCGAGGTTTATTTTGAGGAAGCGCCGCGGAGCATTTTGGAGATTCCGGGTGCGGAGGAGGTGGCGATTGAGTTTCATTCGCTGAGCAAGAGTTTCAACATGACGGGATGGCGCATCGGGTGGGCGGCGGGGAATACGGCGATTGTTGGCGCGCTGGGGCAGGTGAAGGGGAATGTGGATAGCGGGCAGTTTAATGCGATTCAGGTGGCGGGGGCTATTGCGCTGAAGCATTTCGATCATGCGGATGTGAAGAAGCAGATGGAAATTTACCGCGAGCGGCGGGATGCGCTGCATCACGGGTTGACGGCGTTGGGGTGGAATTTCAAGAAGCCGACAGCGGGGTTCTTTTGCTGGGCGAATACGCCGGGCGAATGGAAGTCGATGGAGTTGTGCGCGAAGTTGATTGAGGAGGCGTATGTGGTGACGGTGCCGGGGGGCGGTTTTGGGCCTGCGGGTGAAGGGTTTTTGCGGATGGCGCTGACGGTGGATGTATCGCGGATTAAGGAAGCGGTTGCGCGAATTGGGAAGTTGGCTTTGTGAGTTGAGTTTTTTAACCACAAAGCGGCTGTGTTGGGAGTCAAGGGTTTTTTAGGCGGTTTTGGCATGGGGCGCTCCGTTGAGTTTTTGCACGACGTTGAGTTTTTCCCAGGGAATGTTGTCGCGGATCATGGCGTTCAAGAGGGAGAGAAGCTTACGCATGCAGGCGACG
>JBBRWV010000040.1:0-26403 GCA_038248985.1 Phycisphaerae bacterium
CAGTCGGGTTGCGTCTCAATGGCGCCTGGTCCGCCTTCTGGAAAACCTCGCCCCTCCGACGCATCGGTTCCATCTATCCACTCAAACGGGCCGCATAACCGAAAATCCGCCACCAAACACTGGATGCACCCTGGAACACCACATGCAATTTGCCCGGTGTTGCATGAAGGGAGGAGGGTGTGATAAACTTCTGGACTTGAATTCCGGCAGCGTAGCTCAGTTGGTTAGAGCGAGGGATTCATAAGCCCTAGGTCCCCGGTTCGAATCCGGGCGCTGCTAGTGCCGCCACCCTTTTGGGTGGGCGGATTTTCTTCCGGCCTGTATGGCACAAGGGCACCGATGGCCGGAAGGTGTATTTGCCCTTGGAACACGAGGAAAGCCATGAAAGACAAAGTCCATCCCAACTACAGCTACGCGAAGGTGCGTTGCGCTTGTGGGAACACGTTTGAAACGGGTTCGTCCATGAAACACATCGAAGTTGAAATCTGCGGCGTCTGCCATCCGTTCTATACGGGCAAGCAGAAGTTCGTGGACACCGCCGGACGCGTGGAGCGTTTCAACAAGAAGTTCGCGAAGTTCAGCGCTGTGCAGGCCGCCAACGTGGGCGTCAATTCCGACAAGTAGCCATTTTTCGCAATCCAAAGAACGCCGCCGAGGTCTTTACGATCTCGCGGCGTTTTTGTTTCCCGACAGGTGGGAGAGATTTACCTGCGGATTTTACATGTTCAACGTGAGCAATTGAAAACAGGGCGGAGCGCGGTGCGATGAGTATTCCCGAGTCCTATCGGCCGGTGGTGGCCAAGATGGAGGAGTTGGCGGAGCGATTCGCGGAGATTGAGCGGGCGATGAGCGACCCGGCCGTGGGGGATAAGCCGGGACAATTGGGGGAACTGGCCAAGGAGCGGGGGAGGCTGGCGCGGCAGCTTGAGAAGTATTGGGTGTTCAAGAAGGCGCAGAAGGATTGGGCGGAAACGGAAGATCTATCGCGCGGCACCGATGCGGAGATGGCGGAGATGGCCTGCGGGGAATTGCCGGGGCTGCAGGCTTCGCGGGATGAGATACTGGAAAAGATTGTCAGCGATTTTTTGTCGGCGGAGGAACTGGGGGTGGAGGCGCTGATTCTGGAAATTCGCGCGGGTACGGGTGGTGATGAAGCGGGGATTTTCGCGGGGGATTTGCTGGAAATGTATCGGCGGTATTGCGACAAGCAGCATTGGAAATGGGAAGTGTTGGATTTTTCACCGGGGGACGCGGGCGGATTTCGTGAAGTGACGGTGAGCGTGCGGGGCGACGGCGCGTATCGGGCGCTGGCGTATGAAGGCGGCGGGCATCGTGTGCAGCGCGTGCCGCAGACCGAAACGCAGGGCCGGATTCACACGAGTGCGGCGACCGTGGCGGTATTACCGGAGGCTGATGAGAGCGCGATCGTGATCAACCCGGCAGAGGTGCGGGAGGATGTAAGCCGCGCCGGCGGGCCGGGGGGGCAGAACGTCAACAAAGTGGAGAGCGCGGTGCAGCTCACGCATTTACCGACGGGCATTACGGTGCGGATGCGCGAGGAGCGAAGCCAGCACAAGAATCGCGACAAGGCGTGGCGGATCCTGCGAACGCGGGTGTTCGAACATTTTGACAGCAAGCGACGGGCGGAACGAGCCAACATCCGCAAAACGATGATCGGCAGCGGTGATCGCAACGCGCGCGTGCGCACCTACAGTTTCCCACAGAACCGTTGCACGGATCACCGCATCAACGAGAATTTTCCCCTGGAAAAAATCATCAGCGGCGACATGCAGGTGCTGATTGATGCGTTACAAACGTATGATCGCAACGAGCGCCTGGCGGGTTTGATCGCCTCGTAGGCTGCCGCTCAGCCGTAGCCGAGGCGTTCAAGATCGTCTTCATCAAAGCCGGCGTAATGCCCCAGCTCGTGCAAAAGGGTGACGCGAATTTCATCGGCAAGATCCTCGGAAGTGTCGCACGCATCAATGAGGGGTCCGCGAAAGAGCATGATTTGCGGGGGAAGGATGCCGGAATCGTCTACGGATTGGCGCGTGATGGCGTGGCCGGAGAACAGCCCGAGCAAGTCATCATCTTCCGCGTCCATGCCCATTTCGCGCAGGAGCGCGGGGGTGGGCTCGTCTTCGACGACGATGGCCACTTCATTGAGCCACCGGGCGAACTGCGGCGGGAGCGCGGCAATGGCTTGCTCGACAAGACAATCAAATTGGTTGCGCGAAATCTTCATCGGAAGCTGCTTCCACGATCACAGTTCACGTTTCCAGAGCGATGGTTTTACCACCGGGGACCTCGACCAGTTGCCGATCGTCCAGCTTGAGAGTGACCGACAGGGCGCTGGGATTGAACGCGGATTTCCTGTTGGCGGCAATGACTACGCGCAAGCGGGCGGCTTCGTAATCGAATAACTCGATGTTGGTGCAGTACCAGACATCCGGCTTCCCCGTGAGCGGCTTGAAGATCCTCTCGAGGCCGGCCCAGTCATTTCGTTGATGAAATTCATAGGTGTGCCCCCAGATGAGCAGCACGCCGTGGGCACCGGCGTGGGCGTAGCGCTTCTCCCATTGTTCGAGGAGGCCTTCGGCATACTGATGACCTGTGGCACCCCAGGCAAGCGGCTCGGTAGGAGGAAAGCAGGGGTCGCGCATCTCCACCGTGCGGGCATAGACAATACCGAGGGAACGAAGAATCTCAATTGTGCGTTGGTTAAAGGTGCCGAAGGGATACGCCATGCCGCGCACGGGATAACCAACGAGGTCCTCCAGCGCCTTGCGATCCTCAAGCACTTCCATCGCCGCCTGGGACGGATCGATGCGCGGCAGGTGCGGATGCGAGACGGTGTGGATGGCGACTTCGTGGCCGCGGTAGAGCTCGTCAATTTCGGAAGCATCCAGATACCAGGATGAATCCGGGGCGGGTTGGCCGGTGCGAAGGAGGTTGCCGGAGTTGATATTGAAGGTGGCTTTGAGCCCCCATTCGTTGAAAGCAGCGACAGCGCGGCGGTCAAAGATTACGCCATCATCAAAGGAGAGCGTGATGGCGAAGCGCTTGTCGCCGGGAAAATTCGGAATTTCAATACGCGAGGGGACGGGCATTTGTGCGCTCCTTGGGGCCAATCTATCCAATTAGCGGGTTTCGAGATCACGGAAGGAAAAAAGCGGTTTCCCACCGAGGGAGGTGTAGAAGCTGCATCCCAGGAGTGTCAGCACGGAGGCGATCGCGATGATGGAGGCGTTGGCGTACCAGACATTGAAATCAGGGGTGATCGGAAAATCCCAGAGAATCATGCGGCAGAGAATGCAGGCAATGATGGCCACCAGGCCATGACGGATGACGAGAAAGAGAAAGAGCGAGCCGATGAGAATCTGGGCAGCCCAACTGAAGTAAGCGTCGGGTGTCCAGCGGGCGGTGGCGGCGATGAAAACGAGAATGAAGGCGACACCAGCGACCCATTTTCGGCGGGAAACAATGCGGACGATGATGAGAAAAAGCAGCAGGATGAGGCCGAGATAGAGTGCGGACAGGCCCGCGGCAAAGAGCGTGGAGAAGTTGGATGCGGATTGCAGAGACGTGAAGGCGGAGGCGTAGCTGGGCAACGGCGCCGACATATTCAGCCAGCGCGGGGCCAGGTGCTCCAGCTGCGTGATGATCATGGAGGCAATGCCGACCGTCGCGCCGATGAGGGTATCGCGGCCGACGAGGGAATCGGTCCATTTTCCGGAGAGCAGGCGGCTCCAGGAGATGATGGTTTCCGGCCAAGCCCGACGGACATAGGGTTCGAGAGCGAGATAGAAAATCCAGATCAGCGCGACGGGAAAGAGAATGTCGCCCATCGCACCGGAAAAGAGGATGAACTCCATCAGCAGGTCGGGCACGTGATGGGCGCGGAAAAGCCACGTCGCAAAGCCGAACACAAAAAAGGCAATGGCCATGCGGGTGGCGCCAGAGCGATCACCGCGGCCGGTCTGATAGTTACGCCAGGCGAGAAATGAACCCGCGACCAGCAAGGCGATGATCACGAGGGTTTGCACAATGAGGTTGGTGCGGCCGAGGGACTGAATGGCGGCTTGTTGACCGGAGGTTTCCATGTCTTTCCAGGCGCCGAGGATGTTGAAATAGACCGGCTTGCCCTGCAAAGCCGCGGCTTCGATGCGAATGAGTTCGTTGGGAGCCTCGGGAAAGACGCCCTCCCAAGCGGCGAGAGTATCCGCGTAAATGGGGGGGAAACGCCCGGGTGGAACAGGATGAAATCGGGTGAGGTCGATTTCGGCAGCTTTCAACAGCGGAAGCCAGTCGACCGGCACCTTCTCCAGGGCGGATTGCGTTGCCGCGGTCGCGGAGGATTCACCGGCCGGCTGAACGTCGGCATTTGCGCCGATGACACGATCCGGCACCACGTGCAGTCGTTGCAGGACACCGCGCGGATCAAGGCGAACGGATGTCATGCCCGGCCGCATGAGCGGCGGATCGTACTCTTCGCCGAAGGCGCTGCTGCGCGAAGCCACCATGAGATCAGGGCTTTCTCGATACCAGAAATAGACCAGCCCCGCCCGCGGACGGGTGAGCAACGTCCAACGCTCCGGGCCGAATTGTCTGGACTGCACCCAGGAATAAAATTGGGCATTCAATCCAAAACCGCTGTCACCGTCGCGCATCTTTTGCGAATAGCCGAGGTTGCGCAGGGTATCGCGCGCGCGAACACTCAACACGGAAGGGTTGGATTGGGCGTCCTTGACCGCCAGTTGCATGAGAAACGCGCGCGGGCTGAGCAGGACCACGATGATGAGCGTCACCAGCGCGAACGCCAGCAGGCCCAACGCCAAGGCCGGTCGAGCGCCGGTAACTTCCTCACCGGCCGCAGCGACCGCTTCCGGACTGGGAGTATCGCCGGAGGCGAGTATTTCCTTGAGCATGTTGCCGCCGCCCAGCGCCGCGGCCACGGCAAATACGCTGGAGGGACGATTGCGCGGGTCTTTTTCCAGGCAACGCAACACCACGCGTTCCACATCCGGGTGCAGATCAAAAACGACTTGCGAGGGCGGGTCGGGGTTTTCTTCGGTATGGAGGCGGATGTACTCGCGCAGCGAATCCGCCTTGAATGCCGGCTTACCGGTGAACATTTCATAAAGGACCAGCCCCAGCGAATACACATCAGAGCGAATAGTGACATTCTTGCCGGCGAGTTGCTCAGGCGACATGTAGGCCGGAGTGCCTGCCCGAAGTTGCTGGGCCTTGATTTGATCAATGGGTGCCGCCAAGCCAAAGTCCGTTATGCGCACCTGCCCGCGGCCGTCGATCATGACATTGGCCGGTTTCAGATCGCGATGAAGGACACCCTTGTCATGAGCGGCCGACAACCCAGCACAAAGCTGGCGTGCGATCTGCAGCGCCTTGTCCTGCGGGATGCGACCGATGCGGCGCAGCAGTGAGGCAAGGTTTTCGCCATCGATATATTCCATCGAAATGAACTGCTCACCATCCACCTCGCCGATGTCGAACACGCGGCACACGTTGGGGTGAGAAACCTGGCGCGCGATCCGCACCTCGTTGTGGAAACGCTCCATCCATTTGGTGTCTTGGCTGAATAGTCGCGGCAGAAATTTGAGCGCCACGGTTTGTCCCAGCTTGATGTCGTCGGCGCGATAAACTTCACCCATGCCGCCCCGGCCCAGCAGTTCAATAATGCGATAACGGCCGGCGACCACCGTACCAGCGGTGAAACGCCCGGGGTCGACAAAATCATGGCTGGAACCCGTGCCGGAGCCGCTGTCGGAATCAGCGAGAATGCGACTGGAAATGCCGGAACGCCCCAGATCGAGATCGACGTCGTAATCGCCCGGACCCTCCACCCCGGCTTGCGAGAGCAGTTTGCTCATCGGGCTTAACGGATTCTGGGGGATTATTTTCGCCCCCTGATTGTGCTCGGCCAACAGTGTTTCGACTTCCTGTTGCACGGCGGCGTCGCCATCGCAAACCTCGACGACAAACGCGGCCTGTTGCTCCATCGGTTTGTCGCAGGCGACGAGAAAGACATCTTTGACTTTCTTGTACTGCTCTGGCGTCATGGCTTCCATCTGTAAAAAAAAAACGCATCACACAGGAAGGGGATCAACCGAGACTATAAGCGATATACCGACGAAGGGGCGTGCAGGTTCGCGCCACCGCGCGGATTAATCGTCAGACGCTCGCAATTCCCGCGCCAGCCACGCCCGGGCGAAGGTCCAGTCGCCTTCCACGGTGCGCTTCGACACCCCAAGGGCCTCAGCCGCCTCTTCAACCGAAAGGCCGCCGAAGAAACGCATCTCCACGACTTTCGCCTGGCGCGGGTCCAGCTTCGCCAGCTTTTCCAGCGCCTCATCCAGCGCCAATACATCTTCTTCTTTTTCCGGAGACAGCGCGACGGCTTCATCGAGAGTGACCCGCGCCCGTCCCCCGCCGCGTTTATCGCGATTCTTGGAGCGCGCGTGATCCACCAGAATTCGACGCATCGCCTGCGCGGCAACGGCGAAAAAGTGCGACCGCCCCTGCCAGTCCACCCGCGTCTGATCCACCAGTTTCATGTACGCTTCATGCACCAGCGCTGTCGGCTGCAACGTGTGATTCACACGCTCCTGGTGCAGATAGAATCGCGCCAACGCCCGAAACTCGTCATACACCAGAGGCAACAGTTTCTTGGCGGCATCCCGATCACCCCCCTTGATCTGCTCAAGGATATGTGTCATTTCTTCTTTTGGATCAGACATTCATGCTCCAGGCGGCAAAGTTGAATCGTCGAAGGACAATTATGCTCGCGGCTACATGGGTTGTGCAAATCACCGCGATCATTGGGTAAGCCAGCACGCCGCCTGATGGCCCGCGGCCCCCTTCTGTTCCAGCGGCGGCATCTGGGAGACGCAGCGCGAATCTCTAGATTGCGCATACAGCGGGCAACGCGGATGAAACGGGCATCCGGCCGGCGGATTCGACGGGCTGGGCACCTCGCCCCGCAGAATAATCCGTTGATCAGTCTTGTTCGGCGTCGGCTTGGGCACTGCCGAAAGCAACGCAACCGTATAAGGATGCTTCGGGTTTTTGTAGAGCTCGCGGCTCTCAGAAAGCTCCACGATGCGGCCCAAATACATCACCGCCACGCGATCCGAAAAGTGCTCCACGACGGCCAGATTGTGCGCAATGAACAGGTAAGAGAGCCCCAATTCCTTCTGCAAATCCGCCATCAAGTTGAGGATCTGCGCCTGGATCGACACATCGAGCGCCGATACGGGTTCATCACACACGATGAATTTGGGCTCCAGCGCCAAGGCCCGCGCGATGCCGATACGCTGTCGCTGCCCGCCGGAAAATTCGTGGGGATAACGATTGGCCGCGGAGGTCGGCAGACCCACGCGATCGAGCAATGCCGCCACGCGCTGGCGCACGTTCGAGCGATCCGCCAAGCGATGCACGAGAATCGGCTCACCGATGATGGAACCGACGGTCATGCGCGGGTTAAGCGACCCCACGGGGTCCTGAAAAACAATTTGAATATCCCGCCGCAGCAATCGCATCTCCGCGGCGCTTAGGCTGAAAACGTCACGGCCGTTGAAGGTAACACCGCCGGTAATGACATTTCCGCCTGTGGGCTCGACGAGCCGCAAAATCGTTCGGCCAATCGTTGTCTTGCCGCAGCCGGACTCCCCCACCAGCCCCAGCGTCTCGCCGCCAGTGACTTCAAACGATACGTCTTCGACCGCTTTGACGTACCCGGCAACGGACCGAAAAAAACCTTTGCGGATGGGAAAGTAAGTGCGTAAGTTCGTCACCTTCAGCAACGGCAAACCGATGCTGCGCGGGGTCGAAGTCGCGGGCGCGGCCATGGTCGTCATGCTTTCTCCATCACCGGGAATGTGGCGGGCGCTGCCCGACGGAAGTTCAATGTCGGTATCGTCGCCTTGGCCTTTTCGTATCCCGGGGCATTCCAGGAAGCCACCCAGTGTTGCGGCTTCACTTCACGCAATTCCGGCGACGCCCGCAATTCCTTTTCGCGCACGCTGCCGGTGCATTCCGTGCAGCGGGCCGCGAAGCGACAGCCCTGGCCATACTGTGTCGGGCTGGGCACCATGCCGGGAATTGTAAACAGGCGTTCATGCTCCTGCCCCAATTTCGGAATGCACGCCAGCAACCCCTTCGTATACGGATGCAGCGGATTGGAAAACAGTTCGTTTACATCCGCATATTCCACGATTTTCCCCGCATACATCACCGCCACCACGTCCGCGTTCTCCGCGACCACTCCCAGATCGTGCGTGATCAACAGGATGCCCATCCCGGTCTGGTGCTCGATCTCCCGCATCAACTCAAGAATCTGCGCCTGAATCGTCACATCCAGCGCCGTCGTCGGTTCGTCCGCGATCAGGATCGCCGGCTCGCACGCCAGCGCCATCGCAATCATGATCCGCTGCTTCATCCCTCCAGACATCTGATGCGGATACTCCTGCAGCCGGCGCCTTGGCTCAGAAATCCCCACCCGCTGCAACGCCTGCTCGGCAATCTCCTGGGCCTGCGCAAAGTTCACATTCTGATGCAGCAGAATTGCTTCCATGATCTGATCGCCGATGGTGAAAACCGGGTTGAGCGACGTCATCGGCTCCTGGAAAATCATCGCTATCTCCCCGCCCCGGATCTTCTGCATCTGCTTTTCGCTCGCCTTCAGCAGATCCTGTCCTTTGAAGTGAATGCTGCCGCTGGCATATTCCGCCGGCGGCGTCGCCAGCAACCGCATGATCGACATGGATGTGACCGATTTGCCGCAGCCCGATTCGCCCACAATCGCCAGTGTTTGATTGGAAAACAGCGAGAACGACACGCCATCGACCGCACGTGCCACACCCGATTCCATATGAAAATACGTCGCAAGATTGCGAACTTCCAAGAGAGGTTTATCTACAATGGCTGCAATGTCGGTCATCAAAAGCACACCTGTTTAGCGAACACGGTTCGTACGCGGATCGATGGCGTCACGAAGCCCTTCGCCGATGATGTTATACGAAAAGACAGTCAAAAAAATCATGAATCCCGGGGCTATGGCCAGCCACCACCGGAATGTCTCGGCCGGGTTTCCCGCTTCATTCAGCAGGGCGCCCCAGGAAGGCGTCGGTGGCTCGACCCCCACGCCGAGAAACGACAGACCACTTTCCGACATAATCGCACCGGCAATTCCAAATGTGGCGGTGACAATGATCGGGGTCAGGGCATTCGGCAGCATGTGACGGAAAAGCAAGCGGCGCAGAGGCAATCCCGTAGCTATGGCCGCGTGAACGTAGTCCAGCTTGCGCAGCTTCAAAAACTCCGCGCGCGTAAAACGGGCAACTCCTGTCCATCCGGTCAATCCCAGGATAACCATGATCATAAAGATGTTGCGCCCATACGTCGCTACGAAGATGAGAATCAATATAAACGTGGGAACGGCCTCAAAGATTTCAACCAGGCGCATCCCCAGCAAATCCACCTTCGATGCAAAATAGCCCATCATCGCCCCAATGGTGATGCCGATGATCAAAACGATGGCCTCCGCGACGAACCCAATCCCCATCACAACGCGCGTACTCCACAGCAGCCTCGATAACGCATCCCGCCCGATGCCATCCGTGCCCAGCCAGTGATCCGCCGAGGGAAACTCAAAGGTGCGGTTCGCAATAAGCGGCTCTTGTTCCGAAGAACTCCAGTGGACAGGCGGGAATAGGGCCCCGGACGCCCTCCCCTCCTTAATCATGGCTTCATACGAGCGATAATCATTGGGGTTTAGCGGGCTTCCGTGAAAGTAAAACAAAGCGCCCGAGATCAACATCACAATGCCCATGATTATAAACAGCGTTTCACAACGAGCCGCGGATCGGTCTTCTCGATCGACGATCGTTCGTCCGAACCTGCGATAAAAAAACGCAAACGCCACTGCCCCGGCAAAGATAACCAGCAGGCATAGATCCAGTGCCGACAGCGTCGCAAACAATGGCCAGTGCCGCACATGCCCCGCTTTCGTAGGGTATACAATGGTGTAAGGGTGGCCATTGGCAATGAACGGCACAAACACCGCGAGTAATGCAATACACGCGATATGCCCGCAGGCGATGAGATTGAGCCAACGCCGCGAGAACGCGCGCCCCGCGACCTGCCAAAAGCTGACGCCTTCGGTACGGGGTTCGAGTGCGGGAGTTGCTGGGTCGGCAATCATCACAGGTTTTAGGACTCCGGAAAACATCAATCGTAACTTACCCGCGGATCCGCAATGGCATAGCAGATATCAGTGATCAAATACGAGATCAGTACAATCGCGCCGCTCACCAAACCCGTCGCCTGAATTACCGGCAAATCCCGCCCCAATGTAGCCTGGTAAGTCAACTCGCCCATGCCCTTGATGGAAAACATGGTCTCAATAATGACCGATCCGCCCAACAATCCCGGGATAATGCCCGCGGCAATCGTAATCAACGGCAACAGGCTGTTTCGAAAAACATGCCGCGTGGCAATGACAAAGCCGGATAGCCCCTTCGCACGCGCCGTTCGGGCATAGTCCAGTTCCAGGTTATCCAACATGCTGGCACGCATCTGTTTGCTCAGATAGGCAAAGCCCCCGTAGGTGCTTACGAGAATCGGCAACGCCAGATGCCACAGGTAATCCATGGCATACTCAAAAAACGTGTGACTGGTGGTGTCGGTGACATGCAGCCCCGCCGCCGGAAACCAGGCAAGGTAATCTCGGTTGGCAAGAAACCCTATCGCCATCGAACCGATCCAGATAACCGGAAGCGAATAAAGTGAAATCGTAAAAAATGACCATGCGTGATCAAACGTGGCGCCACGTCGTGCCGCCGAGAGCATGCCGCCAGGAATGGCAATCATATACACAATTACCGTCGCAATGATGTTGATGCTGATGGTGACGGGAAGCCTCTCTTTGATCAATTCCACAATCGGTTTTCTGTACTTGACGGAAGTGCCAAGGTCCACCACCGGCCCCGGTATATTGACCCCTGAGACCGAGTATGTATCGATCTTCACCGTTTTACCCAACCAGACAAAATACTGCTTCCACATGGGGATAGCCGCACCGTTTTTGTCCACCATCCCCAGACGCTCCTTCGCCCTGCGAATTTCTTCATTGCGGGCCTCGGAGCTTTGCATCTCGCCGCCGGAGGATAGCGCCGACCCGCTCGCCACGCCCGGCGCAAAACGCAACACCATAAACAGCATCAAGGTCATACCGATCAGTGTCGGTATCATCAGGAATATGCGTCTTAGAATATAGGTAAGCATGCACTTCTATTTTTATTTGCCGAAGAAATCAACGATACTTTTGCTGCAACGAGGGAACGTACCAGTCATCCCGGTTGACGCCTACCAGGTAAGGTTCGGCGTTCTTGATCCGACCGTTTAAAAAGGATGTGGACAAAGAGGTGTGCAGGAAAACATAAGGCTGTTCTTCATTAAGAATCTGATGAAACTTGTGCCAAAGAACCATTCGCTTTTCCTCATCCAACTCCTTCCGGGCATCCTCAATAAGTTTATCGGCCTCGGCGTTGGCAAAGCCAATGGCATTCGAACCTTTATCCTTGGCCGAGTTCGAATGCCAAATTTGGTACGGATCGCCTTCAATGCTGCCCGTCCATCGCAGCATGGAGGCGTCAAAATCACGATTATTGAGTTTGTCGACCAGCACGGAAAACTCCGTGGGAAGGATACGCACATCAATCCCCACCTTTTTGAACTGCTCCTTCACATACGATGCAATCTGTTCGTAGTTGGAGCTTTGCGCGGGAATCATCAAACTAAAACGAAACTCCACCCCGTCGCGTTCCAGCACATCGTTGGAATTTAGCTTCCATCCCGCATCAGTCAACTTCTTGCGCGCCCCCTCGGGATCATAAGGCCAGGGCTGAATACTCTTGTCGTTTTGGGGCACGATCGGCGAAAAGGGTCCCGTAATTTCCGATGATAAATCTTTTTCAATCGTGTGGATGATTGCACGACGGTCAATCAACATCGTCAAAGCCTGACGCGTGATCTTGTCCTTGAAGATCGGTTTGCGCAGGTTCCATCCGATATACCGATAACCCGCGTTAGGTCTCTGGTACTTGAAGACCTTGAACTTTTTGAGAAACTCGGGATCGCTGGAAAACTTTATAAACTGGTCGGGCTGGGGCGTTACCCCATCGATTTCTTCGTTCTGAAAAGCTTGCAGGGCCGCCTGTGAGTTGGATATGAAACGATAAACAATCCGATCAAAACTCGGCCTGGTTCCCCAATAATTTTCATTGCGAACCAGGGTGATTTGCTGCCCTTTTTCCCATTTCTTAGGATCAAATAAATAGGGGCCGGAACCTATCAAATGATCCGTTCGGGCGTTGTACTCTTTGACGTCCTTAAAGGCGTATAGATGCTGCGGAATAATTTCGAAAAATTGCCCCGTCACTTCCAGCCCCTGGAAATAGGGCTCATGCAATTTGATATCGATCGTGCGATCATCGATTTTCTTGACGTATTCAATCTTTTTGAGATAGGACTGCAGGCTATCCGCCTCAATTCCGGGCGTCATCACCGTAGTGAAGCTGAACACCACGTCATCCGCCGTAATCGGAGTACGGTCTGAAAACCAGATATTCTTCCGCAGCACGAAACGATAACGCAATTCTTTGGGGAAAGTCTCGTAGCTCTCCGCCAGGTAAGGTTCGTAGAGTAGCGTTTCCGGATTCCGCGTGATCAGCGTCTCCAAAACAGGACGCTGTACTTCATTTCCATACGCATCCTTATCGATATAAGGCGTAACAACCGCAGGTTCGCTTCCCAAGTTCTGCACAATCCAGTCACCGCTGGCATAATCCGGAAAACCATGCGGTTCACGCGGTGTCGTCGGTGCCTCGGGATAAAAAACGTATTCACCCCCCTGCTCATTCTTGCGGCGAATATTCACCGGTTTAACCCCCTGCACACCCTCCGCCTGAGTGGTGGAATATGTCCGCACCCCCGAAGCCAGCAACACGTTCAACTTGCTCAACTCCGTCCGAACATCATTCAATCGATGCTCCTGACGTGAAAACTGCGCACTGGCCCAGATGACCGCGCCCAAAACAAGGATCAATATAAAAGCAAAAACTGCGTCTTTGAAAGTAAATCGATTGTTCATGCGTACTCCCGCGGGAAGAAGAATAACACCGTAGTGTTGCCGCAGTGTGGCAAATGTTATCAATGGTACACGGCTTTCAAGGAGACGTCACCGGCTCGATTTTGGATCCAGCGCATCCCGCAGCCCGTCCCCCACAAAATTCAGACACAATAACGTCACACTCAGCCCCAAGCAGGGCCACAAGATCAGCCACCAACGCACTTGTACGGGGTTCAACGCATCAATCCCCTCCGAGGCCATATTCCCCCAGCTTGGTAACGGCGCTTGGATACCCAGACCCAAAAACGACAGAAAACTCTCCGACAGAATCGCCTGCGGCACCGTCAAGGTCGCATACACCAGGATCGGCCCCACCAGATTCGGCAAAATGTGCTGCAACAAAATCCGCGGGTTGGTGAATCCCAACGCCCGGCACGCCTCGATAAAGGGCTGCTCCCGCAGGCTCAGCACCTGTCCGCGCACCACCCGCGCCATCGTCAGCCAACTCACCGACGCAATGCCCACCAGCAACACCAGAATATTCGCCCACGCCGCCACCGCCGATGATTCCGGATTATTCGTCAGCTGCTGCAAAAACTTCGTAAAAATCGGAACCAGCACCACCCGCATCAGGATCACCAGCAGGATGTACGGCAGGCCATACAGAATATCGACCAGCCGCATCAGAAACGCGTCCACTCGCCCGCCAACATACCCCGAGAGCAAACCCACAGACGTCCCGATCACCACCGAAATCAATGCCGCCGCCAGCCCAATCGCCAGCGAAATCGTACCCCCCAATAGAAAACGCGTCAGAATATCGCGCGACAAACTATCCGTCCCAAAAACGAACTGCCAACTCGGCTCCTCAAAAACATGCAACAAGTCGTGCTGATCGTTGTAATTATTCAGCGTCCACGGCAGCGAACTAAAACAGGCCCCCAACACCAGGGCCAGCACCACCATCCCCGCCACGGCAAATATATTGCGCCGGAACCGCCGCCGCGCCATCGCCCACGGGCTGCGCAACGCCGCCGATTCCAGCACCAGCGTTTCAGAAATTGTGGATAGGGCGCTCATTCGCCGCATCGTAGGGCGCACCAGCGAAAATGCAATCCCCCACCCACCGCCGCCGCCCGGATCATTCCTTGCCCAGGTCAAACGCCGTATGCACCGCTCGCAGGGCCTTCTCCGCATCGCCCTTGGAAATAATGCACGAAATGCGAATCTCCGACGTGCTGATGTTCTGAATATTCACTTCCTCTTTGGCCAGCGCCCCGAACATCTTCGCCGCCACGCCCGTCGATTGCTTCATGCCCACGCCCACCACTGACACCTTCGCCAGGTTCGTGTCATACAACGCATCGCCGCCGCCCAGGTCCTTCAACTTCCGATCGACCACCGGCTTGAGATCCGCCACGTCCCCGTGCTCCACGGTGAAAGAAACGTTCGCCGTCCCGTCCTCCATCGTGTTCTGAATGATGTCGTCAACGACGATGTTCGCTTCGCCCACCGCCGAAAAAATCTGCGCCACCATCCCCGGCCGATCCGCCAACCGCTTCAACGTCACGCGGGTCAGATCCTTCTTGAGCGCACATCCACTGACAACAATATGTTCCATCGCCTGGGTCTCCGCCATGATTAACGTGCCGGGCCGGTCATGCTGGCTGTTCCGCACATGAATCCGCACATTGTACTTCTTCGCAAATTCCACCGCGCGTGTCTGCAGCACCGACGCACCGACACTCGACAGTTCCATCATCTCATCGTAGCTGATCTCGCGGATCAACCGCGCGTCCTTCACGATGCGCGGGTCCGCCGTGTAAATCCCGTCCACATCCGTGAAGTTCTCGCACATGTCCGCCTTCAACGCCGCTCCCAGCGCCACCAGCGACGCATTCGACCCGCCGCGCCCCAGCGTCGTCACGTCCCCCGACTCCGTCACCCCCTGAAAACCCGCCACGATCACGATCTTTCCCTTATCCAGTTGCTCCGTGATCCGCTTCTTGTCCAGCGGCTTGATGATCCGCGCCTTCGTATGCACCCCGTCCGTCACCAACCCAATCTGCCCGCCCGTAAATGAAATCGCCTCATGCCCCTGCGCCGCCAGCGCCATCGCGATCAACGCAATCGTCACCTGCTCGCCCGTGGCCAGAAGCTGGTCCATCTCACGCTTCGGGGGCTGCCCCGCCGCGTCGCCCCACACCTTCTTGGCGGACTCAATCAGCTCATCCGTCGTGTGCCCCATCGCCGACACCACCACCACCACCTGGCTGCCGCTCTGCTTCTGCGCCACCACTTTCCTGGCTGCGAGGTGAATCTTCTCGGCCGTCGCCACCGACGTCCCGCCGAACTTCTGAACAACTATGCCCATGTGCGTTTCCGTTCCTTCCAAGGGGTCGCGAGTGTAGGGAAAATAAGCCCTCAATGCAATAAATCGGGACCGCCAAGCCCAAAATAATCAGTACGATTGCGCAAACAAAACCTGCGTCGTCGTCTCGGCACCGGTGAAAATACACTTCCCGCTCGTTGCATTTGCCCCGTTCGCATCAAACGGAATGCAGCGCACCGTCGCCTTGGTCTGTTCCTTGATCTTCGCTTCCACTTCCTTGTCTGGAATAAAGTGGCAGCGCACCAACCCGCCTTTCGTCGCCAAAATCTCTTTCATCTCCTCGTACGTCGTCGCCGTCCGAATGCTCGCATCCCGGAAGGCCTTCGCCTTGCTGAACATCTCCGCCTGCATCGCGTCTAGTTTCCCCCGCAGCCACTCCGGCGTCACCGTCGCCAGCGGCACGATCTCCTTCGATCGATCCAACCGCTTCTTCAACACGCACGCGCCCCCATCCACATCCCGCGGCCCGACTTCCATCCGGAAAGGCACGCCATGCTGTTCCCAGTGATACTGCTTGTCACCCGGCCGCGAATCCCGCCAGTCCACAATCACCTGCTGATTCGTATGCTTGTCGAAGAAATACCGCGCGATCCCCGCATTCGCCGTGCGCTTCTTGAACAGTTCCAACTCACCCGCCCCGCACAACTGCCCCACCAGCAGATCGATAAACCCGCGCACCTTCGCCTCCTCGTCGGCGTTCTTGAATATCGGCACAATCGCCACCACCGTCGGTGCCACCTTCGGCGGAATGATCAACCCCTCATCATCCGAATGCGCCATGATCATCGCCCCGATCAACCGCGTGCTCACGCCCCAACTCGTCGTCCACGCGTTCTGCAGCTTGTTGTCGCGACCTAAAAATTGAATCTCAAACGCCTTCGAAAAATTCTGTCCCAGGTTATGCGACGTACCCGCCTGCAACGCCTTGCCATCCTGCATCAGCGATTCAATACAGTACGTCGTCACGGCTCCCGGAAATTTCTCCGCATCCGTCTTCTGCCCCTTGATCACTGGTATCGCCAGAAACTCCTCCGCAAACTCCGCGTAGACATCCAGCATCTGCAGCGTTTCCCGCTGTGCCTCCTCCGCCGTCTCATGCGCCGTATGCCCCTCTTGCCACAAAAATTCCGACGTCCGCAAAAATAACCGCGTCCGCATCTCCCAACGCATCACGTTGCACCACTGGTTGATCAGCACCGGCAAATCCCGGTAACTCTGAATCCACTGCCCATACATGTGCCCGATGATCGTCTCGCTCGTCGGCCGAATCACCAGCGGCTCATCCAGCGGCGCCGCCGGCTTCAACTTCCCGTCCGCCCCCTTCTCCAGCTTCGAGTGCGTCACGATCGCGCACTCCATCGCGAATCCTTCCACATGCTCCGCCTCTTTGGCCAGAAAACTCTGCGGTATCAGCAGCGGAAAATAGGCGTTCGTGTGCCCCGTGTCCTTGAATCGCCGATCCAGATCACGCTGCACCGCCTCCCAGATCGAATACCCCTCCGGCCGAATCACCATGCAACCCCGTACCGGCGAATAGTCCGCCAGTTGCGCCGCCTTGATCACATCCAGGTACCATTGCGAGTAATCATCCGCACGAGGCTTGATATTCTTGGCCATGAGGGTCTTCCTTAATTCCGAGAAACGAAGTCCTCTTTTGTATGCGCACCGCTCCGCGTATGCAAGCCAACCGCAAATAGGTCCGCACCGTCGCACGTCACATTTTTCCTACCTGATTAAGGGCAAACATCAACTGAATTGCGGGTTAAGCCTCACTCTGCTCCAGTCGAAAAATCAAGCATGTTTCCCATTGCTTTCGCGTGAAGTTAGCGCCTTGATCGGAGTCTCCCCATGGCCGCTCAGTTGACTGCTCATCCGCCCGTCACTTTCGAAAAACCTGAAGGCGACATGCTCCGCTCCGGCGGCAGCGCCCCCAGCGGCTCCTCCGCCAACTCTGGTTACTTCCCTCTCGCCCTCGATCACCTGCCCCTGGGCGCGCTCGAAAATATTCCCATCCACCTCCGCACCATGATTAAAAAAAACGGCGTCGCTTTCTCCAAGTTCAGCCTCTATTGCACCTCCGCCACGCGCTTCACCGAGTACCACCGCGCCCGACTCCGCGAAGCCGGCGTTCGCTTTGTCTATATCCAGATGGCTTCCCAAACCCAGTTCCGCCAACAAGTCGAAAAATGCATCAACGAGGTCGCCTCCGATCCCGCCGCCGCCATCTCCGCCAAGGCCGAACTCATCTACGACACCAGCGTCGAACTCATCAATGAACTCCTTACCGATCCCACACTCGCCGACAAAATGGGCCGCCTCGAAACCATCTCCCGCGCCATCACCACCCTCGTCATCAACGATGACTCCGCATTCTCCCATCTCTTCGCCGCCTCACAACACGACTTCTACACCGCCACCCACATGGTCAACGTCGGCACCTGGATGGTCCCCCTCGCCTACGCCCTCGGCATTCGCGATACCTCCCAACTCAACGAAATATGCATGGCCGGCGTCCTGCACGACATCGGCAAAATCTTCATCCCCGAAGAAGTCCTCAACAAACGCGGCCCCCTCTCCGACGATGACTGGGCCCTCCTCCGCCAGCATCCCCAACTCGGCGTCGATCATCTCTCCAAGTACCAGCACATCTCCGAACTCATCCTCCGCGTCACCCTCGAGCATCATGAACGCATGGACGCCACCGGCTATCCCCGCGCCTTCAATGGCGAACAAATGCACCTCGTCAGCCGCATCTGCGCCGTCGTGGATTCCTTCGACGCCATGACCGCCTACCGGCCTTTCAAAACCAGCACCAAATCCTTCGCCCAGGCGCTCCAGATCCTTCAGAACGAAGCCCCCGCCAAATACGACCCAGCCATCGTCGACGCCTGGATCAAACTCATGCAACATGCCGAAAACGACGGTGCCGTTTCCCAATCCCTCACCCCCGAACCCTCGCCCGAAGAACGCCTCGGACGCCGCCTCCATGAACGCTTCGGCATCGAATGCCCCGCACGCGTTCACCGCCTCGAACTCCAGGGCGATAGCCACATCGAACACGAAGGACTCGCCGTCGTCGCACACAGCATCTCCCACGGCGGACTCGCCTTCATGAGCCGCACTCCCATCGAACCCAGCCAGCTCGTCCGCGTCTACCTTCAGGGCAACGGCACACTTGCCAACAAGCAGTTCGAAGGCCAACTCGTCCGCTGCCGCCATCACCGCGACGGCTGGCACGACATCGGCATGAAAATCGTCTCGATCTCCGCTGAAATCCAATCCGCTCAAGCCGCCTCCTCCCCCCAAATCAACGACGCCTGATCCCTCATGCCGTCACTCCAACACATTTCGCCTCGTTCATTGGTCATTCCTCCAGCCTTCCGCTAAACTCTCCCTTTCCTTTTTGAATCCCAATTTTGACCTCTGAATTCCAGGAGCCTTACATGCCCCCCTCTCCCGGCCACCGCATCGCCATCAGTCAACTTCACGACGGCGACACCGTCGATCAAGCCTTCATGCTCGTCAACAAACAACTCGGTTCCACCTCCACCAACAAGCCCTTTATCAAGGCCGAAGTCAGCGATGCCACCGGCAAAGTCCATTGCCGCGCCTGGAACGCCAGCCGCGAGGTCTACGACCGTCTCCCCTCCTCCGGCTTCGTCAACGTCCGCGGCCGCGTAGAAACCTACCAGGGACACCTCCAGCTTATCGCCGACAACATCCTCGCCATCGACGACCCCACCAAGTTGGATCTCTCTGAACTCGTCAAGCACACCAAGAAAAATATTCCGGAAATGCTCGCCCGCGTCAAAGCCATCATGGGCCTCATTCAAGATAAGCAACTCAAGGCCCTCATCGATGAATTCCTAAACGATGCGGACTTCCTCAAGAAATTCACCATCGCCCCCGCCGCCATGAGCATGCACCACGCCTGGATTGGCGGCCTCCTCGAACACACCACCAGCCTCCTCGAACTCTCCCTCCTCGTCTGCCCCCGCTACCCCGATATTGATCAAGACCTCGTCCTCGCCGGCCTGTTCCTGCACGATGTCGCCAAAACCGTCGAACTCTCCTACGTCTCCGGCTTTGACTACACCGATCAGGGCCGCCTCATCGGCCACGTCGTCACCGGTGCCATCTGGATTCAACAACGCGCCGCCGCCGCCGAGAAAAAACTCGGCGAACCCATTCGCAAAGATCTCCTCATGGTCCTCACCCACATCATCCTCTCCCACCATGGCGAACCCGAATTTGGCGCGGCCGTAACGCCCAAAACCCCCGAAGCCATCCTCGTCAACCTCATCGACAACCTCGACGCCAAAACCCAGATGGCCATCGACGCCGTCGCCGCCCCCTCCGAAGACGAAACCTGGACTGAATACCACAAAGCCTTCAACTCGAAACTCTTCCGACCCAGCATTACCATTCGCGAGTAAACCCAAATTCTACCCCACTCATTTAGGTGATTCATGCGCTACCAGCGACATTTCCTCATGGCGATCGCCGCCCTTCTTACCCTCTTCGGCTCCGTCCACGCCGCCGAAGACTCCACACCCAAAACGGCCGTCGCCTCCTTCCTCACCGCCCTCCGCTCCGGCGATGACAAGTCTATCCGCGCTGCGGTCTATATCGAGAAGGAACACCAGCAACACGTCACCGCCATGCTCGCCCTCCTCACCGCCACCACACGCATGCAAGTCGCCGCGCAGTCCAAGTTCGCCGCCGAGGGCGAAAAAACTTTTGGTGCCTCCACCCCCGCCCAGGTGGAACGCCACCTCCAAGCCGTGGCCGACGCCCAGGAAAAAGTCACCGGCGATGTCGCCACCCTCACCATCACGCCCGACGCCGAAACCAAGCTCGGCGGCGGTATCGTCCAACTCAACAAGGTCGGCAAAAAATGGCTCGTCAACGCCACCGCCATGTTCAACATCGCCAAACTCCCCGACGCCCGGGATCGGGCCCGTCAATCCCTCTTCGCCAATCGCATCACCGCCGTCACCGAACAAATGACCCAGGAAATAATCGACGGCAAATATTCCACCGCCGATGATGCCGTAAAAATATTCTGGGAACGCAGCGCCGCTGTCCGCGATGAACTTAGCAAAACACCGGCTGCCACTCAGCCCGCCACCGCAGAACCCGCCTCCGCCCCCGGAAAATAACCCCTCTTTCACGTCAACTTCGCAACCCCGCTCCAAGTTCAACCATGAGGTTGCGTCGGCGTCATTTCGTCGCGCCCTCGTCCCTAAAAAGCCAATTCCGCCACCACCGGATAATGATCGCTCGCATACCGCCCAATCGACGGCGTGAACACATCACAACTCCGCACCTGCGGACACAAATCCGGCGACACAAAAATATAATCCACCCGCATCGCCGGATGGGCCGTCGTAAAGCTGCGCCCCAATTCTTTCCCCGCATGATGCAACGCGTGCGCATCGACATACCCCGCCTCCAGCATCGCCCGCACCACCTTCCGCGGAAACTCATTCCCCTGCCGCCCCACCCGCTCCCGCGTCGCCGGCCGCACCTTCGACTCGTCAATCACCTGCTGCGGATGGGAACTGTTGAAATCCCCCGCGATCACGTGCGGCATCCCCGAAAATATCCCCCCAATCTCCAGCACCTCCTCCAACTCCTCCAACCGCCTCTCCTCATTCTCCCACAGCTCTCCCGCGTGCAAATGCACACCAATCACCGGCAGCGTCACCCCGCCGCTCTCCACCACCGCATGAAACACCGCCCTGCTCAATCGCGACTCGCCCCCACTGCGTACACCCGCATGATTCACCGCCTCCCGAATCCGCCACCTGCTCAGCAATCCGCAATGCCCCTGGGCATTGGTAGGATGCTCCGCCAGAAAGCAATCCATATGCAATCGATCTGCCAGCCTCTGAAACAGTTCCCGATCCCACGCCTCCTGCACCACCACCACATCCGCCCCCGCCAGCCGAACCGTCTCCGCAAGAGGATCCACCCGCCCCTCCCCGCCCTCCAAAATGTTATAAGTCATCAATCGCATGAACACTCAAACTATCTGCTCGGGACAGGAATCGAACCTGCACGTCTTTCGACACGGGAACCTAAATCCCGCGCGTCTGCCAATTTCGCCACCCGAGCAATGCACCCACATTATCAGATACAACCTTCACCACGCAAACAACCCTATAGCAACAGCGCCCTCTCAAACCGCGCCAGAGTCTTCTCCCGACCCAACAACGCCAGAGTCTCCAACATCGGCGGGGTAATGCTGTTCCCGCTGATCGCCACCCGCATCGGCTGCGCCGCCGCACCACGCTTCTCCGTCAAAGCCAAAATTGCATCCATCGGCTCCGTCAGATTCTCCCGCGTCCACGGCTCCCCCACCGTCTCCAGCAGACCCTTCGCCTTCGCCAGCAACTCCTTACCATTGTTATTCCGCACAAACTTCTCCACCGCCTTGGCGTCCATCACCGGCTCTTCAAAAAAGAACCGCGAGTTCTCTGCCATCTCCGACAGTGTCACCATCCGCTCCTGGTACATCCCCAATATCTCCCGCTGTGTTGCCGCATCTGCCTGCTTGATCGGATAATCCGTCACCTCGTTAAACAACGCCAGCACTTCCATGAGGCGCTCTATCGTCGTCGCCCGCACATATTCGCCGCTCATCCATTCCAGCTTCTTGCGATCAAACTTGCCCGAAGTCTTCTGCACCCCGGTGAATGAAAACATCTCCAGCATTTCCTTCGCCGTCACAATCTCCCGATTCCCCCCCGGTGCCCAGCCTACCAGCGCTATAAAGTTCAAGAGCGCCTCGGGCATATACCCCGATTTCCTAAAATCACGCACCTCAATTTCCGGTACCTTCGCTCCTATCACCTTCGCCAGCTTCGACGCCAGCTCCGCATCCTCGTTCTTCTTGGCCATGAATTCCGCAATGGCCTGCGTCGTCACCCCCGCCTTCTCCGCCACATCCGCAAAATCCTTCACCCCCGACTTCTGCACATGCACATGCAACGCCGCACGCGCCGCCTTCGCTTTGTCCCGCTTCGACATCTTCGTCGAATCCATGTTCTGCACCACCGGCAAATGCGCATGCAGCGGAGCCGTCCACCCCAGCGCCTCATACAACGCCACATGCTTGAACGTGTTCATCAAATGTTCCTGCGCCCGCATCACATGCGTAATCTGCATGGAGTGATCATCCACCACCACCGCAAAATGATACGTCGGAAATCCATCCGACTTCCTTATCACAATATCATCATGCTCATCCGCATTCACCGTCACCGGCCCCAAAATCTGGTCGTCCACCGTGATGTCCTTCCACGGCATCTCAAACCGGATCACCGGCTCCACGCCCACTTGCGCTTCCATCACCCGTCCCGCCATGTTCCGCCGATATCGGAACGGTCGCTTCTGCTTCTCCGCATCCTTGCGCAATGTATCAATCTGCGCCCGCGACTCATACGCTAGATAAGCCTTGTCCGACTTCAACAACTCCTCAATATGCTTGTTATATAGATCTAGACGCATGGACTGGAAATACTCATTCTTCTCCCCCCCTACCACCGGCCCTTCATCCCAGTTCAGACCCAGCCACAGCATGTCCTCCAAAATCCCCCGTGCCGATTCCGCCGTCGAACGCACCTGGTCCGTGTCCTCAATTCGCAACACAAACGTCCCCGCCCCCGCCTGCCGCGCATACAACCAGCTATACAATGCCGTCCGCGCGCCCCCTACATGCAGATAACCCGTCGGCGAGGGGGCAAATCGAGTCTTCACAATGGCAGAACTGGACATATCGAAACTCCGGAAAAATGGTAATTCAGCATTGGAACACGGACGCCCCAAAAAGGAAAGCCGCCCGCCCGCCTTCCCCGCCCCTTTTCGAAAAATCTCCGCGTCATGGTACACTGCCCCCACTTCCACTCAGAGAGGATCACGGATGATCTGCACGTCCACCACATCCTACCGCCGCCGCAAATGGCAAATCATTTCCCCTCCCTCCCTTGCCGATTCCACCGACCCCTCTCCCCTCCTCGCGTCCCTCTCCCGCGAACTCCAAATCCCCCCCCTCATCGCCCGCCTCCTCCTCAACCGCGGCATCACCGACGCCGCCACCGCCTTCGCCTTCCTCGATCCCAAGTTCAAAGATCTCCCCACCCCTTCCCTCCTCCCCAACATCAACGTCGCCGCCGACCGCATCGCCGCCGCCGTCCGCAACCAGGAAAAAATCACCCTCTACGGCGACTACGACGTCGATGGCATCACCGGCACCGCCATGCTCTGGCACACCCTCACCGCCGCCTCCGCCAATGTCCATACCTACATCCCCCACCGCGTCGATGAAGGCTACGGCCTCAACTGCGACGCCATCCAAACCGCCATCGACAACGGCACAAATCTCCTCATCACCATCGACTGCGGCTGCTCCGCCCTCGAACCCATCGCCCTCGCCCGCCGCCATCACATTGACGTCATCGTCTCCGACCACCACGAATTCGCCCCCGCTCTCCCCGATGCCAACTTCATCGTCCACCCCCGCCTCCCCGGCTTCACCCCCTACCCCAACCCCGACCTCTGCGGCGCCGGCGTCGCCTTCAAACTCGCCTGGGCCGTCGCCCAAAAACTCTGCAACGCCGAACGCGTCAACGACGTCTACCGCAACCTCCTCCTCGAATTCACCGCCCTCACCGCCCTCGGCACCATCGCCGACGTCGTCCCACTCACCGGTGAAAACCGCATCCTCGTCAAACACGGCCTCGCCCAACTCGCCCGCACCCGCCTCCCCGGACTCAAAGCCCTCATCGTCGCCGCCGGCTATCACAACGGCGAAGGCGGAAAGAAACTCGACACCACCGCCGTCGGCTTCACCCTCGCGCCACGCATCAACGCCGCCGGTCGCATGGGCCACGCCAACGAAGCCGTCGAACTCCTCACCACCGCCACCGGCCAGCGCGCCACCGACATCGCCACCCAACTCGAAGCCCAAAACAAATCCCGCCAAGCCACTGAACGCAAAATGGTCGACACCGCCAAGCAACAACTCCGCGACCTCTACTCCATCTCCCCCTCCGAGCCTGACGCCCCCCTCGACCTCCCCCATTGCATCGTCCTCACCCACGACTCCTTCCACGCCGGCGTCGTCGGCATCGTCGCCTCACGCATCGTCGACACCCACCACCGCCCCACCTTCGTCCTCGCCTCCGACGGCTCCCCCACCAACGTCGCCGTTCACGCCCACGGCTCCGCCCGCTCCATCCCCGGCTTCCAACTTCACCTCGCCATCGAACACTGCCGCGACCTCCTCACTTCCGGCGGCGGTCACGCCATGGCCGGCGGCATCAAACTCCCCCTCGCCAACCTCGCAGAATTCCGCACCCGTATCGACGAATTCGCCGCCCTCCATCTCTCCGAAGAACAACTCATCCCCGCCCTCCCCGTAGACGGCACCATCACCCTCGACGAATGCACCACCCGCACCATCGCACTCCTCGAAAAACTCGAACCCTTCGGCCGCGGCAACCCCAAACCCCGCTTCATCCTCGAAGACGTCCGCATCTCCGCGCCCCCCCGCCGCGTCGGTGCCACCGGCGCTCATCTCCAACTCACCATCGCCGTCGGCCCCCACGTCCATCGCTGCATCGCCTTCAAAATGGGCGCCCTCGAGCCCCAACTTCCCGTCGGCACCCACCTCCGCCTCGTCGTCGAGCCCAAGCTCGATCACTACCTCAACACGCCACGCGTCGATCTCCAAATCATCGACCTCGCCCGCATGGACGACGAACCCTTCGATATCTAAAAAGAACGCCTCCCCTCGCACCGTCCCCCGTCATCCTCCGTCGCCCCATGTCGCCCCATGTCGCCCCGTGTCGCCCCATGTCGCCCCGTGTTGCCCCGTGTTGCGGGCTTCCAGCCCGCACCGTCGTCGTCGTAGTAGCCCCCCAAAAACCTCCCATCTCCTTCGCCCCACCCTAAACATTGAGCCTCCCCCTCCACCGCGCTATCATGACACTTCTCAATCTCCCCAAAATCCCCTCCACACTTACCCTGAGGACTCATGAATTTTTTCAATGCCGGTATCCCCCTCGGACGTTGGTTCGGCGTCTCCGTCAGCCTCCATTACCTCTTCATTGTCTTTGTCGGATTCAACCTCCTCTCCAGCCAGCAACCCGCTATCGATCTCCTCTTCTACACCATCCTCTTCGGTATCGTCCTTATCCACGAGTTCGGACACTGCCTCGCCTGCCGCTGGGTCGGCGGCGTGGCCAATCAAATCATCCTCTGGCCTCTCGGTGGCCTCGCCTTCGTCCAGCCGCCCCCTCGCCCCTGGCCCTCCCTCATCACCACCGTTGGCGGTCCCATCACCCACGTCTTCATGCTCCCCATCCTTTGGGCCATCTATTACTGGGGCCTCCCCTTCCTCATCCAAACCATGCCCCACTCCCCCGCATTGCCCTACATCATCGCCAGCGTTGACTCCGCCATCCGCATCAACCTCATGCTCCTCATCTTCAACCTCATCCCCGCCTACCCCATGGATGGCGGACGCATCCTCCAGGAAATCATCTGGATCTTCTCCGGTTACCCCGCCAGCCTCCATGTCGCCGGCATGGTCGGCACCGTCGCCGGCGCCATCCTCGCCCTCCTCGGCATGGGCCTCTTCCAAATATCCATCCCGTGGATCGGCTTCACGCAAGGCGCTTTCACCTACGCACCCTTCCCCCTCGGTGACAGACCAAATACCATGCTCATCATCATCGGTGCCCTCGCCGCCTTCAATTCCTGGTCCATCTACCAGCAGTCCAATCAAATCTACTCTCACCGGCGCCGCTAATCCCCCCCGTCCCTGAACCTTGAACCTTGAACCTTGAAACAC
>JBBRWV010000041.1:0-26097 GCA_038248985.1 Phycisphaerae bacterium
CCGTTCGGCGCGTTTTACTGCTGCTGTTGGGCATCGTTGCGCTGACCTTGCTGGCGCACCTGCAATCCATGCAAAATGGCTATATCTGGGATGATGACGCCCACATTTTGGACAACATCAATTTGCGTAACGACGCCGGCCTCGCCCGAATCTGGGTCGAGCCGCGCGCCACGCCGCAGTATTACCCCATCGTTCACAGCACGTTCTGGATGGAATATCAGCTGTGGGGCCCGCACCCCTTCGGCTACCACCTCACCAACATTCTCCTCCACGCGGCCAATGCCCTACTCGTCTTTTTCATCCTCCGCCGACTCAAGATTCCCGGGGGCGAACCTGCCGCGCTTTTGGCCGCGGCTCTGTTTGCCGTCCATCCTGTCCATGTCGAATCCGTCGCGTGGATCACTGAACGCAAGAACGTCTTGTCGGGGCTCTTTTATTTGCTGGCAATCCTTGCGGCGATCCGCGTGTGGGCGCTGGATTCAGCATCTTCATCGCAGCAGTTCAAGCCTCGCCCTTATGTTCTTTGCTTCATTTGTTTCATCTTGGCCCTGCTCAGCAAATCGGTGACGGCCTCGCTTCCGGCGGTGATTCTTCTGCTCGTTTGGTGGAAGCATGGTTCCATCCGTCTGCGGGATGTTCTCTACAGCGTTCCTTTGTTCATCATTGGTTTGGTCGCGGGGCTTCATACGGCGCATCTGGAGAAAGAGCACGTCGGGGCGGTCGGTGAAAAGTGGGATTTCTCTTTTATCGAACGGGCCCTGATTGCCGGTCGCGCACTGTGGACGTATCTGCTCAAACTGGTTTGGCCGAACCCTCTGGCCTTTTTCTATGAACGCTGGAAAGTCGATTCCCACCAGTGGTGGCAATACCTTTTCCCCCTTGCCATTCTCCTCATTCTGGTGATCCTCTGGAAATACCGTGCCCGGATCACCCGCGGCCCACTAACTGCCGCGTTTTTTTTCATCGGCACGCTTTTCCCCGCGCTCGGCTTCTTCAACGTATTTCCGTTTCGCTATTCCTTTGTGGCCGATCATTTTCAATATCTTGCCAGCCTGGGCATGCTCACCCTCGCCGCCTGCCTCCTCATTCAGGCCGGTAATTACTTGAGCAAGCGTTTCGACCGCAGGATCGATCTTCTACTGAAGATTGCCCCATTGTTGTTGTTGGGTGTGTTAGCGGCCGTCTCGTGGCGTGAATCTTTTAAGTATTACGACCTCGCTTCGCTGTGGGTCGATACCCTGGAGAAAAATCCCGATACGGCGGTGGCCCACACCAATCTTGGCGTAGAGCAAGTCAAGCGGGGGAATATCGCCGCCGCATTGGAGTCTTACCGCAAGGCCGTGGAACTTGATCCCAGCTTTTACGAAACCATCACCAATATTGGCGGCATCTACTATCGCGAGGGTAACTATGCTGGTGCCGAACTAAAATACCGCGAAGCGGTGCATGTGGCGCCGGGGTTTGCGCCTGCGGTTCACGGCTTGGGCATGGCGCTGGTGCAACAGGGAAAAAATGAAGAGGCCGTCCGCATGCTCATCCAGGCGACCCATCTGAAACCCGCCGACGAAAAATATGCGCACTCGCTTGCGGTCGTGCTGGTGCGTGTGGGGCTTAATAATGAGGCGCGTGCCGCGTACGCTCGAACGGTCGCCCTGGACCCCGATGATGCTGATGTTCGCCTGGCCTACGGGCGGCTCCTTTGTGCGCTGGGTAATATTCGTGGTGGCATCGAGCAATTCCGTCAGGCCGTGCGCATCTAGCCTGATATGGCCGAGGCCAAACGTGACCTCGCTATCGCCCAACAGCAACTCATCAACCCGGCATTTGTTCCCTCCCCGCAGCCCCCCTCGACAACCAATAAACCCTGAATACGTCGCGCGCAAAGGAAGTCCATGAAATATCGCATCCTCGGAAAAACCAACCTTCGCGTTTCGGTCATCGGCCTGGGCACCTGGCAATTCGGCGGCGAATGGGCCAAGGATTTTGCCCAGCCCGAAGCCACCGCCATGCTCGCCAAGGCCCATGACCTCGGCATTACGTTGATCGATACCGCCGAGTGTTACGGCGATCACACCTCGGAGGCCTTCATTGGCCAGGCCCTCGCGAATCTGAGAATCCGCGACAAGTTCGTCATCGCCACCAAGTTCGGCCACAAATTCCACGCACCCTTCAACCGTACCGAGCCTCGTTCCGGTCCTGATATTCAGCGGCAACTCGAAGACTCACTGCGCGTTCTGCAAACTTCCTACATCGATCTCTACCAGTATCACTCCTGGTCAGACGCGCAGTTTGAATCCGATGAGGTGCGGACGGTGCTCGAAAAAGCCCTGGCCGCAGGGAAAATCCGGCACATCGGCAACTCCGTCGGCCCCAATGACAAGACCGCCCAAGTGCAGCGTTCGGAAAAATTCCACGTCGAAGCCATTCAGATCATCTACAACCGTCTGCAAACCCAGCCCGAGAATGCCGTGTTCCCCCTGTGCCAGCAACTCCAGCTCGGTATTCTGGCCCGCGTTCCCCTCGCTTCGGGCTATCTTTCGGGAAAATACAAGCCGGGCACGACCTTTTCCGCCGATGACGTTCGTGGAAAATGGCACAATCCCGAGGAGCGCGACGAAAAACTCGCATTGGTGGAGCAAATTGCCCGCACGGAAGTGCCCCCGGGGGTCGCTATGGCGCAATGGGCACTGGCCTGGGTCCTCAAGAATCCGGCCGTGACCGCGGTTATTCCGGGCTGTAAATCGGTCCAGCAGGTGGAAGACAACGCCCGTGCGGCAGATCTGGTGCCATGACCGGGCTGTGGCTAAAGGGGTGATTCAGCGCTGGCGCATTCATTGACTGGGAGGGGGGCAAAGGGTAAATTGGGTACTTCGCCGTTGTGCAGGTCCGCAGTCACGATATGGGTGAATATCCAGATCGTTCGGACCGCTTTTCGTTTGTTGGCCGAAATGTTGCGAGGAAACGTGTTTACCTCCAACGAATGCCGACGTTTTTCAAGCGATGCACAGAAGGCAATCCGCGGTGCTGAAGTGTTTTCAGCGTTGCGGCTTCGGCGAAACGCCTTCTACGAGATCGCTGACCGTCCACAGGAGTTCAGTCATGGCCAATCCTCAACTCGTCAAAGACCTAATTGATGCGGGCATTCATTTTGGACATCGCGCTTCGCGTTGGAATCCGAAAATGAAGCCCTACATTTACGGCAAGCGCAATCTCATCCATATTGTGGATGTGCGCGAAACGCTCAAGGGCATTCTGGCCGCCAAGAAGTTTTTGAGCCGCGTGGTGGCCGGGGGTAAGGATGTGGTATTTGTCGGGACGAAGCGTCAGGCCCGTTCGGTGATTGAAGAAGTGGGCAAGCGCACGGGGATGCCGTACGTGGCGGAACGCTGGCTGGGCGGGACGTTGACCAACTATCGGACGATTCGCTCGCGGTTGGCGCGTCTGGAAGAGTTGGAATCGACGCTCCAGTCGCCGGATGTGAACAAGAATTTTTCGAAGAAGATGGAGTCGTCGCTGAAGCGCGAGTTCCGTAAGATTTTGCGGAACTTGTCGGGCATTCGCACGATGGACAAGTTGCCGGGCGCGATGTTTGTGGTGGATGTCCGCCGCGAAAATATTGCGGTGCGGGAAGCCAAGAAAATGGGGATTCCGGTGGTGTCGCTCATCGATACCGATTCTGATCCGGATGTGGTGGATATCGCCATTCCGGGCAATGACGATGCGATGCGGGCGATTGAGCTGGTGCTCAAAGAAATCGGGGACGCGGTAGTCGAAGCCAAAGCCGGCCGCCAGACGCAGCAGGACACCGAGAAGCAGGGCGAAGGCGCCCAGGGCGGCCGTCGTCCCGGCCGCGGCCGTCGCACGACTTCGCAAGTTGCCGAAGAAGAAGCTGTGGCAGAGAAGCCAGTGGCGGCGGTTGTTGCGGAAGTGCCCGCGGATGCCACCCCTGCGGCCACGGCCTGATTTTTTCCTGAACGAGTTTTTTTCCAGAGGGCGACTCACACGAGTCGCCCTTTTTGTTTTATGATGGCCCACCTCACTTTGTTGAGAAAGCGGATCGCTTGAAAACCGAAGCATTCAGTTGGCGCACTCTTTGGATACTGTGGGCGGGACTTGCGCTGGTGGAGTCGGTACTGCTTTGGAACAATGCGGCATTGGATTCCTATGCTTGGCGGAGCACGCGGTGGTTTTTTGGGGATCAGGGAAAATACACATACCAGGCAAATGCCGAGAGACTTGCGACGCAGCCGGGGTATGCCGTAGGTGATGACCGGGCATTCTTTGATCGAGTCACGCCGTGGAGCAACAAGCTATTCAAGCGGACTGAGTCCATCTGGCGGGTGTTGCGGACAGCGGGTGAGCCGGCATTCATCGCCATTCTGGCGGTGGGGTTGTTGATTTTTGATCAACGCAGAAGATGGCATTCGGCGGCGATTTTGATTGCCGCAAGTTCGTCCGCCGGTGTGATCTCCTGGCTGGTCCGCGCCGTTTCCGGGCGATACCGGCCCGACCTCGACGGCGTCAATTCCTGGGAGTGGTTTCGCGGATTCGACCTCGACCGAAACCGTGATCTTTCTTTTCCCTCGGGGCATGCGACGGCGGCGATGGCGACGGCGGCGGTGATGGCGTATTTTTTCCCGCGGGGGAGGGTGTATTTTTTTGTGCTGGGTGCGGCGTGTGGTTTTTCCCGGGTGGTGATGCAGGCCCATTTTTACGCAGATGTGTTGCTCGCGGGAGTGCTTGGATGGACGCTGGGAAGCCTGATTACGAAATGGCTGTACGAGTGGTTGCGGGCAATGGATGAGCGGACTGGCCGGCGGATAACGAGTGTTGGAACGTGAGCGAGCCAGAAAAATTTGCGGAGAGGGTGCAACCCGGGCCTCCGCCTAAGGTGCCGTTGGCCGAGGCACCGGAATCGGAGTTGATGACGGAGCCGGTGGTGGGGCGCACGGAAAAGCATACGCCGCTGCCGAGGCCCACGTGGCGCACTGTATTGCGGCTGGCCATTCCCACAATTGCCGAGCAGTTCATTTCGGCGTTCATAGGTTTCACGGATGCCTGGCTGGCCGGGCATATACCGGGGGATTCCCACTCGGTGGCGGCTGCGGCCGCGGCCGTGGGCAACATGATGTACATCCAGTGGTTGGCGGGGCTGCTGGTCAGCTTCATCGGCACCGGGGCAATCGCGGTGGTCTCACGCTCTGTTGGCGCACGGCGGATACGCGTGGCCAATCGCGTGGCGGGTACGGCGGTGTCGGCGGCAACAGTGGTGGGGCTCGCCGTGGCCGTGGTGATGTTTCTTTTCGCCGAACCTTTTGTGCGCCTCAGCGGACTTTCCGGCTTGGCCGCCGTATTCGGCACGCAATATCTGCGAATCATGTGCGTGACATTGTGCTTCCAGTCCGCGGCCACCATCGGCATGGCGTGCCTGCGCGGGGCGGGGGATATGGTGCGTCCCATGTTGATCATGATCGCGGTGGCGGTGGTGAACCTGATCGCGTCGTCAGTTCTCACGCTGGGCCTTTTTGGTGCGCCGGCGTGGGGCGTGCAGGGAAATGCCCTGGGTACGCTGCTGGCGTTCTTGACCGGCGGCGTGGCAACGATAATCGTGCTGTTGGGAGGCTTTGGAAAGCTGAAATTGAGGCTGCGGCATTTTGCGATCGTGCCGCACATTGTGATGCGGATTGGACGGATTGGCGTGCCCTCGGGGCTGGAAGGCATTCTGCTGTGGGGCGGTCAATTCATAGTGATTGCACTGGTGATAAACGGGGGCAAAGATGATGCGGTGACGATGGCCGCGCACTCCGCGGTGTTGCGTGTGGAATCGCTTTCTTTTCTCCCGGGGTTTGGTTTTGGGATCGCCGCATCGTCACTGGTGGGGCAGTACTTGGGTGCCAAGCGTCCGGAGGATTCCAAGAAGGCCGCGCGCATTTCGCTGGGATTCGGCGCCGTGCTGATGACCTTGCTGGCGTTGCCGATGGTAATTTTTCCCACGCAGATGCTCGGTTTTATGGTGAATTCTCCGGAAGTGGTTGCCGCCGGAAAGTGGCCCATGGTGCTGGCGGGGCTGGCCCAACCTGGCTTTGCTTTGGCGATCGTGATGGGCAGCTCATTGCGTGGCGCAGGCGATACCGTAGCGCCGATGGTGGCGACGATTTCCGGCGTGATCATGCGCCTGATCGCCGTCCTGCCAATCGCTTTCTACCTGCGCTCGCACAGGCAGGCGCACTGGATATTGACCAGCGTCTGGATCGTCATTTTTCTGGACCTGCTATACCGCGGAATCTTCAACACAATCGTGTTCGGCCGCGGAAAGTGGCAGTTGAAAAGAGTCTGAATGGAAGCCTGCCGCCGTGGAAAATGGCGTCAGGATTTTCCCAGCTTCCTTAAAATTTCCATGCCTTGTTCAAGCTTGGCGTCCGTGGTGGCATAGCTGAGGCGGAAGTGCGTGTCTCGGCTGCTGAAAACGTTGCCGGGAATAATCAGGACATTGTTATCGATGGCACGCTGGACAAACTCCGTCGCGGTCTGGTTGCCGGGGACTTTGGGGAAGACGTAGAAGGCCCCGCCGGGATGGTTGATTTCGAAAATATCCCGCAAGCTGCTGACGACATAGTCCCGCTTCTTTTTGTACGCGGCAATAAAGGGGGTCATGTCGATGCCATGGCGAGAATCGGTGTGGATGGTTTCGAGGGCGGCGTATTGAACCATCGAAGGCGCACAAACGAAGGTGTATTGCTGCAGTTTCGTCATCTGATCGATGATGGATTTTGGACCCGCCGCATAGCCCAGACGCCACCCCGTCATGCCGTAGGTTTTGGAATAGCCCTTAAGGAGGATGCATTGATCCGGAAGCTGAGCGGCAATGGAGAGGTGCGGTTCGTAACAGAAAGCGTCGTAAATTTCATCGGTGATGACGAGCAGGTTGTGCTTCTTGGCGATGGCGGCGGCAGCATCAATATCGGCCTGGGTGAAGGTGATGCCCGTCGGATTGTTCGGGGAGCAAAGGATGAGCAGTTTGGTCCGGGGCGTAATTGCCGCTTCGACACGGTCGGCGTGGAAACGGAAATCCGGATAACTGTCGACCGCCACCGGCACGGCTCCGCACAACGTCGGCAAGTGCTTGTACATCACGAAGTAGGGGTCGAGGAAGAGCACCTCGTCGCCGGGGTTGAGTGTGGCAAACATGGCGAGCATGAGACCGGCGGACGTGCCCGAGAGAATGAGCATGCCAGGGTCAGACCAGCCGGTCTTTTTGATCACATCGGCTTTGAGAGGTGCGATGAGTTCCGCGATGCCCTGCGTGGGCGTGTAGCGATTCTTGCCGGCGCGAATCGCTTCAATGGCCTTTTCTTTCAGCGGATCGGGGACGTCGAAATCGGGCTGGCCGATGGAAAGGTTGATGGGATCCTTGAGCTTGGCGGCAAGGTCAAACACCTTGCGAATACCCGAAGCATCGATCTGGAGGGAGCGTTGGGCGACGAGGGACGCGGGATTGAACATGTTTGCGTATCCTTTTACGGGAGTGAGGGGTGGAAGATTGTAGCCTAAAACGGGTGCCTTTTGGCTAAGGGCCCAAACGGGATCGCATTCTTGTTGGACAACTATCTTGACTTGGATAGGCAGGGGTTTATCATCGGTTGGATGAAATGCAATACCAAGTTCGTTGTCGGGTTGATTTGTATCGTGCTGGGCTCAGTGCCGGCGCTTGGTCAGGTCAGCGAGGCGAAGCAGTTGGACACGGATGTGCCGCGATTGACTGGGGACAATGTGCCCGGCTGGGGCATTCCCTGGACGATCGCGGCGGTGCTGAGCGCGGGCATATTGCTGCTGGCATTTAAGAACGCCAAACGTAATCATATGGACTAACGGCTCGAGTGTGCCCGTGTCTGTCATGGGTGTACGAGCATTCTTTAGCGTGGTGACTTTTGCGGAGGTCAGTGATGAAGACAACCAAGTGGCTAGTGGCGGGCCTGATCGCGTTGAACGCGATTCTGGGTCTTGCGGTGTATCAGCGGTTTGGCGTGGAAAACAAAGCCTTTGCCCAAGCCGGTGCGCGTAAAGATATCCTGTCGGTTTCGGGGTACGTCAACGGACAGTCCTACCTGTACATGTGGGACACCAACGGTGGAATGATGGTCGTGGTGAAACCGGATCCCGTGAATAAGAAGTTCGAAGCGATCGCCAAGAAAGACATCGCGTCAGACCTGGCGCGAATCAAGTAAATAGTCGAAATGCTTCTTAAGTTTGTAACTTCTGTTTTTAATCACTCGCGACCCACGCTGGAGATAACCATGAAGAATAATTCCACCTCCCTCCTGACGATTTTACTGACGGTCACGGCTATCGCCTTGGCCGTTGCTCTTCTGTCCACCACGCAACAGCCCGTTCAGGCGGCCATGAATGCCTCCGCACCGCCCTACACGATGATTACCGCAGGTGCCGCGGGCGATGAGGCGCTGATGATCATCGATAATTTTTCACAGAAAATGCTGGTTT
Organism: Phycisphaerae bacterium; assembly: GCA_038248985.1. Taxonomy (GTDB): domain Bacteria; phylum Planctomycetota; class Phycisphaerae; order WQYP01; family WQYP01; genus JBBRWV01. The sequence goes on from JBBRWV010000041.1 coordinate 8,500, forward strand.
ATCGATTGAAAGACAAAGAACTTCAGGCGATCGCCGTGATGTCGCCTAAGGATTTCGGCACGTGGTTTGAACGGCCCCCCACCCCGAAATAAAGAGACCCCATCCCTGAATTCCCCGGCACGCGTGATCTGAGTGATTGCGCGTGCCTTTTTATTGGGCTGAGGATGTTGGGGCGTTTGACCGGGGCGGGCAAGGCTTGGATAATCGGTGGTTTCGCAACCCGTACAGGTGGTCATGATGGTTCGTTACGACTGGACACTCGCCGAGATCAAGGCGATTTACAATTTGCCCTTTCCGGAATTGGTTTATCAGGCGGCGACAGCGCACCGCAAGAATTTTGATCCGGCCCAAGTGCAGCGTTCGACGTTGCTTTCGGTGAAGACCGGAGGCTGCCCGGAAAATTGTGCGTACTGTCCGCAGTCGGCGCACTATGACACGGGGGTGGAAAAACACGCGGTATTGCCGACGGATTACGTGGTGCAAAAGGCCACCGAGGCCAAGGCGGAGGGGTCGACGCGCTTCTGCATGGGCGCGGCCTGGCGCGAAGTAAAGGATGGGAAAGATTTCGACGCGGTGCTGGAACTGGTGCGCGAGGTGAAGGCCACTGGGATGGAAGTCTGCTGCACGCTGGGGATGCTGACGGAAAAACAGGCGGAGCGACTGAAAGAGGCGGGGTGTTATGCGTACAACCATAATCTCGATACCTCGCCTGAATTTTACGGCAAAGTTATTTCGACGCGCACGTATCAGGACCGGATTCAGACGCTGTTGAACGTGCGGAAGGCGGGGATCACGGTGTGCTGCGGCGGGATTTTGGGGATGGGCGAACGGGTGGAAGATCGACTCGGGCTGCTGATGCAGTTGGCGACGCAGACGCCGCATCCGGAGAGCGTGCCGATCAATGCGCTGCAACGCGTGGAAGGAACGCCGCTGTCGGAGCAAAAAGCGGTGGATGCGATTGATTTTGTACGGATCATTGCGACGGCACGAATTGTGATGCCCAAGAGCATGGTGCGGCTGAGCGCGGGGCGGGTGGAGATGACCGATGAGATGCAGGCGCTGTGTTTTATGGCCGGTGCAAATTCGATTTTCGCGGGCGATAAGTTGCTGACGCAAAAGAATCCGGGCGAGGACAAGGACAAGACGCTGATGGACAAGCTGGGGATGCATTATGTCGAGTGCGTGATGGAAGAGACGCCGGCGCACAAGGATACGCATCTGATGGTTGCGGGGTGATGGGTGTGGATGCGGTTGCGATCACGGCTGCGGCATTGCTGACGCCGCTGGGAGGGGAAGGCGGAGCAGACGAGAGTTGGGAAAAGTTGTGCGCGGGAGAGCGGGTGGGGGCGGAAGACGGTGAAGCGCGGGTGGACGCGCGGGTGCTGGCAGGGACGCCGGATTATTTGGACAAGTCGATACGCATGGGGATCGTGGTGGCACGACGGGCGCTCGACGAGAGCGAGAGCGAAAGCGATGCGGGGAATCGAAATGCGTGCGGGGTCTTTGCGGGGACGTCCAAAGGACCGGTGTATACGATGCTGGCGGGGCTGGATCAAGTGCGTTGCGGAGTGGCGATGGATGAACGAATTGCCGAACAGGTGATGCTGGGCGCGGGGGCGATGGGGGTGTATGTGGCGCGGGAACTGGGGTTGAAGGGGGGTGTGCATACGAGCGTGGCGGCGTGTTCATCGGGGATGCATGCGCTGCATCGGGCGATGCAGGCGGTGCGGGGCGGCAAGTGTGAGCGGGCGGTAGTGGTAGCGGCGGATGCATCATTGCATGAATTGTTTGAGGGTTCGTTTTCGCGGCTGGGAGTGCTGGCACCGAAAGAGGCAGATGGGGTGCGGCGGTGCGAACCGTTTGGAAAAGCTGGACGGGGTTTCTTTTTGAGCGAAGCGGCCGCGGCGGTCGTGCTGGAACGGGCGCCGAAACGGGAGCCGGTGGTGTGGCTGGAGGATTTACGGATCGGCGGGGACGGAACGCACCTGGTGGCGATTGATGAAGAGACGAAGACGTTGCGGGGAATTTTGCGGTCGGTGGTGGGAGTGGATATTGCGCAAGTGGCGTTTGTGCATGCGCATGCGACAGGGACGGGACACGATCGGCATGAACTGGCGGCGATACGCAGTATGCTGCCGGAGACGGCGGTGTTTTCGACGAAGGGGCAATTGGGGCATTCACTGGGTGCAGCGGGGCTGGTGTCGCTGGTGATCTCAGCGCTGGCGCATAAAGGGGGCCGGATGCCAGATGGGAGGGTGGTGGAGCGCGGGCGTCAGTCTGTGACGATCGCGCAAGGTTTTGGGGGGCATGTGGCGGTGGCGAGGCTATGCGGGTTGTGAAGTTATGGGGGTGGGTGCGATGCCAGTGGAGGTGCCGGCGGGCGGCGAGAAGAAGATGGTTTACAAACTGAAGTGTGTGAATTGAGGTGTGAGGTCTTTGGGAAGATTGGCACGCAATAGAAGCGTGGGGGCGGTGCGATTACAATCGGGCTTGAGTTGAAGGAGTCCGATGAAGATTGCGCTGGCACAGATTAATCCACGGGTGGGGGATATGGCGGGTAATTTGCGGAAGCATTTGGAGTTTGTGGGCCTCGCCCGTGAGCAGGGGGCGGAGATGGTGGTGTTTCCGGAGTTGTCCATCGTCGGGTATCCGCCGAAGGATTTGCTGCTGAAGCCGGCGGTGATTGAGTTGTGCGCTGAGGCGGTGGGGGTGATCGCGGAGGCGGCGGTGGGATTGACGGTGCTGGTGGGATATCCAGAGCGGAACACGTCGAGCGCGGGGCGGCCGCTGCACAATGCGGTGGCGGTGGTGCGGAATGGGCATATTTTGGCGAAGCGATTTAAAAGTTTGCTGCCGACCTACGATGTGTTTGACGAGTCACGCTATTTTGAGCCGGGGCCGGCGGTGGAGCTGACGTTTGTGGGGAACGAGCCGCTGGGGCTGACGATTTGCGAAGATTTGTGGAACGATGAGCAGTTGATCGAGCGGCCGCTGTATCATGCGAATCCGATTGAGGAGTTGGCGGAGGCGGGGGCGCGGATGCAGGTGAATATTTCGGCGTCACCCTTTGTGTTGGACAAGCATGCTTACCGGTTGAAGCTTTTTGCGCATCAGGCGAAGCGGTGGCACACGCCGATTGTGTATGTGAACCAGGTGGGGGGGAATGACGATTTGGTGTTTGATGGAAATTCTTTTGTGGTGGATAGGAATGGGGCGGTGATTGCGCAGGCGAAGGGATTTGCGGAAGATTTGCTGATTGTGGGTTCGGAAACGGGCGGGCGGGTGGAGACGCCGGCAATGGGGATTGCGTCTTTGCATGATGCGTTGGTGATGGGACTGCGTGATTATGCGCGGAAGTGCGGATTCAAGTCGGTGGTGCTGGGGCTGTCGGGGGGGATTGATTCGGCGGTGGTGGGGGCGTTAGCGGTGGAGGCACTGGGCGCGGCGAATGTGCTGGGTGTGGCATTGCCTTCGCGGTATAGCAGTGATCACAGTGTTTCAGATGCGGAAGTGCTGGCGAAAAATATGGGGATTCCTTTTCACACGGTACCTATCGAGGGAGTGCATCAGGGGATGGAGCAGACGCTGACGGATTTGTTTGCGGGGACGACGCCGGGGGTGGCGGAGGAGAATCTGCAGGCGCGGTTGCGCGGGAATATTTTGATGGCGTTGTCGAATAAGTTCGGTCACATGCTGCTGACGACGGGGAACAAGAGCGAAGTGGCAACGGGGTATTGCACTTTGTATGGAGACATGTGCGGTGGCCTGGCGGTGATCAGCGATGTGCCCAAGACGATGGTGTATGGGCTGGCACGCTACATCAATGAGCGGGCGGTGGCGTTTGGGAAAGTGCCGCCGATACCGGAGGGTTCGATCAGCAAGCCGCCGAGCGCGGAGTTGCGTCCGAATCAGACCGATCAGGATTCGCTGCCGCCGTATGATATTTTGGATGCGATTTTGGAGCGGTATGTGGAGCGGGAGATGAGTGTGCGGGCGATCGTGGAGGAGGGATTTGCGCGTGCGGTGGTGGAGCGTGTGGCGCGATTGGTAGATTTGTCGGAATATAAGCGGAAGCAGATGCCGCCCGGTTTGAAGGTGACGAGTCGGGCGTTTGGGACGGGGCGGCGGATGCCGATAGCGCAGGGGCACGATCCGAAGTTGCACACGTTGCGGTGAGCGCGCGAAGGCGTAACGTCACATGGCGGGCGGTGTGGGAGGATCATTGACGGCTTGCTGGGCGGCATCGGCAGGATCTTCTGATGCGGGCAATGGAGCGTTCTGAGTTGCGGTTTCGACCGTGGTGACGGCGGGAGCGGTTTTGAGTTCCGACACGGCCATGGCGACGGCGACAGTTTCATCGGGGGTGAGGATCAACCGTTTGACCACGGACGCGACACTCTTTTGCAGTTCACCTTTTTTGTTATAGGTGAGGGTCACTTCATCGATGCAAAGTGTTTGCGTGTTGTCACAACTGGCGCAGCCCTGGAGAGAGACGAGAAGAAAAAGCAGGGTGCCGGATTCGGCTTCTTCGGCTGTGGAAATTATCGAAAAATCCTTAGCTTCGAGGCGCTGCTTGAGATCAGCCTTGGAAATCAAGAGCTGCTTGAGCGCGATCAGCGGCTTTTTGACGCCCCATTTATTGCAGGTCTCGCAGAAGGGGTTTGCACTGAGTTTCTTGCGCACCGGCCAGAGCGGAATGCCGAGGAGGAACCCTAATTCGATAAGCCAGAGGCCCCAGAGAACGATGCCGGTGGGCTTGGCATTCTTAATGCTCCAGAATCCGTGATCATTGATTTGCAGAATTATGTCCCAGATCAGGGCAGGAGAAGTCACGCATTCGAAGAACGGGACGGGATTCGGGCCTCTCATCAAAAGAGCATAGATGTAAACAACCCAACTGAACCAGAGCAGGACGGCCCCGATGGCCAGAGTGGTCAATAGCGCCAGGGGGGAATTTCGTACGCGGGCCCACACGAGCAACTGGGCGGTGGTTATGCCGACGATGAATCCCGTGCCGCCCGTGAGGATGAACGTGACCCATCCGGCGATGGGGATATACATGACGGCGTAGGCGTAGAGGGCCCCGCAGATCAGGGCGACGGCCATGCTGACCAGCACGGCGATGGGTAAACGTGTCGGATCGAACTTGCCGGAGTGCCGGTAGTAAAGGTTGCCGCCGAGATAGGGCAGGGTGGCGGATGGTGCGCTCGACATGGGGGCTCTCCCGAGAATGAAATGAAAGGTGTATCGAAGGTATTACATCCGCAGAAAGGGTGTGGCGTCAATGGTTTTCTGGTGCCCATGTGAGGCGTGAGGGGAAGGAATATTCTTGCCACCACTCACTTTGTAGTGTAAAGTTAATTCCATCCAATGGTCGATAGTCAGCGTATCTCGTGGTAGATTCCTATTGAGATGCCAGTCAGTTGATGCAGGGGTTGAGCATGGAACTTCGGGAAGCCTTGACGCAAATCGCGGAGATCCGCACGCAGATGGCCCGCGGCCAGGTGTTTCGCGGGTATCGCAGCGTGACGACCATGTTTTCCGGCGTGGTGGCGCTGGTGGCGGGGGCGGCGCAGTATTTGTGCGTCGGAGCGCCGGCGGATGAGCCGACGCGATTTGTCGGCGTGTGGCTGGGCGCGGGGATTTTGAGTTTGTGTGTTGTGGGTGCCGAAATGATTCTTCGTACGCGGCGATCAAATTCCATCGTGCAGCGGCAGCTCAGCCTGCTGGCGGTGGAGCAGTTTATGCCCTCGCTGGTGGTGGGGGGGCTGTTGGGATACGTGTTTGCCATGCATTTGCCAAGGCATCTGCATTTGTTGCCGGGGCTGTGGATGCTGGTATTTTCCTTGGGCGTGTTTGCCTCGAGTCGGCTGTTGCCGCGGGCGATATTTGGGATCGGGGCCTTTTATTTGCTGGCGGGGATTTTGACGATGTTGGTGGCGGCGCGCGATCCTGGTCGCGTGCTGGTGCCATGGGTAATGGCGGGGGTTTTTGCGATCGGGCAGGGTGCGACGGCCGCGATTTTGTTTGTGAAATTGGAGCGTCACCATGAGTGAGTCAAAGTCTGAAGGGCGATTTGCGTACGAGCGCATTGATCGCGTGATTCATGAAAAGTCACGGTTGAGCATCGTGGCGTCGTTGGCGACGCATGCGGAAGGGCTGCCGTTCAATGATTTGAAAGACCTGTGCTCGCTGACAGATGGAAATTTGTCGCGGCATCTGGCGGTGTTGCAGGAGGCGGGGATGGTGAGCGTGGTGAAGAGTTTCAAGAATAATCGGCCATTGACGTGGTGCAGGATTACAACATCGGGGCGGAAGCGTTTCAACGAATACATTGCGGAGTTGGAGAAGGTAGTTTCGGACGCGGCGAGGATGGAGCAGGCGAAGCGGCGTGGGGTGGCACCAGGTTTTCTGCCGACTTGATGGCCCGGGGATTCTTGAGCGGCGCTTTTACGAGTGCCGTTTTTTGTGGCTATATACTTTGCAATGAAAAGTACTTTGCGGAGAATGTGATGAAGATTGTCAAGGCGGATCACGCGGGAATGTGCTTTGGTGTACGCGATGCATTGGCGCTTGCTGAACGCCAGCCGCTGCCGACAGAGATTACGATTCTTGGCGAGCTGGTACACAATCACATTGTGAATGAGAAGTTGGCAGAACGGGGGTTTCAGCGACAGCGGGAGGATGAACGCGGCGTGCCGACGACAACCCATGTGCTGATCACCGCCCATGGGATCAGTGATCGCGCGCGGGCGGAGTTGCTCGCGCCGGGGAAAACGCTGGTGGATACGACGTGCCCGCTGGTACACAAGGCCCATGCCGCAGCACTGCATCTGGCGGAAGAAGGGCGGCATGTGGTGATTGTCGGCCAGGCTGAACATGTGGAGGTGCGCGGGCTGACCGGCGATTTGCCCAGTTACACCGTGGTGCAAGGAGTGGCGGAGGTGCGGAATTATGGATTTACACGCCTGGGCATGATGGCGCAGACGACCACGCCAACACTGGAGTTTGGACGCGTGATCGATGCGGTGAAGCGGGCCAATGCGGGGGCGGATGTGAGGGTGATGGATACAATTTGCCAGCCGACGAAGGATCGGCAGAGGGCGCTGCAGGAGATGCTGGAGGCGGTGACGGTGGTGGTGGTGATCGGAGGGAGGAATTCGAACAACACGTTGAGATTGCTGGCGAGTTGCCGAGCCCACGGGGTGCGGTCGGTGCATATCGAAGATGCGGGGGAATTGGTTGCGGATTGGTTTGGGGCGGACGACGTGGTGGGGGTGACGGCGGGGACGTCGACGCTGGGCGAGACGGTGGAGAATGTGGTGAGGCGGTTGTGGAAGATGTCGCAGGCGGGGCGCGTGCGAGCGGGAGTGCGGTGATGGACAGGTCTTCGCCATGGGTCGTTACAGCGAGGATCGTAGGGATGCTCGTGATATTGGCGGTGGTGTCAGTGTTGCTAGTTTTCAGTGTTTTAGGGGCTTGGGCGTTGTGGGTGCTGGAAACGTTTCCATCTCCGGGTTGTTGTGAATTGAATGAACCGGCTCTACGTGGGCCACGTAGTAAAAGCGTACAAATAAGTTGAGGCATTTCATGATGACAGTCGTTCGATGGGTACGTTCTTCACACTTTCTGACGGTCGGGACGCTTCTGGCTGCGTGGATGGCAGACTGGCTTTTCTACAAACAGGTGGTGGGATGGACGCTGGCGCTGTTTGCGCTGCTGCTGTGCGCGCTGCTGGTGGTACGGCACGGCGCGATGGTGAGATCATGGCCCGCGCGAATTGTTGCCGTCGCTGTGGCGCTGCTGGTGCTGGCGTTGATCGAGGAGCCGACGCCGCTGGCGATATTGATGATGTGCGTGATGCTGGGCTTCCTGGTCATGCTGCGGACGGGGAATTGGGTCAACAGTACCTCGGAATGGATGTTACGATGGGGACATTTTCTGCTGACGTTGCCGTTGCGGGCGTTGCTCGATAACCGAGTGGCGACGCGCTATTTTCGCCGGCATCCTTCGGCGCGACCTGCCGTGGAACGCATCATGCTCCGCTGGGTACTGCCCGCGATTGGCGGCGGGGTGTTTGTCCTTCTCTTTGCCGCAGCCAATCCAGTGGTGGAGCAATGGTTCAGTGAGCTCGGCGATCTATGTCGAACGACGTTTGACTGGCTGGCGCAGATACTGACGGCGGGGCGCGTCTTACTGTGGCTCAGCGTCGCGGTCCTCGTGCATGGGTTGCTGCGGCATCGTATGTATGCAGGAAAAAAGCAGGTGGTGCCACCGCCGGTCCAACAAGTCGCGCCTGCCAATGCCGGACGCGGGCATGAACTCGTTATTCGCTGCCTGGTGGTCTTCAACGCCGTATTTGCCGTGCAGACGGTGCTCGATGCCATGTATCTCTATGGCGGCAAAGCGTTGCCGCAGGGGATGACGTACGCGACTTACGCGCATCGCGGCGCGTATCCGCTGGTGGCGACGGCACTGCTGGCGGGATTGTTCGTCCTGCTGGCGTTTCGGACGGGCGGGGCGGCGCAGCGATCTTCCATGGCGCGACGGCTGGTGTACCTGTGGATCGCCCAGAATGTACTGCTGCTCTTTTCTACGATCTGGCGTCTGATTTTGTATATCGACGTGTATTCGCTTAGCCGTCTGCGCGTGGCAACGATGGTGTGGATCGTGCTGGTGGCCATTGGGTTCGTCTGGGTGGTGGCGATGATCGCGCGCCACCGGACGGTGGCGTGGCTGGTGCGCGTCAACGTGGCCACGCTTGGAGCCGTGCTGTTTGTGTCGGCATTTGTCAATTTTGATGGACAGATCGCGGCATTCAATGTGCGACACTGCCGGGAGATTGTCGCGACCGGCGTGCCGCTGGATGTGGAGTATCTGGAGTCGCTGGGCACCGATGCGCTTCCCGCTTTGGCCTGGGCAGAGACGCGCGTGAACGCGGACCGGAAGGCGCAGATTCACGCGGCACGCTTGCGGCTGCAGAACGAGTTGCGCGCAGATCACGCAAACTGGCGCGGCTGGACGTTCCGCAGGCATCGGCTGGTCGGCGGAACGTGGCCGAGCGAGACGGTGGCGCAGCGACAAGATTGATAAGAAAGAAGCTCGGTCAGATCACTATCATGTAGCGTCGTGTGCGTCTGCCGAAGATGTTGCGATTATCAGATGGGAACAACTATGCGTGGTTTTCGCTCGCCGATAGAGAGTTTTGGCAATTCGCTACGCGGCCTGAAATTGTTGGTTCACCGTGAGCCTCACGCGTGGGTTCATTTGATTGCGACGGCGTGTGTGCTTGTCACGGGCATTTGGGTGAAACTCCACCGCACGGAATGGCTGTGGATGGTCGCGGCGATTGCGTGGGTGTGGGTGGCCGAGGCGATCAACACCGCGATTGAGCGGGCATGCGATGCCGCGCATCCGGAACAACATCCACTGATCCGCGATGCGAAAGACCTGGCCTCGGGTGCCGTGTTGGTCGCTGCGATTGCCGCAGCCGCGGTGGGAGGAATAATCTTGGTTCCACATATTTGGGTTGCGTTATGGGGAAAATAGGAGCGCGTCACCCCTTCATGCCCGTGGTGGCGATGCCCTGGATAAAAGTTTTTTGTGCCAAAAAGAAGAGCACGATGATCGGAGCAATCACCAAAATGGTCGCGGCCATCAGCAATTCCCAGGAGGTTCCACCGCTGCGGCTTTGAAAAAATTCCAGAGCCAGGGACAAGGTGAAGGTGCGTTGATGACTGAGGTAATTGCGGGGTCCCAGGAAATCTCGCCATGCAAACATGAAGGCGAACAACGCAACCACCGCCAGCGCCGGCCTGGAAAGCGGCAAAATAATCTGCCACCAAATGCGAAATTCGGAGCAACCATCCATTCGGGCTGCATCGGATAACTCCTGCGGAATGGTCAAATAGAATTGCCGCAGCAGGAATATATAGAACGGCACGCCGAACCAACTTCCGACCCACAGAGGCAGGTTGGTGCCGATCCAGCCGAACTGCCGCATGAGGTCATACTGCGGAACCATAACGACGCTGAAGGGAAGCATCATCGTGGCGAGTACGATCCCGAAGACGATCGACTTCCCTCGCCAATTCACTTTCGCCAAGCTGTACGCCACTAAAGACGATGAGATGACGGCCCCCAAGGTCGAAAGAATGGCGATCACCAGCGTGTTTCGCGTGTACAGAAAGAAGTCAAAAGCGGGATCGCGCAGCACCTTGTCATAATAGTTGCCTTTGATGATCGCGGCGCGGCGGGAGAGCTCTTCCGGAAGCGCACTGCTCATCGGCACGTTATTGGCAACCTGCTGCAAGTAGATATCACTGACAGGTATCCAGCGGGGAGGATCAGCCACGGATTCGCTGGATGTCTTAAAGCTTGTGGAGAGCATCCACAAGAATGGTCCAGCGTACAATGCACCCACTGCGATCAGCAGCAGGTAGGTGAGGGTTTTGTTGATCATCGGTAATGCACCCATCTGCGCGATGACCAGATGACCAAACACGACAACACCGCGACGATGATGAACTGCACACTGGCGAGGGCCGAGGCATAGCCGACCTGAGAATAGGTGAACGCGGCATCGCGGATATACATCGAATAAAAGTAAGCCGAACGTCCGGTGCCGCCTCCACCGGTGAGGATGAAGGGCATATCAAAGACGCTCCAACTTCCGATGATGCCGATGATCAGGTTGAAATAGATAACCGGTGAAAGCATGGGGAGCGTGACGTGACGGAGCCGCTGGAGAGCGTCGGCACCGTCGATTTCCGCAGCCTCGTACATTTCCCGCGGGATGTCCTGAAGGCCCGCCAGAAAAATGATTACGGTTTGTCCGACGCCCCAGAGTCCGATGAATGCGAGGGTGGGCAACACCCAGTTGGCGGAGCTAAGCCACTCAGGCGAAACGAACTTCATGCCAAATAGAGCGGCACCGTTCTTGAGGAGCACATTCAGCAAGCCATCCTTGCCATTGAGCAGCCAAAGCCAGAGTATTGCGGAGGCTACCGTCGGCACCAGTGACGGCAGAAACACGAGCGTGCGCCAAACCGCCAAGCCGCGAATGGGTCGGTTGATCAGCAGAGCAATGGCCACGCTCACCGCCAACGACAGCGGCACAGACATCAGCGCGAAGATTACTGTATTGCGCAGTGCCTTCCAAAAAATAGGATCGGTCATCATTCTGGAAAAATTACTTAAGCCGATCCAGATAGGGGCCTTGAGCATGGGATATTCAGTGAAACTGAAGTACGCGGCACGACACAGCGGGTACGCAAGAAAGACGGCGAATCCGATGAGAAAGGGAATGGCAAATGCCAAGCCGGTGAGTTGATCCCGCAATTTCGATCGCTCGGTCATTGTCCTTCCTTCGTGGCAGCTTTGCGCCGCTCTACGCTACGGAGATACTCTGCGCGATATCCGTCGATCACTATCTGATTCGCCTTGAGCGTGGCTTCGACAGGAAAGCTCTCGGGCGTTTTCCACATCCCTCGATACCCGTTGCGAATCTCATCATATGCCTTGTTCCAGTTGGGGCTGACGGGCATGACTGCGACCTGCTGACTGCGTATCATGTCGTCAAAAATCGTGATGTACGGACTGGGATGCATCCGAAAAAACTCGTCGCTCACGTTGATGAGCGGCGACGGTTTGCAGTGCGAGCGGCAGAGGGCTTCCATGTTGTCTTGCTGCGTGAAGAAACGCAGCACATCCATGGCCTCGGCCACGTGCTTGGCACCGCGCGGAATCGCCCACACATCCAAATCTCCGATGAGTGAATCGCCCGGCTTGCCAAAGGAATTGGGAGGCAGAGCGGCACCGTAATGCTGCCGAAAAAGGTCACGTGATTCCAGCACTTTGAGGTCCATTTCCTCCCGCGTGAGGGTGCCCGCAAAATAGCGCTTTTGTAGTTCGGTAAAGTTCAGATCGGCGAAGCGCGGGGTGTAATTCTCTATATAGTTGACAAACCACGATCCCTGCAGGCACATGGCTACTTTGTTGCTCATGAACGGATTTTGCGGCGAGGCAAACTGGCCGAATCCGGAATCAAACGTCTGCACCGATTTCGTGCCCAGCTTCCGCGTGTAGCCTTGGTACCACTTGAATGCCTGAATATTGGCCGGCGTGTCAATGTGAAAGGTGTCTGTGGATGGATCCCACAGTGTGTTGCCGAAAAAATTGCCCCAGCAGTAATCCCACCAGCCTGGAAAGTTCGGGAGAAAACCTGTGCGCAGTATGTTTCCATTCTCATCAATTACTGTGAGCTTCTCCGACATTTCATCGAGTTCTGCGATTGATTGCGGCGGCTTTTCCGGGTCTAGTCCCGCTTCGCGAAATAAGTCCTTGTTCCAGAAGAGCGCCACAGTCGCGGGCGTATTGGCCACGGCGTAGGGCACGCCTCCGGCGCTTACGGGCGCGCATAAATTCCAGACATAGGGCTTGTAGATGTCCGGTCCAATCGTCCCATCATTGACCAGTTCGGGCAAAGGCGTCAGGGCACCATACGCCGTAAACGTGCCCATTTGCAGCGCCCACAGTCCGGCGATATCCGGAGGATTGCCGCCTGCGGTGGAAATAAGGGTTTTTTGATCAATCTGTGAAACACTGACAAACTGCACAAAAACCTTCTTCGTGCGCCCCGGCCCCTCGTTGTACCGATCCACAATTCGTTGCATCCCCGCGGCTTCTTCACGCGACCATTTTTCCCAGTAAGTAACAATCGTGTAATCCGCTGGAACAGGCCTTCCATCGCGGTACACGAAGCTCCCCGGCTTACTGCCGAAGATCAGCAGCAGCGTCGCGGCAAGCACCATGAGGGCGGCCACAAACTTGGGAAAATAGTGTCTCATTCGCACGGAACCGCCTAGAATGTTTTCGTGCTTTTACCCGAAATCATGCAATGTCGAAAGCATTATCGGCCGTCGATAGTTTGTGATTGGAATTCGCAGCCGAGTTTGCTACGCTTCTTCCGTTCATCCATTTTTCAATCAACTAATCTTGGAGCTTCCCTATGAAAGGCATCATTCTGGCCGGTGGTTTGGGGACACGTCTGTCGCCATTGACCAAAGTGACCAACAAGCATCTGCTGGCCGTCTATGACAAGCCGATGGTGATGTACCCCATCGAGTGTCTGAAGAACGCCGGCATCACCGATGTTCTGATCGTCACCGGCGGCAAACATGCCGGCGCTTTTGTCGAACTGTTAGGCAACGGCCGCTCGCTGGGCCTGCGCAAACTGAACTTCGCCTATCAGGATGGCGAAGGGGGAATCGCCGATGCCCTTTCGCTCGCGGAAGATTTCGCCGATGGCGAAAAGATTGTCGTGATCCTGGGCGACAACATCATCGAGGGAAACATTCGCGCATCTGCTGATGCGTTTCGCGCCCAAACCAAGGGCGCACGCATTCTGCTCAAAGAAGTGCATGATCCGCAGCGCTTCGGCGTCGCCACGCTTGACCCCTCGGGCAAGGTCACCAAGATTGTCGAAAAGCCCAAGAATCCCGAGACCAACCTTTCCGTCATCGGCGTATACATGTATGACTCACAGGTTTTCGAATTTATCCGGCCGCTTAAACCTTCGGCCCGCGGCGAGCTGGAAATCACTGACGTCAACAACGCGTACATTCAGCAAGGCACGATGACCGCTGAAGTCCTCAAAGGCTGGTGGACCGACGCGGGCACGTTTGAATCGCTGTATCGCGCTACCAAACTGATCGTTGAAGGCGGTGCCAACAAGATGGGTTGAACTGGCCGCGCCAGTACTTCCCCTCACCCCTCAGGTCAATTATCGCGCCAACTCATGCGGCCACGGCGGGGCCATGGCCAGCACGTCTTCCGTGTATGCGCGCAATACTTCCGCTACTGACCACGCCTGCGCCGGCGTGCCGCGCGGCGTATGCGGCGCTGCCGAATCGGCAATTTCCGAAATCGAACCCAATCCCGCTTCTCGCAAATGTGCCGCAAAAGGCGTGATGAATTTCCACGCCTCAGCCCGTGCAACCGTTGTCGCCCCGTGTGTCTTCACCCAGCCGGTGATGAACGGCCCCACCAGCCACGGCCACACCGTCCCCTGGTGATAGGCCATGTCGCGCGCCCGCTGATCTCCTGCGCAATGGGCGTGATAACCCGGGCTGCCCGGCGCCAACGTACGCGGGCCCAGCGGCGTCCACAGCAACTCCTCCACAGTATCCATCACGGCCCGTTGCGCGGCAGCGTCCAACGGCGAAAATGGCACCGCCACCGCCACGCATTGATTCGGCCGCACCAGCCCATCACCCACCCCCGCATCGCTGATAACGTCGTGCAGGCAATGCGTGCTTTCGTTCCAGAACGTTTTCTGAAAGACCGACTGCACCTGGGCCGCCATCGTTTCAAATTTCGCCGCCCGCGCGCTATCGCCCGCCGCCCGCGCAATAATCGTCATGATGCGCAGATTGGAATACCACAGGGCATTGATTTCGACGGGCTTGCCTTGCCGCGGCGTCACCACCCAGTCGCCGATTTTTGCGTCCATCCAGGTGAGGTTATGCCCCGGCTCGCCCTGCCGTATAAGGCCGTCGACATCCGCACGAATTCCGTAGTCTGTCCCGCGACTGTAGGCGTCGATGATTTCGCACAACTTCGGGAAAAGGTACTTGGTGAGAAACGCCACATCGCCCGAGTACCGCCAATACTGATACGCCGCGTGAATAAACCACTGTGAGGCGTCCACCGTATTGTAATCAGGCTTCACGGATTTATCAGGAAAACGATTGGGCAGCAGCCCACGTTGCAGATGATCGGCGAAAACGGAGAGAATCGATTTGGCCACCTCCTGCCGCCCGGTAACCAGTGTGAGCCCCGCCAGCGCAATGAAGGTGTCGCGTCCCCAGTCTTCAAACCAGGGATAGCCGGCGATGACGGTTTTTTTGTCACCTGTGCCGCGTTGCACGATGAACTGATCTGCCGCGACGGAAAGCTGCGCCAGCAGTTCATCTTGCGGATGGGTCCTGGTGAAGGTGCCGGACAACTGCTGATGTCGGGATGTTTGTTGCGCCAGAAGTACCGCATGAGTCGCCACAGGCACAGGTTTGGTTGAGGCAATCAAAATCGCGGGCTTGCCGGGCGCGAGCGAAAATTCCAATCCACCCGGTGTCCAGAGGTCTTCCCGGTCCGGATAGCCCCGCGCGGTTTCCACGCGGAACTTGAAGTTGTACCACCAGCAAGCATTCACATGGAATCGCTCCGCATTGTGCGTGATCGCCAGGGGCAGCGGGCACTCCTCGGGCCGCGTTGCCAGCATCAAGGTCCCGCTCGCTTCGTGCGAAACGCGCCATCCCGGTCGCCCCTGCAGTTGAATCGTGCTGTGAAAATCGCGCCCCGCCAGCATCGGTTGCACATGCAGCTTCATGGGCTGCACTGCGCCGTCGACCGTATTGACCACTTCATATTTCAAAATGACCGTATCTTGTCTGTGTACCATCGTCAGTGATTTTTCCACCACCGCTGCGCCGATTTGATACCGCCACACCGGCGCTCCGTCTCGCAACTCAAAACCCAGCAAATGCAGATGACCCAGCGGATGCACGATGTCCGCAAACTCCGTGGTGGCCAAATCGTACACCACCGGAAGTGGCCCATTGACCACAATGCGGTCCTCCACACGCGCAAGCATTACGAAACGATCCACCGGCGGCTTCGCCGCAACCACCATGTAACCGTGATATTTCCGCGAATTCGGCCCCGCCACTGTGCCCGACGCATACCCTCCAAGCCCGTTGGTGCAAAGCCACTCCAAGTGGATTGCCTGTTCCAGTTGATGACACGTTTTCGCGTCAAACGAGATGGTCATGTGCGTCTCTCCAATGAACTCGCCAAAGTATACTCCCTCACGCCATTATTGGATTGATTTTGCTTAAATATCCTCTCCCCTAAAAAAGCGCGAATTATGCGCGTCATTGAACAGACGCCCCATAGCAACAAAATATCGCCGATGCGGACGCTCACAACACCGCTTCGGTCCTTCCCTCACAGGATTATCCGGAATCCAATTGTGCTCATTCTTTTGCTAACGCCACCAGTTTCCCCTAAAATATTTCCCCAGTTGTGCCCCTGATTGTTTTACTTTTTATAAGTGAGTCTCACATGCCCAGCGCTCTCATCGTTCAAGGCGGATGGAACGGCCACCAGCCCAAGGAAGTTTCGGAACTTTTCCGCAACCTCCTGATCAAAGAAGGTTTCACCGTCGAAGTCTCCGACACGCTCGACGCCTTCAAGGACGAAGCCAAAATCCTCGCCCTCAATCTCATCGTCCCCATCTGGACCATGGCCAAAATCTCCAACGAACAAGCCAACCCCGTTCTCCAAGCCGTTCGCGAAGCCGGCGTCGGCATCGCGGGCTGTCATGGCGGCATGTGCGATGCCTTCCGTGAACACACCGAATGGCAATTCATGACCGGTGGCCAATGGGTCGCACATCCCGGCAACGACGGCACCAAGTATCAGATCCGCATCAAGGATCCCGATCACGAAATCACCCGCGGCATTCATGATTTCAACGTCAGTTCCGAACAGTATTACCTGCATGTCGACCCCGCCGTCCGCGTACTCGCCACCACCACCTTCCCCACTCCCGGCGTCGTCGGCCCGCACGATCGCAACGGCTTCTTCGAAATGCCCCAGGTCTGGACGAAGTACTACGGTACCGGCCGTGTCTTCTACAACGCCCTGGGCCACCAGGCCAACGTCTTCGATATCCCCGAAGCCCTCGAGATGATGCGTCGTGGCTTCCTCTGGGCGGCGAAGAAGTAAAAGCCAATTTGGGAACGGACCATAGGGAATTCAGTCGCCGGTCATCATTTGGCCCAACCCGCGGAAAAACTGACATTCCTCCCCAGATGACTGGTCCGTAGAACAGGTGGACCGGCCACCCGGTTCTGCGGCTTAGTACGTCCCGATGGTCACCGCCAGCCCCAACACCACCAGGCCCCCGCCGATCACCATGTTTCTCACCCCGCTCCCCCCGCTCGAGCCGCTGCCGACGTCTCGCGTGGTGTTTCGATTGACCTGCACCGGCAGCGGTGCCGTCTGCACGCTCGTGCGCATCATCTGACCGGTCTTCTGGTTGAATCCGCACGCCATGCACATCACGGACCCCGCCGTCAGTGTCGCGTGACAGTTTTTGCAGGAAACGGGATTGCTTCCCGAGTCCATCGGGGAAACCGTCGCATACGGATTTGCCGGTCCCTTTTCTTGTACCCGCGGTGCCGTGACTGGCAGCATGAAGGGTTCATCATCTTCAAATCCCGGCCCCTTGCTTTCCGTTCCCTCTCCCCCCATCGCACCCCCCTTTGCCACCATTTTTGAGGGCCATTTCCCCTCATTTAAGGGGCTTCCACCCCCCGAACCCCGCGGGGGGCCCCCGGGGGGGCCCCCCCCCGCCCCCCCCCCCCCCCCCCCCCCGACGCGCCGGGGGGGGGTTTTTTGGAGCCGTTTTGAGGTTTTTGGCTTGCACCACGACGCGCGCGGACCCGTTTTGCGGTTTGCGGGTCACTGGCAGCCGCTTTCCGGTTTTCAGGGACTTGGGGGATTTGCCCTTGGGCGAGGGTGCCCGACGCTTCG
>JBBRWV010000042.1:0-25761 GCA_038248985.1 Phycisphaerae bacterium
ATTTTCGCGCACGATTGGTGGAACAAAATAGCCCCTGCATCCGAAATGATGCGGGGGTTTTTTACGCGCGCCCTCCCGTTTTTCAGGGCACGGCCGAAAGCGGCATTGATACATTCCCTCCGACAGCCGAGAATGAGCGCAGGGATTCGGTTTCCAAAATCCAACTCCAAAATCCAACTCCTCAGGCCGCCGCGGGCGAAGGCGCCGATGGGCGCGGCCCCGCTCGAGGAAGAATCATGCCGCGGCAATTACCGATTTTTCCGCTCTGCGGCTATTCTACGGTTGAACGTTCTCTTGGCTGGAGGAATGCTACGCAATGGCGCCCAAATCACAGACGAATAAAGGGGTGTCGGAAATAATCGCCCGGCAGCTTCGCGCTATGATTGTTGAGGGCACGTTTCCCCTAGGGTCCCGCCTGCCTACGCGGCGCGAACTGGGCCAAACATTTAGCACCACCCCCGTTACGATGCAGGTGGTCTTCGATCTCCTCACCGATGAAGGCTATGTCTATTCTCTGGGACGACGCGGCACGTTCGTCGCTGCGGAAATCCCCCCTGCGGAACACTACGGCCTGGTCTTCCCGTATCCCGATGAACCCAACCGACCGTGGCCCCTCTACTGGAAAGCGCTTGCCGGGCAAGCGGCGGAAGTCGGAAAGATCACCCGCCGCCGAATCTCCATTTGCTACGGTAACGAAGGGATCGGCGAGCAACTGGAATACCGCAAATCTCTGGCCGATCTACAAAACGACCGCTTCAGCGGTTTGATTTTCGCGACGCCCCCCTTCAACCTGCAGGGAACGCCCTTGGTGGAAAAGCCGGGGCTTTCCCGCGTGGCGATTGCCGACGCCCCCGTGCTGGGCATTCCATCGGTGGCGTTGCACGGGGAACCTTCGCGCGGTCTGGACTACCTTAAGTCTCAGGGGCACACCCGCGTCGCTCTTTTGATGGTGCCGCACTTCCTCAACATTCCGATTTTCCTTCAAGGCATGCCGGTGGAGGCGGAGGAGCGGGGGCTGACGATTCACCCTTACTGGGTGCAGGCGACGGACCCGGCGCGTCCCCAAAGCGCGCGTCAGAGCGTCCGCCTGCTAATGGCCGCCGCCCCGAAAGATCGCCCCAACGGGCTGCTGATCCTGGACGACAACTTGGTTGAGCAAGCCACCGCGGGCATCGTGGACGTGGGGCTGCGAGTTCCCGAGGACATTTTGATTGTTGGGCACTGCAACTATCCCCTGCTGCCGGCCACGCACGTGCCGGTGGCGTGGTTCGGCTTCGATATGCAGCAACTTCTTATGACTTTGGTGGAGATTCTCGATATTCAAGGGCGTGGTGAAGTGCCGCCTCCGACGAGCCGGGTGCGCACTCAGCACTTCCCCACCGTATCGGCCGGCTCCGGGCTAATTGTTTCTAAATCCGCTTGATTTAAGAAGTTATGGTACTTTTGACGGTTGTTGTAACGGCATGTCGGCGCGGCGAGTCCAGCATTTTTTCAGAAAAAAATTGACAGCGAAGATTTTGGGGTTATGCTTTGATATATGAAAACGTGATATATCAAACGCCACTGCTAGGGTGAGGCGGTTTGAAAGTCTCGTGAAGTAAAAACGCAGCGCGGGTATTGACGCGCTGGTGCGGCACTTACTTGAGTGGCCGCAATTATGGATGGAAGTCCATCTGAGAGAGAGGCTTTTGCGCGGGTGTTCTAGCGATAGGTTGGACCGCACGGGCAGAAGTTACCAACGATTTCGTTCACACCAGCCCATTGCGTGGCGATGAGGCGGTGTGTAATTTCTCTTTCTCGGGAGTAGTAAAGATGACCAAGACCAGCAAATCGAAGATGGGTACTCGTGTGATGGCGGCCGCAATTGCCGCAGCAGCGATGTTCTCTGGAATCGCCTCGACGCAAGCGGCGGTAATCACTAACGTCGGCAGCCAACTCGGCATCGGCGCTGGCATCCGCACCACCACCGTCACCAAAACCTTGGATGCTGACGGCGATAACGTGCTGGGTACCGCCGGGTATTACTTTGCAGCCGTGAATACCGGCTCCGGCAATTATTTCTACCCACCTGGTGGAATTGACCCCGCCGGCATCATCAGTCCACCCACTTACCTCACGATTACTCGAACCATTGGGACCGACGCCCAGAGTCTGACCACGAACACCGCTATCGACAACCCGACTTTGACGCCCGGCGTCTCGGTCGCTGATGTGCAAAGCGGAAACACTTACAAGGGAACTGCCAATGGCGGAACGGCGGACCTCGTCGTATTGACGATCGGTACCGGGCTGCCGACATTTGGCGTGCGCATCGGCATCTTCAACGACAACCGCACCAGTTCTCCCTTTGACGTCGACGCATTTACCGTCACCCACACGACGGTGGGCACGGGCGGATCGCTCGCAAGCACGGTGAGTTTCACCGGCCTCGCAACCAATATCAACCATGATAACGACTTCTACTTCTTCGACCTGAAGAACGCCGTCTCCGGCGACGTGTTCACCATCTCCGGGACCGCCACCTCGGGTACGTCGAACCCCGGCCTGGCCGGCATTACCGTGGATGCAATCTCCATTCCGGAACCGGCTTCACTGGGTTTGCTGACACTGGGTGGTTTGGCCCTCCTGGGTCGTCGTCGCAAGTAAACGAAATCTCTACCACTTGATCCTCATTGGGCAGGCCCTAGCGGGAAAGTATCCGCTGGGGCTGCTCTTTTTGGGGGAGGAGAATTTCGGGAGATGAAGCGGGCGCAGGAAGGGGGTGGGCGTTGACCCCGTTTTAAGATTATGGATATTTTTGCGGGGGCGAGGGGGTGGCAATTTTGACAGACGGAAGGGGTTGTACGATAGTGAGGACGATTGAATCGGGAGTTAAGCGGTGAAAGTATTCATGCTGGGCTGGGATGCGCGAACGGACCATGCGAGTGGGGCCGGGGTGGCGAGCTATGGGCTGGCGAAGGCGCTGGTGGGGCATGGGGTGGATGTGTTGTATGTGTTGCCGCGGCCGGCGTCGGGGAAGGCGGCGGTGCCGCAGGCGAGCGTGGAGAGAAAGACGATAGCGGCGGTGGGGATTGGGGAGGTGCAGCGGGCGCTGATGGCGGCGGTGGAACATGCGGCGGAGGAAGAGGCGTGTGATGAGGGCGCGGGGAAGGAAATGGGGGAAGGGGTGGAGATGCTTTTGCCGTATACGGTGCCCGAGGGGTCGAGGGGTGTGAGTGGTGAGGGTGCGGAGGTAAGGGTGGTGCGGCGGAGTGTGGAGTTGCGGCCGCTGGATGTGTTGTTGAGTCCGTACTTGACGGCGCGGCAGTATCACCAGGTGTATCTGGAGCATGTGGAGCAGATGCGTGTGGCGGCGGGGGCGGAGGCGGCGTATGGGGCGGCGGCGGGGCATGGGGTGGCGAAGGCGGGGACGACATCGGGGGTGGTGGAGCGGTGGGCGGAGCGGGCGATTGCGGCGGGAGCGAGTGGGGAAGTGGGTCAGCCGGCGCGGGTGACGGAGGCGGGGGAGAGCGCGAAGTCGAATTATATTGATGATTTGTTTGAAGAGACGAAACGGTATGCGCAGTTGGCGATGGGGATTGGGCGGAAGGAAAAGTTTTCCGTGGTGCATGCGCATGACTGGATGACGTTTGAGGCGGCGATGGCGGTGGCGGAGGAGCATGGTGTGCCGCTGGTGGTGCAGATGCATTCGACGGAGTTGGATCGTGCGGGGGGGAATGCGAATGGGGCGATCATGGGGGTGGAGCATGAGGGGATGCACGGGGCGGATGTGGTGATTGCGGTTTCGTATTTGATGAAGACGCAATTGATTGAGAAGTACGGGGTGGATCCGCAGAAGATACAGGTGGTTTACAGTGCGGCGGCGCAGGCGACGGAGGGGGTGGGGTCTGCTGGGTCTCACCCCCCCACCCCCCCCACTGCTATTGCGGGAAGTGGGGAGCGTGGGGCGTTGCAGGGAGGGAGCGAGAAGCGTCATGCGGATCGGGTGGTGCTGTTTTTGGGTCGGCTGACGGAGCAGAAGGGGCCGGATTATTTTTTACAGGCGGCGCGGAAGGTGCTGGAGGTGGAGAAGCGGGTGAAGTTTGTGCTGGCGGGAGGCGGGGAGATGGCGGAGGCGTTGATGGGGTCAGCGGAGGAGATGGGGATAGCACGGCATGTGGTGTTTACGGGTTTTTTGAAGAAGCGGGAGGTGGAGAAGGTATTGCAGGTGGCGGATGTGTATGTGATGCCGAGTTTGAGCGAGCCGTTTGGATTGGCGAGTTTGGAGGCGATGAACCACGATGTGCCGGTGATTATCAGCAAGCAGAGCGGGGTGGCGGAGTTGCTGCGGCATGTGTTGAAGGTGGATTTTTGGGACACGCAGGATTTGGCGAACAAGATTGTGGCGGTGCTGCGGCATCCGAGTTTGGGTCAGACATTGCGCGAGGAGGGGAAGAGCGAAGTGCGGCTGCTGACGTGGGAGGATTCAGCGCGGCGGGTGTGTGACATGTATGAAGGGTTGACGGCGCGGTAGAAGGGCGAGGGGAGGAGGCGGGGCGGGTTACGGTTTTTTTTCGAGGACGGCGAGGAGGCGGAAGGCGAGGAGAGGGGCGAGCGGGGTGAGGAGTTTTTCGAACATCCAGGCGAGGGGTTCGGCGCAGGTGGGGAGGAGTTTGGGGCCGGAGAAGCCGCCGGAGAGGGGGTAGACGAAGCAGGAGCGGCGGAGGCGGTGGAGAATTTGGAGATGGGGGAAGCGGGCGGAGAATTGGGCGCGATAGCGGAAGAAGAGGAGGGTGGGGGTGGCTTGGTTGCTGGCGAAGGCACCGGAGCCGGGGAAGGGGCAGGGGTCGGCGTCGGGGGGGTTGGCGAAGAGGGGGATGGAGGTGATGACGGGTTCAGGGTGGGCGAGTTTGAAGACGAGGCGGGAGAAGGGGGAGATGTAGGGTTCAGTCATGACGATGCGGCCGCCGGGGCGGAGGGTGCGTTGGGCTTCGGCGAAGAAGCGGAGGGGGAAGGGGATGTGGTGGAGGACGTCCTGCATGAGGATGTTGTCGAGGGAGTTATCGGGGAAGGGGAGGGCGAGGGCGTCGGCGGCGAGATCGCAGTGAGGGGTGGGGACGATATCGGAGCAGATGAGGGTGGCGCGGTTGGGGTGATGATGGAGGAAGAATTCTTTGAAGTTACCGGAGCCGCCGCCGAGTTCGAGGATGGTGCCGAAGTGGTTGGGTGTGGGGGTGGCGAGGTGTTGGATCATTTCGGCGAAGTAGTGGTTGTAGATTTGACGGAGGAGGGGGCGTTTTTTCCAGACAGCGGCACGGACGTCGAGGACATCGGATTCGGATTGGCCGGCGGTGGGGACGGTGGCGGACATGGGTAATTTCTTTCAGGGGTGGTTGAAATGAGAGCGGCCACTGGAGAGGGTTGGTTATTTCAATTTGAGGTTGACGCCTTCGTCTTTCCATTTGCGGAGGAGGAGGTTGAGGTCATCGGTGGTGGATTTGAGGGATTTGGAGAGGTCGAGGAGGGAGTCGTAGAGGCGGGGGTCGTTGATGAGTTTGCCGGTGGTGCCTTCGCCTTTGGCGATGAGTTGGGTGGCTTTTTCAAGAGAGTCGAGGGTATCGACGAGTTTGGTGGAGACGAGGAGGATTTGTTTTTCGGTGGTGCCGATGGTGGCGGAGGCCTGGGTGGCGGCGTCGCCGAGTTTTTTGGCGGTGCCGCCGATTTCGGAGAGGGCTGTGTCGGCGTTTTGGGCGGTGGTGTTGATGGATTGGAGGGTGGTTTTGAGTTGGGCGGAGCTGTCGGCGATATTCTGGATGATGGTTTTGACGTTGCCGGTGATTTGCGGATCGGCGACGAGGGTTTCGATGGAGGCGACGGCGCGGTTGAGGCGGATGACGACGGTGGAGATATTTTCTTTGGGGCGTTTGGGGTCATTGGGATCAGCGGCGGCGATTTGCTCGGGGGTGGTGTAGTCGAGGAGGACGTGGAGATCGGTGGCGACTTTGCGGACATCGCGGGAGAGGCCGTCGAGTTCGAGTTTGAGGGAGGTGATGTCGTCGACGACTTGCTTGGGGATGATGCCGGAGTCAGCGGAGGAGGCTTTGAGAGTGGCGGTGCCATCGGTGGGGAGGAATTTGGGTGCGGGTTTGTCGGAGAAGAGGGAGACGTAGGCGGTGCCGATGGTTTGTTTGCCGAGGAAGGCGGAGGCGTTGTCGGGGATTTTCTGGCTGCCGTTGATGGTGAGGACGATCTGTACTTTGGAGAGGCGGGTGGTGGGGTCGGTGGCGAGGGAGACGGAGGCGACGGTGCCGACATCGACGCCGTTGAAGTCGACTTTGTTTCCGGGCATGAGACCGTTGGCGTGGGCGGCGTTGAGGGTGATGGGGTAGGTGGCAATGCCGGGGACGAAGGGGAAGCGTCCGAGGAGGAAGATGCCAAACATGACGCCGACGAGGGTGAGGAGCATGGTGAGGCCGACGATGGTATTGCGGTAGCGTTCTGAGAGCATGGGAGGCTCCGTGAAAAGGAATTCACGTAGTGTGGCGTGGTGCGGGGTGGTTTGCAAATGGGGGGCGAGGTGGTGTAGGCGGAGCGTCTCCCGGGGACTGGTTGGGCATCGTAGGTTGCGTGGGCGGGGCGCGGCAAGATTATCTTTAGAAACAGAATGGAAGATTTCTGCTACTTGGTGCGTGCGGCAAGGAGGCGTTCGGCAATTTCGCGGACCCGTTTAAGGCCGTGGTCCCATCCTTCATGGACGTTTTGCGATCTTCCTGCGGCATGAGGCCGATGGCGCGAGGGGTGATTTTGAGGTTGGTGATGGAATATATCAAGGTGAAAGTTGGGAGATTCACACGACGGTGTGGGGGATTTTCAGGAGTTTAGGGAGGCGGCGCGGATGGCGAGGCATTGGACGAGGAGTTTTTCGAGTTGATCGAGGGGGTAGATGGTGGCGGCGTCGGAGGGGGATTTTTCGGGAGTGGGGTGGGCTTCGATGAAGAGGCCGTTGGCGCCGGAGGCGACGGCGGCTTTGGCGAGGAGAGGGACGAACTGGCGTTGACCGGCGGTGGAGGTGCCGAGGCCGCCGGGGAGTTGCGTGGAGTGAGTGGCATCCATGATGACGGGTGTGCCGTGGGGGTTGGCGGGGGTGATGCCGAGGGCCTGCATTTGGGGGATGCCGGTGAAGTCATTGACGAGGCGGTTGTAGCCGAAGAAGGTGCCGCGTTCGATGAGCATGATATGGGGGTTGCCGGAGGCCTGGACTTTTTCGACGGCGTTGGACATTTCAGGTGGGGAGAGGAACTGGCCTTTTTTGATGGAGACAATTTTGCCGGTGTGTGCGGCGGCGACGAGGAGGTCGGTCTGGCGGCAGAGGAAGGCGGGGATTTGGAGGATGTCGCAGACTTGGGCGACGGGTGCGGCGTGGTGGGATTCGTGGATGTCAGTGGTGACGGGGAGGGCGAGTTGCGATTTTACCTGGTCGAGGATTTTGAGGCCGGCGTCGAGGCCGAGGCCGCGCGGGGAGTTGACGCTGGAGCGGTTGGCCTTGTCGAAGGAGGCTTTGAAGACATAGGGGAGGCCGAGTTTGCGGGCGGAGAGGGCGATGGACTCGCCGATGCGGAGGCACATGTCGAGAGATTCAATGACGCAGGGGCCGGCGATGAGGAGGACGCCGGCGGGGGATGTGAGGTTGGGGTTGTAGGCGACGTTGGCGATTTGGAGGGTGCGCATGGGGAAGGTTCCTTCAGGGCAAAGGAGGGAGTCTATCCGGGAAGTGGGAGGGAATCATTACGTAGAGCGGCGTTTCTCTCGGGTGGGCCGATGTGCTATACTTTCATCTCTTTCAGGATTTATTGAAACATGGCGACTGTGACAACCAAGAGTCCGGAGAATGCGGCGGGGGATTCGCGCGAGGCGGCGTGGACGGAACCGCTATTAACGAGCCCGCATACGGTGGTGGACAAGGCGGCGCGGGTGAACCGGATGTTCTCGGCGATTGCGCCTTCTTACGATTTGAACAATCGTTTGCACTCGATGGGTATGGATCAGTATTGGCGGAGTGTGGCGGTGAAAATGGGGGCGGTGCAGGCGGGGGATACGATTGTGGATGTGGCGTGCGGGACGGGGGATTTGACGCTGAAGTTTGCGAAGCGGCTGCGCGCGGTGAGGGGGGAGACGAAAGCGAGCGCGGGCGAGGTGATGGGGATTGATTTTACGTATGAGATGCTGCCGATTGCACGGCAGAAGGCGGAGCAGCGCGGGGGAACGCGGCCGCGGTTTGTGCAGGGGGATGCGATGGGGCTGCCGCTGGCGGATGGATCGGCGGATGTGGTGTCGATTGCGTTTGGGATACGGAATGTGTCGGACTGGGGGAAGGCGATTGAGGAATTTTGGCGGGTGCTGCGGCCGGGTGGGCGGCTGATTATC
This sequence comes from Phycisphaerae bacterium, assembly GCA_038248985.1. Classification (GTDB taxonomy): domain Bacteria; phylum Planctomycetota; class Phycisphaerae; order WQYP01; family WQYP01; genus JBBRWV01. Next base: position 8,404 of record JBBRWV010000042.1, read on the forward strand.
CTGGAGTTTTCATTGCCGACGAATTTTCTGTTGCGGGGGTTTTACAACTTTTATTTTCGGAAGGTGATGCCGATCACGGCGACGCTGATTTCAGGGGATCGGAGCGGGGCGTACAAATATTTGCCGGAGTCGGTGAATACGTTTATTTCGCGGGAGGCGATGCAGGAGCGGATGAAGGGGGCGGGGTTTGGGGCGATAGTGGCGCGGCCGCTGACGTGTGGCATTTGCGTGTGCTACAAGGGCGTGAAACTTTGAGGCGCAGCGGAGAAAAGATTCTGCGGCACGTGGTGCGATGCGACTGGCGATGCAAACATTGCGCGGACATTTTCGGATCGGAGCGGGTGAGTCATTACGGAGTGGGGTTGCCGGATTTGGTGAAGCCGACGTGGTTTTTTGCATCGATGGGGTTGCTGGATCATCTGCGTGATTGCGTGGGGCGGGATTTTTCGGAGGAGTTGCAGGCGAAGTATGGGGGCGATTTTTTGAATCATGCGACGATATATGACTGGTTCAATCAACATGCGACGGTGGAGCGATCCTACCTGAAAGAAGAGGAAGTGAACTGATGGATGAGGACGGTCATGCTGACGGGCGGTAAGAAATCGCTGAAGTTTCCGCAGTGGGCGGACGGTCTGATTTCGGCGGGCTTGCTGGGAATGGGAGGCGTAGAATGGTGGCATGGGCAAATGGGATGGGCCGCATTGTTTGTGGCGGCGGGATTGATATTGGGGGCGACGTTGATAGTTCGCATTGCAAGACGAGGACCGCATGATGAGTCGTAAGAGAATTATTGTGGCGATAACGGGGGCGTCGGGCGCGGTGTATGCAAAGCGACTGCTGGAGGTGCTGGTGGCGGATGAGGGCATCGAGGTGCTGCTGATTGTTTCGCCGATGGGGCGGCGGCTGCTGCATGAGGAGTTGGGGATTGAGAGCGGCGGGGGATTGGATTTGGCGGTGCTGGCGGGGCGGGCGGATCATCGGATAACGCTGCTGCCGTATAAGGATGTGGGGGCGTGCGTGGCGTCGGGGAGTTTCAAGACCGAGGGGATGGTGGTGGTGCCGTGCTCGAACAATAAGCTGGCGGAGTTGGCGCACGGGTTGGGGGACAACTTGATTTCGCGCGCGGCGCAGGTGGTGCTGAAGGAACGGCGGCGGCTGGTGGTGGTGCATCGGGAGATGCCTTTGGGGTTGATTGAATTGCGGAACATGACGGCGTTGTGCGAGGCGGGGGCGATTATATGTCCGGCGAATCCGGGGTTTTACAATTTGCCGCAGACGGTGGATGACGTGGTGAATATGATAGTGGGACGGGTGTTGGATTTGCTGAATGTGGAGCATGGGTTGCATGAGCGTTGGGGTGGGAAGAGTGGGCTGGCGGGTGCAGCGGGGCGTGCGGAAGAGGAAGCAAAATAGGCTTGCCATGGAGGCATGTAGTTAATTATCATGCTTAAGGCAGAAAATTAACTGTTGGAGAAAATCATGTTTTCTTTGAAAAATATCCGCCCCGTATCTGATTTTGTGCGTAATGCCAAGGCGCACGTGAAGCGCCTGGAAGGAACGGACGAGCCGGAGATTCTAACGATCAACGGCGAAGCCCGCCTGGTGATGATGAACATAGACGTGTTTCAGAAGTTGGCCGACGATGCCGAAGAGACGCGGTTGATAAAATCACTGGAAGAAGGAATTGAAGAGGCGAAGCGCGGAGGGGGCGTGCCGGCAAATGTGGTGTTTGCGGCATTGGAGAAGAAATTCGCCGCGCGCAGAAAGAAACGAGCATGATATTCACCATCGAGGTACACAGCTGGGCAATCGCCGATAGGGACGAAATCTACGCGCATATTGGCGAGGATTCAGGGGAGGCGCCGGAGCGGGTCTATCAGCGATTGAAAGCCGCAATACTGGGACTGGCGCAGTTGCCCAAACGGTGTCCTGTCGCGTTTAGTATCGACAAAGACATCCGTGGAGATGCGACAGCAGGTCGTGGAAAATTACAGGATTATTTTTTCAATCATCGGCGAAGGCGTCCATATTTGGCGGGTGGTTCATTCGTCGAGGCGAACGTTGACGCCCGGCGAGCTAAACTGATTGCATGAATTTACTTTCTCACGCTCTTCTGACGCCGCCATTTCCCGATGAACCGGGCGTGCTGGTAGGCAACGTGGTGGCGGACTGGATCAAGGGGCGAGCGCGGCTGGAAATGCCGGAGGCGGTGCAAAAGGGAATGTGGTTGCATGGGCGGATTGATGTTTTTATGGATACGCATGAGTTGATGGGGCAATGCAGCGCGTTGTTGAGTGAGCGCTGGGGGCGGTATGCGGAGGTGTTGGTGGATATCTTTTTCGACCATTGTTTGGCGGCGCGGTGGGAGCTGTATAGTGCGTTGCCGCGACGGGATTTTGTGGCGGGAACGTATGCGGTTTTACGGGGACATCTGCCGGTGCTTCCGGAGCGGGCGCACTACGCGGTGTGCGCGCTGATCGCGGATGACTGGTTCAATACGTATGCGACGCTGGAGGGGATCGCGCTGGCACTTTCGCGGCTATCGGCCCGGCTGCGGCATGGTGTCGAGCTGGCGCCGGCGGTCGATGATCTGCGAACGCATGCCGACTTCTTTCATGCCGCGTATGCCGCGTTTTTTCCGCAGGTGCGGGGGCATGTGCAAGGCGTGAGCGCGGCGGGCTTGAAACTTGTGACGCCAGCCTCGACACTGGGCGAATGAGCATGAGCGAGCAACGATTAGCAGGGGCCGGGCCGGCGCGTTCGCGCGTGGCGACGTTCCTCGATTTGATCAAGTTTGCACATTCTGTTTTTGCGTTACCCTTCGCGTTGATTTCGACTTTTTGGGCATCGCGTGTGATAGGCGAGCGCTGGCCAGGGTGGGGGCGTTTGGGTTTGATTGTCGCCGCGATGGTGGTGGCGCGCACGTGGGCGATGACGGTCAATCGCCTGGTGGATCGCAAGTTCGATGCGGCGAATCCGCGGACGGCGAAGCGGCCATCGGTGACGGGCGCGGTGTCGGTGCGGTTCATGCGGGCGACGCTGGGGTTATGCGTGGTTCTGTTTTTGATCGTGACGGCCGGGTTCCTTTTTGTGTACGGAAATGTGTGGCCGTTGATTTTTGCGTTGCCGGTGCTGGCATGGCTGGGGATGTATTCTTTTACCAAGCGCTTCACGTGGGGATGCCATTTTTGGCTGGGAATATCGCTCGGCTTGGCGCCGGTGTCGGCATGGATTGCAATCGCGCCCCCAAGGGTTGAATGGATGGGTGCGAAGTCTGTGACGATTTTTCTGCTGGGTGCGGGGGTGGCAATGTGGGTGGCGGGTTTTGATATTTTGTATGCGCTGCAGGATGACGCTTTTGACCGCGGGGAGAAGCTGAATTCGATTCCGGTGCGGTTTGGCCGAAGGCGCGCGATAGGGATTTCGCGGGCGTGTCATGGATTGACGGTGGGGTTGTTCTGTGCGGTGGGAATCACTGGCGGATTTCACGCGTTGTATTGGGTAGGCTTCACCGCGGCGGTGGTGCTCTTGATGGTAGAACAGGCCTTGGTTTCCGCGAAGGATATCAGCCGCATCAATATAGCCTTCATGACCGCCAATGGATTGATCGGGCTTATTTTTGGGACTTTGGCGATTGCCGATACGCTGTTGGGGTAACCGAGCGAACGGCATCAATGCTGGTGTTGGATGTCTTCATCGTTGCCGGTGGGATCGATTGGGCGGGAAGTGGTGTAGCTGCCATCGAGCCATTTGCCGAGATCAATCAAGCGGCAGCGATCGGAGCAAAAGGGGAATGACGTAACGGACGTATTGGGCAGGAAAGCCTTGCAAATGGGGCATTTGAAGAGCGGTTCATCGGTACCGATTTTTTTGGGTGGAGTATTCATGCACTCATTTTAGCAGGGCGTGAGATTATTTCGATTTTTTTGCGGCGTGGGATGACGCTTTGGGTTCAGACTTCGCAGCGGCTGGGCCTGGTGCCGCAGCGGGTGCCGGCGTGGTGGAAGATGCGGGTGATGCGGATGATGCGGCAGCATCCGTCTTGGCGGGGGCGGCGGTGGGAGCGACATCGGCTTTGGCGGAGGATTTATAAGCATCGGAGCGGTAATCGGTGATGTAAAAACCGGAGCCCTTGAAGATGAAACCCGAACCGCCGGAGATGAGCCTTTTCACTTTGCGTTTTTTGCATTTGGGGCAGATAACGGTGGGCTTGGCGGACATGGTTTGAAACTCTTCAAACTTGTGGCCGCAGGCACTGCATAGATATTCATAGGTTGGCATGGTTGCTCGGTTCGTTAAATGGTAAGTTGCTAGATAGCTCGATAGGCCTGCGAGCGATGTAGATCATGATGCTGAACAATTTATTCACATGCTGACTTTGACTTTGGCGGGGCGGAGGATGCGGTCGCCGATTTTGTAGCCCGCTTGGAAAGTTTGAATGATTGTCATAGGAGTGGTGTTGGCGGCGGCTTCCTGCATCACGGCTTCGTGCAAGTGGGGGTCGAAGGTTTCGCCGGTGGGGTCGAAAGACTCGATGCCGCGGGCGGCGAGAACTTTTTTGAGTTCATCATAAGTGATCTTGACGCCATTCAGCAGGGCCGTCGCGTCAATCTTTGCAGGGTCGACCGCGAGCGCCATGTCAAAATGATCGAGCACCTGAAGCATGGATTTGGCAAAGGATGCGTCGGCGTTCTGGCGGGCGTCGAGCACTTCTCGGGCGGTGCGACGTTGAAGGTTCTGAAAATCGGCCTGCCAACGGGCCAGCTTGGTGTTGAGCTCGGCAATCTCACGCTCAGCATCGGCGGAAACAATCGGGATGGGGCCGTTGTCCGGCGATAGCGGTTCAACGGATTCTTCTGGATTGATCTCTTCAGACATTTTTCACCTCGAATAGCCAGTGTGTCGGCAAGCAATTAGTTGAAGGATTTATGATTCATCCGGGGTTTCACCGGTTACGTAACTTTTGAGTTTATCAAAGAAACTCTTACGGGCAGGAAGGACATGGGCGTCTTCAGTCTCCGCATATTGACGAAGGATCTCTTCCTGCCTTTTGGTCAGTTTTTTGGGAACCTCGATCAACACCTGCACCAGTTGATGGCCGGTAGGGCCGCCGCGGAGGCTGGGGAGGCCGATGTGTTTGAGCGTTACGACTTCGCCGTGCTGGGTACCGGGCGGGATGCGAAGATTGGATTTTCCGAAGAGGGTGGGTGCTTCGACATCCGCCCCGAGCGAGGCCTGGGAGAACGTGATCGGCATCTGCATGACGAGGTTGTCTTCGTCGCGCACGAAGAACGGATGCTCTTTGATGCGGACATAGACGTGGAGGTCGCCACTGGGGCCGCCTTGGTCGCCGGGTTCGCCCTCGGCACGGACGCGGACGGCCTGGCCGTCATGAATGCCGGCGGGGATTTTCACGGAGACTTTGCATTTTTTGGGGGCCTTGCCGGCGCCATCGCAATCGGGGCATGGGGCTTCAACGGTACTGCCCTGGCCGAGGCAATGGGGGCAAGTCGAAACCATCTGAAACATGCCGCCGAAGCCGCGTTGCGCGACTTGGCCGCGGCCACCACAGGTGCGACAGGCGACACGCTTGGTGCCGGGTTTGGCGCCATTTCCACCGCAGGTTTTACAGGTATCCTGGCGGGTGAAATCGATTTCGCGTTCGCACCCTTTGGCGACATCCTGCAGCGTGATCTGCACTTGTGTTTCAAGATCGTAGCCACGCGCTGTGCGACCGCCACCGGCGCGCTGACGACCGCGACCGAAGGCATCGCCGCCAAAGAAGGCGGAGAAAAGGTCCTCAATGTTGGACGTGTTCATGTTGGAGTAATCGTGCATGGTCGTGCCGCGAAGACCGTCGTGGCCATGCTGATCGTAGCGTGAGCGCTTATCCGGATCGGAAAGAACCTCGTAAGCCTCTGCGCACTCTTTGAAGCGGTGCTCGGCGTCTTTATCGCCGGGATTTTTATCGGGGTGAAACTTGAGTGCGGCCTTGCGATAGGCTTTTTTGATCTCCTCGACCGTAACGGTTCGGGTGATCTCCAGGACTTCGTAATAGTCGCGTTTGGCGGTGGGCATACTCAGCACTCATTCTATGCACTCATTCATGAGAAAGCCCAGGGGTGGCAATCCCTGGGCTTGGTGCGATTACCTATTTCACGGCGCTTACTTGGAGGCGCCGTTGATGAGTTCTTTTTCATCTTTAAGTTCAGTGATGAGGACATCGGTGGTGAGCAGGAGGCCAGCGACCGACGCCGCGTTCTGCAGTGCGGAACGGGCAACTTTGGCGGGGTCCACAATGCCGAGTTTGAACATATCGCCGTACTCGCCGGTGGCGGCGTTGTACCCGTAGGAGCCTTCCTTGGCGAGGATGTCATCGACGACGACGCTGCCGTCCTCGCCGGCGTTTTCCACGATTTGACGGGTGGGAGCGCGGAGGGCGGACAGGATGATGTCAAAGCCGAACTTTTCTTCGCCGCGAGCCTTGCTCTTGGCGGCGTCAACGGCTGCGATGGCGCGGAGGAAAGCGACGCCGCCGCCGGCGACGATACCTTCTTCAGCGGCCGCACGTGTGGCGTGAAGTGCGTCATCGACGCGGAATTTGGTTTCTTTCATGGCGGTTTCAGTGACGCCGCCAACTTTGACGACGGCGACGCCGCCGGTCAGCTTGGCAAGGCGTTCCTGCAATTTTTCACGGTCATAGTCGCTGGTGGTTTTTTCCACCTGCTGGCGAATCTGCGAAACGCGGGCATCGAGATCTTTCTTCTTGCCGGCGCCTTCAATGATCGTGGTGTTGTCTTTGTCGATCACGATACGCTTGGCGGTGCCGAGGTCGGAAAGCTCCACGGCATCGAGCTTGGTGCCGAGGTCTTCGGAGATGAACTTGCCGTCGGTGAGAGTGGCGATGTCGCCGAGGATGGCCTTGCGGCGGTCACCAAAACCGGGGGCCTTGACGGCGCAGATGTTGAGGATTCCGCGGAGGCGGTTGACGACCAGGGTCGCCAGGGCTTCGTTCTCGACATCTTCGGAAATGATGACGAGCGGCTTGCCGGTAGTGACTACTTTATTGAGCAAGGGCAAAAGCTCGCTGATCGTGCTGATTTTTTTTTCATAGATTAGGATGTACGCGTTTTCGAGAACGCATTCCATGGTCGCGGGATTGTTCATGAAATACGGCGATTGGAAGCCGCGGTCAAACGCCATGCCTTCCACGAAGGTCATTTCGGTTTTGATCGATTTGCCTTCTTCAACGGTGACGACGCCGTCTTTGCCGACTTTGTCGAGGGCGTCGGCGATCAGGGCGCCGATTTCGGCGTCATGGTTGGCCGAGACGGTGGCGACCTTGCGAAGATCGTCCTTGCCGGAGACTTTCTTGGACTGATTCTTGATCGATTCGACGGCGGCTTCGACGGCTTTGTCGATACCGCGTTTGATGACGGCGGGGTTGGTGCCCGTGGTGACGACCTTGAGGCCGGCAGCGTAAATGGCTTCAGCGAGGACGGTGGCGGTGGTAGTGCCATCGCCGGCCTGATCGTTGGTTTTGCTGGCGACTTCGTTCACGAGTTTGGCGCCCATGTTTTCGAAGGGATCAGGAAGTTCAACTTCCTTGGCGACGGTGACGCCGTCCTTGGTGATCTGGGGCGAGCCCCAGGATTTCTGCAGGATCACGTTGCGGCCCGAGGGGCCAAGGGTGACCTTGACGGCACCGGCGAGTTTCTGGAGGCCATTGAAAACTTTTTCGCGGGCCGATTGATCGAACATGAATTGTTTTGCAGCCATGATTTTGTTCCTGTGAAAGAGGTGATTTCAACCACGAAGTCACGAAGGCACGAAGCGTAAGACGGAGAAGGGAAGGCCTTCGCGTCCAGGTGCCCAGGTGGTTCAAATTTACTTTTCGATGACGCCGAGGAGGTCGGACTCGCGAAGGATGACGAATTTTTCTTCATTAACTTTGACTTCGGTGCCGGCGTATTTGCCGTAGTAAACCGAATCGCCGACTTTGACGGTGATGGGGGCGCGGCTGCCGGAATCAAGCAACTTGCCCGGGCCGATCGAGATAACTTTGCCGCGGGTCGGTTTTTCCTTGGCGCCTTCAGGAAGGAGGATGCCGGTGGCGGTTTTTTCTTCCGCGGCATCTTGTTTGACAACGAGACGATCATCGAGAGGACGAATGTTCATGATTTCACTCCTGAGTGTATATTGAGGTATAAAGGTCTGATCGCCGCCTGCGATATACTTTTTCTAGGTAATTGGTAGGTAGGGCAGCGATAATCTGTTACCAATTGCCTGTGGATGTTCCTAAGTTTACATCATGCCGCCCATGCCACCCATGCCACCCATTCCGCCCATGCCTCCGCCCATGCCACCCATACCGCCCATGGGGTCGCCGCCGCCCGGGGGGCCGCCTGCGCCCTTGGGTTGGGGCTTTTCAACGATGATGGCGTCGGTGGTCAGGAGGAGGGTGGAGACACTGGCCGCGTTCTGCAGTGCGGAGCGTTCAACTTTGGTGGGGGTGATGATGCCAGCCTTCACCATGTCTTCTTCAAAGTTGAGCGTCAGAGCGTTGAAACCATAGTTGCCTTTACCGGCCAATACTTTCTTGACGATGACGGCACCTTCTTCGCCAGCGTTTTCGCTGATGCAACGAAGGGGTTCCTGCAACGCACGGCGGACGATTTCAACGCCGGTCTTTTCGTCGGCGCTATCGGTCTTGACGTTGTTGAGCACGCTGAGGCAGCGAAGGAGCGAGACGCCGCCGCCGGGGAGGATGCCTTCTTCCACGGCCGCGCGGGTGGCGTGGAGGGCGTCTTCGACGCGGGCCTTCTTTTCCTTCATTTCGGATTCGGTAGCGGCCCCGACGTTGATCTGGGCGACGCCACCGGCGAGCTTGGCGAGACGTTCCTGCAGTTTCTCACGGTCGTAATCGCTCGTGGTGGTGCTGATTTCGCGGCGAATTTGCTCGATGCGACCCTTGATGGCGTCGCTCTTGCCGGAGCCTTCAATGATGGTGGTGTTGTCGCCGTCAATTTCGATTTTCTTCGCCTGGCCGAGGTCCGCGAGAGTCAGCTTGTCGAGTTCCACGCCGAGATCCTTCATGATGGCCTTGCCGCCGGTGAGGGTGGCGAGATCTTCCAGCATGGCCTTGCGGCGATCGCCGTAGCCGGGGGCCTTGACGGCAGCGACTTGCAGGATGCCGCGAAGCTTGTTGACGACGAGGGTGGCGAGTGCCTCGCCATCGATGTCTTCGGCGATGATCAACAGGGGACGCTTGGCACCCTGGATTTTTTCGAGAATGGGCACGAGCTTGTTGGCTGCGGAGATTTTGTCTTCATAAATAAGGATGTAGGCTTTTTCGAGGTTGACGACCATGTTGTCCTGATCGGTGATGAAGTTGGGGGAGAGGTAGCCGCGGTCGAACTGCATGCCTTCGACGACGTTGACGTACGTCTCAAGGGTTTTGCCTTCTTCGACGGTGATCACGCCGTCTTTGCCGACCTTCTGGAAAGCGTCGGCCATGATGTTGCCGATTTCACGATCGTTGTTGGCGGAGATGGCGGCGACGTTGGCGATTTCATTCTTATCCGCGACATTGAGGGGCTTGGACATTTTCTTGAGATTCTCCGAGACGGCGGTAACGGCCTTGTTGATGCCGCGGGCAAGGGCCATGGCGTCGGCTCCGGCGGCGAGGTTGCGATAGCCTTCCTTGAAGATCGCTTCGGCCAGGACGGTGGCGGTGGTGGTGCCATCGCCGGCGACATCGGAAGTTTTGCTGGCGGCTTCTTTGACGAGTTGCGCGCCGACGTTTTCAAATTTGTTGAAAAGTTCGATTTCTTCCGCCACGGAGACGCCGTCTTTGGTGACGGTCGGGGAACCCCAGCCCTTGTCGAGCACGGCATTGCGGCCGCGGGGGCCGAGGGTGGATTTAACGGCGGCGGCGAGTTTGGTGACGCCCTCGAGGAGGGATTTGCGGGCGGATTCATCAAACGAGATTAGTTTGGTGGCCATTTTTAGGAGCTCCTTGTGAGTAATCACGAACTTGGGGCATCAAATAGGAACAGGACATCACTTGCGTGAGCCTTTCTGGAAGGCCGATGGCCGTGGGGGCTGGGCCATAGCGGCACCGCCCGCCCACGCACGGGGCGCAACGAGGGTAGAGCAACGGCGATGCCAGAGGCCAATCACAGCGGCAAGCGGAGCGCAAGTGTATATTTGGCAGTTATTTGCGATAAATTCATTTAAGCGATGTAAACTCTGCGGCTGCTGCCGGGTTGGCAGTAGTGAGGGGCGCAAGGGGGGAGTTTGTCAAAACGGCAGTTGGCAACTTGATCAATAATAGCTCCAGATATCGATGATTTGGCCAACCGCACAATGTGCCGCCATGCTCATCGGGGCCTCCCGCGCGGCGATGCCCTGTGTAAAGTCCAGTAGAATGCCTGCATGAGCGATGCCGCAAACATCACCGATCTATTTCCGGAGTGCCAGCCGATTGATCGCGCCGCCGAGACGCTGGAAACTCGATGTGCTTGGAGCGATATTGCCGGGAAGATGGCGGTGTACCTGCTCAGCACAACTGATGCTGGGGGAATCGAAACGCCGGTGCTGCTGGCCACGGTGGGCGATCTTCGCGCGGCGCTCAAGCGGCGGCTGGCCGATGATGCGCCGGACCTGCGGACCAAGCGGGTTCACTATGGCAAGTTATGCGACCGACTGCGGTTTCGCGTGGTGTGTTCGCCGTTTGCCGCCAACTTGGCTTACGTGCAGGCCGCACGAATGCTTTTTCCGCTCACCTACAAAAAGATGATCGCGCAGCGGCGCACCTGGTGGATTGCTTTCGATGCGGCGGCGAAGTTTCCGCAATTTGAACGGACGCAATATCTGGAAGATGCGGCTAGTGTCTACGCAGGACCGGTACGCGACAAAACCGCCGCGGGAAAATTGATTGAGACCGCCCAGGATTTATTCGACCTGTGCCGCTATCAGAATATCCTGGTGCAGGTGCCTTTGGGGAAAGCGTGTGCCTATAAGGAAATGGGCAAGTGCCCGGCGCCGTGCGATGGCAGTGTCGGCATGGATTGGTATCACGCCGCGATGAAAGGAGCGTTCGGCTGGATGACGGGGGAGACGCGCGGGCACTGGTGGGCCGCGCAGGAGGGCGCGATGCGCGAAGCGGCAGGCCATCAGCAATACGAGAAGGCCGGAAGGATCAAGCAGCGTCTGCAGCGCGCGGTACTCGTGGAAAGCACGACGAGCGATTCCTATCACCACCTTGCGCGGCTGGAAGATTTTTCATTTCTCGTGATGCAGCCAGGCAAGGGCAAGCAATGGGCGGAGCCGTTTATCGTGCATGGCGGACGGGTGGACGCATGCGAGCCTCTCAGCAATAAGGCGCTGGCGGAAGGGGCGGAGAAACTGCTGCAGCGCTGTCGTGAGGTTGCAGGCGTGCCGGTCAAGCCGCCGCTGGATGAAGCCGCGGTGGAACGCCTCAGCGTGGTGGCGCATCATCTGTTCAAGGGGGAGGACGACTGGGGGGTGTTCATGCGGCTGCGCGATGTGGCTCGTGTCGAAAAAATCGCGGAAATGGTGGAAGAAATGATGCGGCGTAGCGGGCGGGCCAAGCCGATGGCGGAGCAGTCTTCGGAAGCGAAGGCGGAGTTAAAAGTGACGCCATTGGAATCTGCGTAAGCAGCACTCAAACTTTCGTTCGCCCGCTCATGGCATCGGCCAAAATCGCCTTGTTGGAGTATTCAATCTGCGCGCCGGCGGGGAGCCCGCGGGCGAGGCGCGTCAGTGAAATTTGCGGCGCGATGCGGGCAATTTCCTGCTGCAGATAAAGCGAGGTGCCATCGCCTTCCATCGTGGGGTTGGTCGCCAGAATGATTTCCTTCACGGGAGAATCGGGCGAGTGGAGGCGTTCGAACAATTGCGGGATGGTCAGTTCAGAGGGCGTAACATTTTCCAGCGGCGCGATGCGGCCCAGCAGCACATGGTAGACGCCCTTGTAGACACCGGTGGATTCCAACTGCAGCAAATCCTTGGGCTGTTCGACAATGCAAATCACCGATGAGTCACGCGTGGTATCGGTGCAGATGGAGCACGGGTCGGTCTCGGTCAGATTAAAGCAGATCGAACAGTGCCGCACTTGCTCCTTCATGGTGCGGATGGCGTCGGCCAGCGCCAGTGCATCGGCGGGGTTGGATTTGAGCAGGTGAAACGCCATGCGCTCGGCCGAGCGCGAGCCGACGCCGGGCAGTTTGCCCAGCAATTCCATCAACTTACGAAGGGATTCAGTGTAGTGCGGATTGGGTGCGGCCATGATCGATACGGTCCCAAAAATTACTGCCCGAACATGCCCTGGATCGCGCCCATGTCCATGCCGCCGGTGACTTTTTCCATTTCCTGCTGGGCCATGGACTGCACATTTTTCAAGGCCTGGTTGACGGCCGCACGCGTGAGGTCGGCCAGCAGTTCATGATCCGCAAATGGGGCACCCTCTGCATAAACGATGGAAATAATTTCCATGGAGCCGCCCGCCGTGGCCGTCACGAGGCCGCCGCCCGACTGTGCCGTCGCCCGCAAGCTCGGAATGCGTGCCTGAATTTCTTTCATGCGTGACTGCATTTCGCGGGCAGTGGCGAACATCGGCCCCAACTTCGAAAGCGCTTTCAGATCATCCATCATTGAGGGCATCCTTTTTAGGTAGGGGCAATGCAAATCAATTCGTCGGAATTGTAAAGTATTCGCCGGCAGAATAGAAACACCCAGTGGCGACTCACAAGGCCACGTCGCCTATTCGCCGCTATCGGCGACTTCGATATGCACCACCGACGCGTCGAGCCGCTTCATCAGCTCGCGCACGAGGGGTTGATTCTTCACCGCGTCCACCACTTCCGGCGCGACACGCTGCCCAGCGCCGCCCGCGGAGTTGGGCGGTGGAGGGGCAAAGCGCGCGCCTTCACTTCCCTGGCCCGCCACCGGGTCGGGACAATGAAACGCCACGTGTACGCCCTTGCCAGTGACGGCCCGCAGCGACTCTTCAATTTTGACCCGCGCCTTTTCATTCGCCCACGCGGAATGATGCGGCGGAATCCAAACCGAAGCATCCCATGTGACCAGGCTGAGGCTCTCCAGTTTTCCATCGTGGCCCAGCGTGGTTTCGATGTACTTGCTGCCGGTGGCGATCAAATGCTTGCGCGCGGCCATCCACACGTTGATGAGATTGGTGAAATCGGTGACTTTTTCGAAGACCGGCGCGGCGGGTCCCTGCGCGGCCGGCCCCGTTGCGGGGCGACCGTAAGTGGACGGAGGCCGCGCGGCGGGTCTGCCGCTCTGTCCTTGCTGACGCATCTGGGCGTTGCGGGTTTCGAGTTCCTGCCGCTGCTCAATCAGCTTCTGTTTCATGACTTCGTAGATGGAATCTTCCGCATCATCGGCATCGAAATCCTGGGCGGAGGGGGCAGGCGCTTCGCCCAGCACGGCGGCCGCGGCGACGGGGTCGATATCAGAGTTTTGCCGGGATGGCGGCGAGGCAGGGGGTGTAAGGATAGACGCAGACTGAGCCGGGGGAGTGGCCGATGACGCGGGGGAAACAGGCGGCGGCGCTACATCGCTGTCACTTTTTTTTTTGACCCGCGTTTTGCGGGTGGGAAGCGAGCAGTTGTCGAAGCGAGGAAAACTGTTCTGACAGTGCCAGTCGCACGATCAGTGCATCAAACAGCGGTCGATGCATCGTCGACGACTTCAAATTGCGAATCGTGGCTTCGCAAAGCGCGATCAGATGCACCAGCGTCGGGGCGTCGAATTTGCCCGTGAGATTGGTAAAAATGCTGCGCGAATCCGCCGGCACGTCCAGCAGTTCCGTCTTGTCACCGCACGTGGCCACGATCATCAGCCCGCGGAAAAAATCAACGAGCTCCGAAAGAACCTGCTCCACGCCCATGCCATCGCCCAGAAGCTTGTCCGCCCGCGTGATGGCGGCAGCCGCGTCGCTCTCGGCAATGGCACTGACCAGTTCGCCAATCGACGCCGTCGGCGGCTTGCCCAGCAGATCTTCCAGGATCTTGTCCGTAATGTGTTTTTCGCCCAGCGAGAGCACACGATCGAGGATCGACAGCGCATCGCGCATGGAGCCGTTGCCCAGCCGGGCGATGCGATAAATTGCATCGTCGTCGGCCTGCATCTGTTCATCGATGCAGATCTTTTTCAAATGCTCCGCAATGCGGTTGGTGGGGATGTTCTTGAAATCGTAGCGCTGGCAACGTGAAACAATCGTCGCCGGAAGTTTGTGGCTGTCCGTCGTGGCGAAAATAAACTTCACGTGCTCGGGCGGCTCTTCCAGGGTCTTTAGCAAGGCGTTAAAGGCCCCGCCGGAAAGCATGTGCACTTCGTCAATAATGTAGATTTTGTAGGGCGAGCGCGACGGCCGAATTCCCGCAGATTGGCGCAACTCGCGAATCTGATCCACCGAATTGTTCGACGCACCGTCGATTTCGATGACATCCATATCCTCGCCGCGCCCGATGGCCTTGCAGGTTTCGCAAATGCCGCACGGGTTGCCGTCATCACCGCGTTGGGGGCAGTTGATGGCCTTGGCGAGGATGCGGGCGGAGGAAGTTTTGCCCACGCCGCGCGTGCCGGTAAAAAGAAACGCATGGGCGACGCGGTTGGATCGGATGGCGTTCTTGAGGGTCTGCGCGACGGCTTCCTGCCCGACGAGTTCGTCGAAATTCTGCGAGCGATAGCGTCGCGCCAGGACTGTGTATGCGTCGGCCATAGGGGGCAGAGTATACCGAATGTTTACGCGCGTGACGAGCGACGCACGCACGCCCGCGCGTGCTCCTTCCGCTGCGGCAAATTCACAAAACGATGTGCTCGATTACCAGGTCATCGCGATGGATGACTTCATCATAATACGTGTCCGTGCCCAGCAACTTGGCAAACTCGCTGCTCTTGTGGCCCTTGATTTTTTCCACCTCATCGCGCGTGTAGTTGGACAGGCCCCGCGCAATGACCACGCCCTCGGCGGTGACGATCTGCACCGCATCCCCCGCGTCAAACACCTCCCGCGTCGCCACGATGCCGCTCGCCAGAAGACTCTTGTTGGCCCGCAACGCCTTCGCCGCGCCGTCATCCACCACCAACGTCCCCTTCGTCCGCGCCGTCATGCCGATCCAGCGAGAACGGCTGGAAAGCTTGCGACTCGCCGGCACAATCAACGTCCCCGTCTCCACGCCGTTGAGCAAATCCACAATCACGTTCGGCCGTTTGCCATTGGCGATGAGCACCGGTTCGCCCGCGGTCTTCACCGTACCCGCGGCCAGCAGTTTGCTGCCCATGCCGCCCGTGCCGCGCGTGCTGCGTTTGTCATCATCGACATTGCCCGCCGCATCGTCCATATCCTGCACGACCGGTATCGTCACCCCCTGCCCATCCAGCAGTCCATCAACGACGCTGAGCAAAATCAGCAGATCCGCCCGCAACAGATTGGTGACTTGCGCCGCGATCAAATCGTTGTCACCAAATTTAATCTCCGCGATCGCCACGGAGTCGTTCTCATTGATGATTGGCACGCATTTGCTCGCATGCAGGGCCGCGATGCAATTCCGCAGATTCAGGTACCGCCCCCGATGTTCAAAATCCCCACGCGTAATCAGTATCTGCCCCACATGCAGCGAATGCGGCGCAAACGCCACCGCAAAAAGATTCATCAGGATCGACTGCCCCACGCTCGCCGACGCTTGCAGCATCGGCAAATCCTTCGGCCGCTTCGCCAGTTTCAACTCCGCCATCCCCGCTCCGATAGCCCCGCTTGAAACCATCGTCACGCGCACGCCGCGCTGCACCAGCGCCGCCACCTGCTCGGCAAAATGTGCAATCAACGCCGTATCCAGATGGCCCGACGCATCCGACAGCGCGTTGGTCCCGATCTTCACCACGACCGAACGCACGCCGGCCACCAGCGCCTTGCGATCCACCACGTTGCTTTGGACATTCGTACTCATGCGCCAACTATTGAACCCGCAAACGCCCGCGCACGCAAAACTCCCTGAAGCCCCACGTCGTTTATCTGGCCACCCGCACCGCGCAACGCTGCCGCTGCTTGCCCGCTTCGATCTCCAGCACCACTTCCGCCCCCACCGCCAGCGCCCGCGAAATCACCACCGGCATCTCGAGCGATTTTCCCGCACCCACCGGCACAAAACTCTCGCGCGCGATCTCCACCGCCTTGCCCTCGTCCATCACATACACCACCAACTTCCCCTCCAATTCCCCCGGCGACAGATTGCGCAACCGCACCTGCAGCGTCGCTTTCCCCTCCGTTTCCTGCCCCACCGTCACGCTCGGCTCAAACGTCGGAATCCGCGACTGCTCCGCCGTCCGCAGCAATGCTGAAAGATCCTCCGCATTCCCCTCCTGCAGCAAATACATCACCCGATTGTCCACCGGCACGCGCAACTCGTCCCCCAGGCGACAATCCACACTGTTGCCCGCAAAATCCACTACGCGCATCGAGGTCGCATCGTCCGCCACCACCAGCGTCGGCTTCTCTGCCTTCGATTCCCGCGCCAGCCCCTCCACCTCCGCGCGACCCTGCGCTAATTGTGGAAATGCCACATCCGTTGGCGTGCCCGCGCCCAACCCCGCCAGCGCCGCCACCGCGTAACCATCCCCCTGAAACACCGCCACATACGCCACGCCGTCCGGCTTCACCCGCTGAAACATCACCGCTCCACCCAGCAAATGCGCGGTCGCTCCACGATCCACATTCGCCGGTGGCAGCGCAACAAATCGCAAACCCTCCGCCAACCCCGCCGCCGGTGTGGATGATGAATTTCTCTCCCCCGGCAAAGCCGGCAGCAGCCAAATTGGCTTCTTCTCCGCCGCCGCCATTCTCTTCACCAACGCCAATTCCCACGCCGCATCCGTAATGCCAAACGCATCCACACCGTGTTCTAACTCCCCACTCGTCCCGTTCCGTTGCTGCGGCACAAGATTCATCGTCTGCAGCGCATTGCCCGCGCCCAATAAAACCATCGTCTTGTCCGCGTTGCGCATCGCTTCCGCCGCCGCCAGGTAATACGCGCGATACGTCTTGATCAAGTTGTCATTCCATCTCCCATTCGCCGGCAACTCCGGCACGAGCGCAATGGCCCGCAACGTTCCCTTGCACCGCTTCACCGCATCGGCCACATACTTGCCCAGCATCTCTACGCTCCCCTCCTCGGCCGTCTCCCGCAGTGGCACGACGACGCGCAACACCAACTCCCCTTCCGCTCTTTTCAACTCCCCAATCATCGCCGCAAACTCCTCGCCGCTGGCTTCCATCGACGCCCCAATCACCGGCACCGTCTTTTTCGCCGG
>JBBRWV010000043.1:0-25622 GCA_038248985.1 Phycisphaerae bacterium
GCCGACGTACCTCCGGCATTCGACGCATACAGGCGATAATAGTACTTGGTGCCCGCGGCAAGACCCGTGTTGCTGTAGCTGCGTACACCCGCGGTCAACGTGGCCAAAGTTGTGTAAGTAGTACCATTGGTAGAACGTTGCAACGTGTACGCGGTC
This sequence comes from Phycisphaerae bacterium, assembly GCA_038248985.1. GTDB lineage: Bacteria > Planctomycetota > Phycisphaerae > WQYP01 > WQYP01 > JBBRWV01. Next base: position 157 of record JBBRWV010000043.1, read on the forward strand.
TCACCGGTCACATCCGACCATGCCAGATTGATCTGCGACGTCGAGGCCACGGTAGCCGTGAGATTCACCGGGGCGGCCGGAGCACGCGTAATCGCGGCGTTGTTGGATTTTCCCGAATTGACACTGCCGCTGGTGGCGTAAACGCGGTATGTGTAGGCAATGCCCGTCGCCGTGGTGGTATCCGCATACGTTTTGATGTTCGCGCCAAGAACTTTCAATGCCGTGAAATTGACGCCATCGGTGGACCGCTCCACCGTGTACGACGTTTCGTTCGTGGCGTTATCCGCCCACGCTAGGTTGACCGTGCTACCCGAAACTGCCGCGGTAAGCGCCGTCGGCGCACCCACCGTGACCGTGGCAGAAGGCGTTAGCGCCCCGGAAAAAGCAAACTGGCCCAGGTTTCCATACCCCCCGGACGAGGCAACGACCAGACGATAGTTGCCCGCCGAGACCGTCGCCGAAAGTGTCTCCGTGAGCGTCGTGGCATTCACCGTCTTCAAAAGCGTGCCCGCAGACGTATACAGGCTGGCTTTCAGATCCAGCATGTGCCCATAAACTACAGGATTGATGGTCAAATTGAGAGTTCCCGCCGCCACCGTGAAGTTGAAAGTATCCGTATCGCTGACGGCCGTGATAATGCCCTTGCCGGAGAACGCGTTGGCGACAACCGCCACGGCCGTTCCCGCCGCACCCAGATTTCCATGATCATCGGCCCGATAGCCGAAGGCATTTGTGGAGTTAGAAATGATCGAAAGATCATCTTGATAGGTCGTCGAAGAAGTGCTTGTTCCGTTCCACCAAATGCCGCGCTCCGCACTGTAGCTGTTGCCCATGATCGGTGCGATGGAACCGGTGCCCGCGCCCGTGCCCTTGCCATAAGTGTCGGTCAAAGTGGCGCCGGAATAGGTAGACTGGTGGCGTAAGCCAAAAGCGTGACCCGCTTCGTGGGCGGCCGCCTCGCCTACCATCTTCGGGTTGTTACCGAGATTTTTCGGAAAAACATAGACCAGCCCGCCGGCATAGCCCGTCGCGAACGATCCGATGTAGGCGATTCCCCCCATGACTTTGCCCGTCCAGGCACCGCCACCATTGTCAATGACCACTGCGACGGTTTTCCCCGCCGTGCGATTGCCGGGGTCTTCCGTCGTGACATCCACGTTGAATAGCGAGTATTTCTCGCTGACGATCGACCAAATCTGGAAGACCGCGTCTTGCTCGGATACCGAGAAAGTGCTGGAGTCCCCGTCGACCGAATATGCCGCACTGGCGTCGGCCGTGTACGAACCCCATGATCGTGCCCCTTCACCCATAAAATCCAGGTAAATCTTGGCCGTGGCCGTCGGATTGGAGTGATACTTGGCAATCCCCGAAACCGCGACACTGACGGTCGCGCCCGAAGACACCGCCGCTTCCACTACCGGCATGGGGGTCGCCCCCGATGCCAGGTTCGCAAACCCCATGCAAACACCACAGTTGCAGGTGGATGAGGGTATATGAATGTTAGATTGCTCAGTCGATACCGACATGAGCAGACGCGATTCGAGGCTCTCAGCAAGAATTGACCTGATTTTGCGGGATTGGTTCTTCCGGCGGATGTCTGGTTTCATGTCCAGCTCCAATTAAAAGATACAACAGTGCCTCACACGCAGAGTTCTGCGTGCATGAAATAAAGAGCCAATACAACTGACTCAAAAGTGTGGCTTGCTTAGGAAGGGAAAAGCACCTGCGACCGCGTGGGAAATGCGGTGCGCCGGAAGCCGGATAACCGACCCGACAAAAGAACTAACCTAACCTAACCACACCATTAACTATGTCCGCTTTCGCGGTTCAAAACCTGCCAAGGTTTCGATTCCTTAAGCTACCCCATTCTTCGTCGTTTGAACAGAAATAAAACAGGCAAATTTTGCCTCTGACTGATAAAATCCGCCAAATATTCGCACAAATTCGCTTAAACTCTAAGGAATATGCATTTTTTGCTTGTGAAAAAAATATTTTACTACTTGTGAAGTTTGGGGGTTTGTCCGGTATCTTAAAAGATATTCTTTCGTGAATACGAACGCAAGTAGGCCCCCATGCAGGGGTTAACACCGAAATTATGGGCCATTTAAAGGTTGAATAAGTAAAAAAATGCCCCCTCAAACCCCACGGTGCAGCCGTTCCAAAACAATGCCGGTCAATCCTTGTTTTGACCCTTCAGTTCCCACACTTGCAGCAGTTCTTCCAACGCCCGCTTCGCCACAGCATGATCCGCGCCGATTTTGCGCATCGCTTCCGGATTATTCGCCACCCCTGAGTTCGCCATCGAACCCTCCAAGTTCGCCAATCGCTCCTCGCTCTCAGCAATCTTCGCCTCCACCTCCGGCAACGACATTTTCTGATATTTATACGCCATCTTCGGCTTCTCCGGAGCTGACTTCTTCGCCCGCTGCGCCTCCCGACGCTGCGCTTCCACCGCCGCCTGCTTCTCGGCCTTATCCGCCTCCCGCTTCGCCTCTGCTGCAGCCGTCTTCTCCCGTGCCACCGCCGCGAGATAATCCGTGTAGCTCCCGTTATACAACTTCCATTTCCCATCCCCCTGCAACGCCAGAATCTGATCGCACACTTGGTCGATAAAATACCGATCATGCGAAACCAGGATCAATGTGCCATCGTAGGAATCGAGCGCTTCCTCCAGAATCTCACACGTCTGCATATCCAAGTGGTTGGTAGGTTCATCCATCAGAATCGTGTTGGCCGGATTGAGAATCATCCGCGCCATCGCCACCCGCGCCTTCTCCCCGCCAGACAGCACCGATACTTCCTTGTCCACCAGATCGCCGCTGAACTTGAATAGCCCCGCCAGATCTCGCAGATCCTGCTGCGAAGCTGTAATCTTCGCCCGCTGCAACTCTTCCAGAATCGTATTTTCCAGAACCAGATCCTGCTGCTCCTGCCGGTAAAACTGCAGGTTCACCTTGAAGCCCCATTTGATTTCGCCACTGTCCGGCGGGTAATCCCCCGCCAGCGTATTCAACAGCGTCGACTTCCCCGAGCCATTCGCCCCAATAATCCCCAGGCGTTTCCCCCGCTGCAAGTTGATCGAAAAATCCTGAATGAGCTTCTTCGCTGGAAAATTCTTGCACAAATCATCGACCACCAACGCATCCGCCCCCGATGGCCGATCGACCTTCAGATTGAGCACCACGCCCCGCCCCGGCCCACGCACCTTGCTGATCGACGATTCATCCTTGATGCGTTCCAACCGCGTCTTGCGCCCCTTGGCCTGCATCGCCCGCTGCCCCGCGGAAAAACGCCGAATGAATTCCTCTTCCTTGGCAAACGTCGCCTGCTGCTTGTCATACGCCCGCTGCTGCGATTTCTGCCGCTCCGCCTTCAGATCGACAAACGCCGAGTAATTCCCAGGAAATTGCTCCACCTGCCCCTGTTGCATGTCGTAGATTTCATTGACCACCGAATCCAGAAAATACCGATCGTGCGAAACGATCACCAGCGTGATGTCCGACATCTCGTTGAGTGACTTCTCCAGCCAGTCCAGCATCGGCAGATCCAAGTGATTCGTCGGCTCGTCCAGCAGCGCCAAATCCGGCGCCTCCAGAAGAAAACGCGCCAACTGCGCCCGTGACTTCTGCCCGCCCGAAAGCGCCTTGATCGGCAAATCCAGGTCGTGTTCCGTGAACCCCAACTCGTCCAGCACCGATTCCACCCGATGCTGATAGTCATACCCGCCCATGTGATTGTGATGCGTCTCCAGCACGGAATACCGTTCCATCGCCGCATCGTGCTCCGGGCCGCTCGGATGCTTCGCCAGATCCTCCGCCGCCTCGTGCATCGCCCGCTCAATCGCGTGAACTTCCTCAAATACCAGCGATACCTGGTGATGCAGCGTTTCCTCGGGATCCAACCGCGCAATCTGCGACACGTAAGTCACTTTGCAATTTTTCGAAATCGTCACATTCCCGTGATCCGCCTGCTCCTCCCCCGCCAGTATCTTCAGCAGCGTCGTCTTCCCCGCCCCATTCGGTCCCACCAGCCCGATCCGCTGACCGCGCTGCAGATCAAAGGAAATATCCCGCAGTACGGCACGGCCGGCATAGGCTTTTTCAACATTCGTTACGGAAGCAAGGGCCATTATTGAAACTCAAAATAAGGAAAACAGGAAACTATCGCACACCACGAAAAGAAGGCCCATCCGCCTCCTCCTTCGTTTTTTGCAAGCCCGGTAGTGTACACCGTGTGCCCGCCGCGGAGAAGCGCGCACACCGCCCCATCCCGAAAAGCCCGGGTGCGCCCCCTCCCTCATCATCGCACCCCCTGCGCGACAACGAAAAATGACTGGAATTATGCGGATTCAATTGTCCGATGAGCGGGCGGCAATGGCTTCCAGCAAACGTCGCGCGTCCAGTATCTGCACAAACGGAAGAAGGTTTTCACCCGACTCCAGGACGAACTCGGTAAGTTGCTGCTTCACGACCGCGTGCAACTCCTCCACGCTCCAAGGCTTGGCGATGTAGTGATGCAGGTTGGCCCGGTTGACCGCCTTGATGGTGTCCGCCAGGTCCGCATGCGCCGTCACCAGCACCTTGCGCGTCGCCGTCGTCAGCGGACGTCCATTCAACTCCACCAGAAGGTCGACCCCGCTCGTGCCCGGCATCAGGTGATCCGCCAGGATCAGGCCCACCAGGTTGCCCGCGGCCAGCGTGCCATTCACGACTTTCCGCGCCTCATCCGCTGATTCCGTCGGCTCGATCTTAAACGCCGCGCCAAACGGCCCAAGGTCGCGAACCAGCGCATTGAGCACATCCCGCTCATCTTCCACGCAGACAATAGTGATGGTTTTCATGCTTTCACCTCATCAATCAGTAACATTAGGGGGTTGAATGGGCAGCGTCACGATCACCGCCGTGCGCCCCGGTTGAGACTCAATGCGAACCGTTCCGTCGTGCCGTTCGACAATCTGCCGGCAAATCACCAGCCCCATGCCCAGCCCAAAATTGGACTTTCCAAACTTCGTCGTGAAGTTCGGCTCAAATACCCGGGCCAGATTCTCCGGCGCAATCCCCGGCCCCGAATCCACAATAACCACCTGTACATGCGCCGGATCAGGCGCCGAAGTCTCGATGCTGATGGAACCCTTGCCATTCACCGCTTCGATGGCATTGCTCAAAAGATTCGTCCAGAGTTGGCTAAGCTCCGCCGGGCGGCAGGAAATTCGCGCCAGGTTGCCGAAGCGGCTTTCGATCTGGATGTCGTGCAGCGAACTCTTGAAAAGCAGCAGCGAATCCTGGATTCCTTCATGGATGTCAATATCCGGCTGGGCCTCGTTCCCTGGCCGCGCATAATTCTTGAGGCTGCGCACGATCGCCGCCACCCGGTCTGAACACGTGCGAATGCTCCGCAGAGAACCCCCCAGTTGGTGCGCGATTTCCAGTTGCTCCAGCTTCGCCGAACGTTGCTGCTCCGGAACGCCGGCCAGCGCCCGCGCATACTGTTCCGGCGTCGTCAGCCCGATGTTGACCAGCCGACCCGCCAGACCCTCGTCCCGCACCGACAACGCCAGGCTGTTGCGCAACGCGCGAATCTCGGCCGTCGGCAGCGGCGTGGCACCCGCGGCATTATTGATCAGCGATTGAATACTTAACGCATCTGGCAACGCCGTCAGCAGCTTGGCCAGGTCCTCTGCCACATGATCCGCCGCCCTCCGAATCGCCGTGATCGGGTTGTTCAATTCATGCGCCACCCCCGCCGATAGCTGACCCAGCGTGGCCATCTTCTCCGACTGGATGAGCCGCGCCTGCGCATCTTCCAGCCGCTGCAACGCGCTCGTGAGTTGGTCGCGTTCCAGCCGCAGCGCCGCGTTTAGATCATCAATTTCAAGTTGCAGCTCCGCAATGCGCCGCAGCCGGTTGGACATCGAACGCACCAGCACCGTGACAAAATGCATCGAAAGCGTCGGCTCGGTCTGCATCGCCTCGTCCAGCTCTTCCCAACTTACGGAAATCGCCGTGACATCCGTCGCCGCGCGGCAGGTAAAAAATGCCGATTGCCGCTGGGCCAGCGCCAGCAAACCTACAATGCGCCCCGTCGTCTTGGAATGAAAAATAACCTCCCGCGAATCCCCCCGGCGAGAAAGCGAAACTTTCCCTTCCAGGATGATCCACAACCCCCGAACCGGACAGTCTTCTTCCAGCAGTATCGCGCCCACGGAAAGTTTGACCTGTGGAAGATGCCCCAACGCACGATCGATTCCCGCGAGCATCGCCTGTTCCACCGCTTCGTCGGAAAGCTCCGTCGCCGCCAGAAAACTGCGCCGCGCCGTCTTCACTTGGCGCTCCATCGCATGACGCGCCACCTCGCTGGCCGAAAGCAATTGCGCCACCGTCGCCAAGTCGAGAAGCTCAGGAAACGCCGGCAACGCCGCCGGATGGTAGCGCACCAGGTATTCCGTGAGAACCTGCCGGATGCGCCGCGTGGCCGCCGCCGGCTCAATGCTTGTGAGCTCGTCAACGCGCAGCACCGGGCTGATGCTGGGCTGCCCCGGCACCGGCGCATCGGTCACTCTGAGTGCCACACACACGCCCTGCGCGATGAGTGCATCGGCCGTGCTTTGCAGCTCTCCGGGTGGACAAAAACGAATCTGCAAACCGGCGCTCGCCAGCGGCGCCAGCAGTGGTGTCACGGCCTCAGACCCATACAGTATGGCCAGCGAGGGCGGAGGTTGCGGGGGCTGAGGCATCATCGTTTCCAGTGCCCAGACGGATAAATCGACGGCTAGGCCGGACTTCGGCAGGTCGGTCACACGTGCAGGCAGCATTGTCGACATGGGGGCACACTTACGCAATGCGGTAACTCAGAGGCTGGCGGAACACTAAAGTTCAGGGAAGGATGCCAATGTATTTCCACATGGTCGGTGCAATGGTCACAAAGGCCAGCCAACCTATGGCGCCTATGATGATGCCCACGATGGCCATATCTCTCACCTTCACTTCGCCCGTGCTAAAGGCGATCGCGTTCGGCGGCGTGCTGATCGGCAACGACATCGCCAGCGAGGAACCCACCGCCACCCAGATGGCTGCTCCGACCGGATTCAGGCTCGGCACGCTCGTCGCCAGCGCAATGGCAATCGGTACCAGCAGGTTGGACGTCGCGCTGTGCGACATAAATGTGCCCATCGTCAGCGAGGCCAGTGTCAGCAACGCAATAGCCTGCGTCGGCGACATGCTCTTCCAGTTGAACAGATCGATGAACCACCGGTCCAGCCCCGTCTTGCTCACGCCCAGGCCAATCGCAATGCCCCCGGCCACCAGCCACAAAACGTGCCAGTCCAGCTTCTTCACATCCTCTACCGAAAACACCCGGAAGAACAGCAGCACCGCCACCGGCAGAAAACCCACCACGTTGGAGTTGATTCCGTGCAGGCTCTCCGTCATCCACAGCAGGATGGTCAATATAAACGTGCTATAGAAAATGATGGCCCGCGGCGATTTATCAAAGGCCCCTTCAAAGTTCAACTTGATGTTCTTTTCCTTCGTGGGAAACAAAACCAGAAAAGTGACCCACGCCACGGCCAAAAACAAAATCACAAACGGCACCGCCCCCAGCATCCACAACATGAAACTCGGAGTCTTGTGACCCGCTGCCGCCAGCGCCCCCAGCGCGATCGCGTTGGGGGGCGTTCCCACCGGCGTCCCGATACCCCCGATATTCGCCGCCGCCGGAATCGCCAACGCAATCGCCGCCCGCATCCGATCCGCCTTCGGCAACTGCATAATCACCGGCAACGCAATCGTCATCATCGTCGCCGTCGTCGCCGTGTTGCTCATGAACATCGAGAAAACCGCGGTCACCAGCATCAGGCCCAGCAACACAAACGCCGGCTTCGTGCCGAACGGCTTCAAAATCACCCGCGAAAGATTCTTGTCCAACTTGTACTTGGCCGCACAATCAGCCAGCACAAAACCGCCCAAAAAAAGCATGATGATCGGATCCGAAAGCGTCGCGAATATCGCCGCATACGGAATCGCCTTGAAGCCTTCCGGAAGGGGCATCTTGAAGATGCCCGGAAGCGACGAGAACCCCTTATCCGACAGCAGCAGCACTTCCAGCAGAATAATGACGATCGCCGTGGCGTGCATCGGAATCGCCTCGGTCAGCCATAACACCACCGCCGCGATGAAGATGCCGAACATGCGCTGCTGAATCGGGTTCAGCCCCATGTTGATGGCATAAGGCAGGAAAAATCCCGCCCCCGCCAGCAGCAGGCAAACCAATTGGGTTACTTTAAAGAGGGGTTCAGAGCGGATGAATGCGGGAGGGGACGATTCTAACGACGTCATTAGGCGGTACCTCGATCGAACTACATTTCCGACATTTTAGTCCCTCATTATTGCATGCGTTCCACGGCTGTCAAGGAACGCCCGCTCATGTGCGAATCCTGATTAGGCGAGCTCGAACATCACCCCGCATGACTTTTTTCTCCGCCCCCCCATCCACCCTCCTCCGCGATAGAATAGACCGTCATTGTCTCACCTCTCGCCGAAAGTGTCCCGCATGAAATCCAGCAGAAACCGATTCGCCGAATTTCGCGCAAAAATGAAAAGCGGCAAGCTCGACCCCCAACGCTACGCCGACCCCGAACAAAAAAAAACCGCCGGCTTCAACCCCGGCGGCCGCCACGCCGACACCTCCGGCCCCCACGTCTTCAAACGCCAAAAAAGCCAGCTCTTCCATGAATACCGCGTCATGCTCAAAGGCTACGAATCCGCCGTCCTCCGCCTCCTCTCCATCATCACCCTCTCCACCCTCCTCTCCGTGTGCATGCCCTTCGTCCTGAAAATCCTCATCGATTACATCTGCAACAACAAAGGCCTCAGCGAAGTCCCCACCCTCGCCCAATTCCCCTTCCTCCTCCCCTACCTCCCCACCACACCACAAGCCTCCCTCACCACCCTCGCTCTCACCCTCGTCGTCATCTCTCTCATCTCCATCGCCTGCGATTGGCTCCGCATGCTCGCCTTCCAACGCATCAACTTCGGCCTCGCTGGCTCCCTCCGCCAACGCCTCCACAACCACCTCATCCGCCTCCCACTCTCCCTCCTTGCTGATTACAAAACCGGCGGCGTCGTCTCCCGCATCATGGGCGATACCGACCAAATCGTCGGCGGCGTCAACAACGCCATCGTCATCCCCTACCAAGCACTCCTCCGCGTCTTTATCATCGTCGTCGTCCTCTTCTTCACCAACTGGCAACTCGCCCTCGTCATCACCCTCATGATTCCCCCCATCCTCCTCATCCACTCCCTCCTCTTCAGAAGACTCCGACCCATGTGGCGCAACATCCAGGACGACCGCTCCACCATCGCCGCACGCCTCACCGATATGTACGGCGGCATCCGCGTCGTCCGCTCCTTCCAGCGCGAACGCTCCGAAGTCAAAGAATTCACCGCCACCCAGGACACCATGATCCGCAAACAACAATACACCGCCATCCTCGGACGCATCCTCGGCACCGGCTGGGGCATCTTCGGACCCGCCATCACCGTCGTCATCATCTGGTACGGCGGCTCCATGGTCCTCTCCACCCACCTTGTCGACGGTAAACCCGTCCCAAAAATGTCCCTCGGCGACCTCGTCCTCTTCCAAAGTCTCATCCTCATGCTCCTCGGCCCCGTCACCCAGATGATCGACTCCTTCCAAAACCTCCAGCAAAACCTCGGTGCCCTCGACCGCGTCGTCGATGTCCTCGAACAACAACCCGACATGCCCGACCGCCCCCATGCACGCGCCGTCAATCACCTCCCCGGCGTCGGTTGCAGCCTCACCCTCCGCAACCTCCACTTCGGCTACAAGCCCGACCGCCTCGTCCTCCACGGCGTCGACCTCCACATCCCCGCCGGTGCCACCATCGCCATCGTCGGCCCCTCCGGCTCCGGCAAAACCACCCTCGTCAATCTCCTCGCCCGCTTCTTCGACGTCACCTCCGGAGCCATCCAACTCGATGGCCTCGACATCCGCGACCTCAAAGTCGCTGACTACCGCGCCCTCTTCGCCATGGTTCTCCAGGATGTCTACCTCTTCGACGGCTCCGTCGCCGCCAACATCTCCTACGGCCGCCGCCACGCCTCCCTCGACGAAATCCGCGACGCCGCGCGCCAAGCCAACGCCCACGACTTCATCATGGAACTCGAAAAAGGCTACGACACCATCGTCGGCGAACGCGGCAACAAACTCTCCGGCGGCCAGAAACAACGCATCTCCATCGCCCGCGCCATACTCGCCAACCCCCAAATCCTCATCCTCGACGAAGCCACCAGCTCCCTCGACACCCACTCCGAACACCTCATTCAGGATAGCCTCCGCAACCTCATGACGCAGCGCACCACCTTCGTCATCGCCCACCGCCTCAGCACCATCATGCACGCCAACCTCATCGTCGTCCTCGTCGAAGGCCGCATCGTCGAACAAGGCACCCACGAGGAACTACTCGAAAAGCACGGCGTCTATTTCGAAATGTTCACCCAGCAATTCAACCGCCACCGCGACCCCACCCTCGAACGCATCGAGTGGGAACTCGCCAAGGACGCCCCCACGACCTGATATGCCCCGGCCAATGCGGACATTTCTATCTGCCGTTGACATCTCTCCCGCTAATACTGGCCCATTTCGCATGTCTATGGTACACCTTTCACCATGAGCAACATCAGCAACACCGAAAAAGTCCTCGCCGTCATCTCCGTCCAGGGCCGCGATCAAAAAGGCGTAGTCGCCCAATTCGCCACTTTCGTGGCCGAAAGAGGCATTAATATCGAGGATATGGAGCAAAAAGTCGTCGCCGGTATGTTTGTCATGGACATGCTCATCGACCTCCGCGACATGGCCGTCTCCCTCGACGAACTCATCACCGGCTCCCTCGCCCTCGGCCAAAAAATCGGCATGGAAGTCAAAGTCTCCCTGCAACGCACCCCCAAAAATAAACGCGTCGTCCTCCTCGTCTCCAAAGAACCCCACTGCCTCGAAACCCTCCTTTCCCTCGCAAAAACCCCTGATTTTCACGGCCAAATCGTCGGCATTCTCTCCAATCATCCCACCCTCCAACCACTCGCCCAAAAGGCCGGCATCCCCTTCCTCGTCCATCCCTCCGGCACCACTCCCGAAGAAAAAAATCCCCACTTCGACTGGCTCCTCGAAAATCTCCGCAACCTCCGCCCCGATGTCATCGTCCTCGCCCGCTACATGCAGATACTCCGCAAAGACATCGTCGAAGCCTACCCGCACAAAATCATCAACATCCACCCCTCCCTCCTCCCCTTCTTCCCCGGTGCCGCCCCCTATCGGCAGGCCTACGAATCCGGCGCGCGCGTCACCGGCTGCACCGCCCACTTCGTCACCGAACAACTCGACCAAGGCCCCATCATTTTGCAGGACGTCTTCCACATCAACGTCGGCGTGGATTCCGCCGAAGACGTCCGCAACCGCGGCATCGCTCTCGAAGCCGAAACCCTCGCCAAGGCCCTCAAATTCTACCTCGACGAAGAACTCATCGTCGTCTCCGGAAAGGTCGTCTTCAAACCCGGCCTCAGCAACTTCTCCCGCAATCGAAACTAAACCAGGAAAATATTTTTATGCGCACCACCTTCACCATGGATATTCGCGTAACGAAACCCCTCAACCTCCTCCTCAACCCTTCCGCGCCCGCAACGCCATGAACATCGGAATCTCCTTCCGACTCCGGTCCATCTCCTCTTTTTTCGGTCCCGCTTCGCTCACCTTGTGGCTCACCCATTCCTCTACATGATCCACCAGCAACCCCGCGTTTCCCAGCGTATTCACGTACGCCTGCAGTGGCCGATGGAACGTCACCGTCTTCACACTCCCCTTCCCCGCCGCACTTCTCCCCGGATGCATATCAATCTCCACCTGCTTGCTCCCCAGATATTCCTTCACCACCCGCCCCTGCGTCCCCGTCCGCTCATCCCAAATCCAATCGCTCCCCCGTGGCACGCGAAAACACGGATGCATCATCACCACCACCAGTTTTCCCCCCGCGTTGAGCAATCCATGACACCCTTTCCACACCGGCGTCAGCGGCGTCATGTTTTGAATCGCCAGCACAATCGTAATTGCATCAAACCGCTGCGCATCCAGCACCGGCGATCGCATCTCCTCCAGCTTCGTTGCATCCCCCATCACATATCTCACCCCCAAACGCTCCGCCTCCTCCCGCCGCTTCGCCGCTTCAATCAACCCCGCCGCGGCATCAATCCCCACAACATGATGCCCGCGCCCCGCCAACTGTCGGCACATCACCCCCTGCCCGCACGCCACATCCAGAATCGACAGCCCCTCACCGTCCGGCAACATCCGCAAAACCCCCGGCAAAATGACCTTCTGGTGATACTCGCTCCCCTCATCCCCCACCAACTGATCGTACCACTCCGTCACGCTGTCCCAATGCGTCACCCGCCCCTTAGCCGCCGCCGGTGCCGCGGGTCCCGGCACGGTTCGCCCGGCCACGGGTCTGGGCTGAACGGGCTGCGAAATCTTCTGGGGCTTTGAATACGGCGGTCGTTGGTTCTTCATCCACACCATGATAACGGCACCTTCTCCATTCTGCTTCCCCGCGCTCGCCCCGCTACAATCAAATCATGAAAAAACGCCGAAAGAAACCCTCCTCCCGTCTCGACGCTGACCAAGGTGCCTACACCTGTCCCACCTGTGGCGAATCCATCATCATCCCCCTCGACCTCACCCAGGGCACCGATCAGGAATACATTGAAGACTGCCCCGTCTGCTGCAATCCCAATATCGTTCACGTCGAACTCGACCCCCAATGGCCCGACCCTCGCGTCTGGGCGGAGCGCGAATAGCAAGCCCCACACCCCAACGCTTCTCTTCATTCTTTCGTGTCCCCAAGACCCAACTCACATCGACATCTATATCTTGAAACCGAAAGTACGTCCTAATTACCATTCGTGCGTCGCGGCAATCGCCGCCGAGCGTTAAGGCCTTGGCGGAGGAGGTGGCGTGTTCGCGCACCCCTCCGCCTTGCACCGCCCCGTCATTCGATACCGGTTCTTCGCAAACACCAAATACAGCGGTCGCACCAGCCAGATCACCCCCGGCACCTTGAACATCCACTTCAAGGGCGTCGTCAAAAGTCCCAACGGCAGCGCTTCCCATATCCGCACAAACGCCCACAATTCCGTAAAAACCCGCCCATCCGCCGTGCGCGCGTGCATCACCGCATTGACGCGCTGTGGATCCAATCCGTACGCCTTCGCATCAAATCTCTCCCCTGCAATCGACACCCACTCAATCCGCCCATACACATCCTTCGCCATGTAGTGCTTCACTTCCCGCGCACACAATGGACAATCGCCATCATAAAAAACCTGCAAGGGCCATCGGCGATCGGTCATCAAATCACTCCCTCAAATCACTTCCACTGCACAAGCGTTTTTCTCACCCCAACTCCGCAAAAATAACGCTTTTCGCGAGAAACATCACGATTCGCCCTTCCCCACAAACTCCCTGCGGTTCCGCGTGTCTATAAACGCGGTATTACCTGGGAATTCAACACCGCAGCCTTCACCAGAACCATCACCCAACGAAAGGGCCTATTATGAAACGCACCACCCTTTTCAGCATTTTGAGCGTCGCCGTCGCTGCCGCGGCCGGTACCGCCGTTCTGGTCGGCTGCTCCTCCTATCCCTCCCACGAGAACCGCTACTATTCCGACAATCGTCAATATTCCTACAGTACCGAGCCCGAGGTCTACGCCCAGCAGCCTCAGTACGCCCCCGACACCCCCAGCCAAACTCAGTATCCGCAGCCCTCCTATCCCTCGCAATATCCCCCCACCCAGGCGCAGCCCAACATTCCCGCACCAGCCTATGACCCCAACGCTCAACCCCAACCTTCCTTCGAAGATGAAGCCCGCATTCCTCAGCCCCAATACATCCCCGCGCCCGCCGTCCAACCCCTCGTCATCCCTCAACCCTACGCCGAACCGCAACCCGTATACATTCCGCAACCGATCTACATCCCCGCGCCTGTCTACGTCGAGCCTCCGCTGACAATCGACTTCGGCATCGGCTGGAATAGCGGTTCCCGCAACAACAATCGCAACGATCATCGCCATGACAACTACCGCAATGACAATTACAACGATCGCCGCAACTACGACGACCGCCAACCCCGCCCCAGCTATCCTCCGACCGTCCGGCGCAACGAAACCGTTCTCCATCCCCCCATCACCCGCGAAAGCCGTGGCAACCCGCTGCCGGCTCCGGTCATCATCCCCAGCAAACCTGACCGCCCCAACACCGGCCGCGGCAATGTCATCCTCCCCACCCCTCCGCAAAACAAAGTCGGCAGTCCCACCCTTCAACCCACTCCCGCCGTGATTACCCCCGACACCCGGCGCTATAACAATCCGCCAGCGGTGAGCCCGCCCGTCGCCGCTCCCGTCTACAACAACAATGCCCACAACAATCGCCGCAGCGACGTCAACCGCAATCCCAACACCAACCGCCCCCTCCAGGAAGTAACCAAACCCGTCATCATTCAGCCCCAGCAACCCGCGCGCACTCCTCAAAAAACCATAGCCCCCGCCCCCGTTCAACGCATCGAAACCGTCAGACCTTCCGTCATCACTCCGCTGCCCCAACCCGGCGGCAACATCGGTCCGATGCAAATCGCTCCCCGTCCCACGAACGTCTCCCCTCCGCCCGCACCCATGAAGATCTCTCCCACCCCCGCGCCTCTCCAGCAAATCGGCCGACCCGTCGTCCTGCCCACCCCCGCACGCCTTGAGCCTGCCAAGAGCGTCCCCGCCGTCCCCGTCCCGGCACGTATCGAGCCCGCGCGCATTACGCCCGTCCCCGCACCCATAACTCCGGTTCAGCCCGCCAAGACAGAACCCGGGAAAGACAGCCAGAATGATAAATAAAATAGTGCGTCCTCCAAAAAAAGATTGCGCTCTCGCCGCGGGCGGAACCCGCCACAATTCCCTATAATCCGCCCGTGATGATTCAAACCCTTCTGCACATAGTTGACCCCACCACCGATGGCGACGCGCTGGAAATGCTCTCCCACCTCCTCGCCCGCCCTGACCAAAACACCACACAACATCTCCTCATCCTCGGCCATCTGCACACCAAAACACTCCTCGCCCTTGCCAACGTCGATCTGCAGCAACTGCAATCCGAAAAACGTCTCCACACCATTCGCTCCCTCGGCTGGGCCGATCCCTCCGGCTGGCGCGCCCTGCGTCGTCTCGCCTCCCGCCTCCAACCCCACATCCTCCAAACGTGGGGCCTCCCCTCCACCGTCGCCGCCACCACCTGCCCCCTTCCCGTGCAACGCATCGCCGTAATCACCCACCCCCCCACCGTCCGCCATTGCAAGCTCCTGCGCCTCTGCGAACGTCGTGGCAACTGGTCCTGGGTCACTTCCAGCTCCACCCTCATGCGCTACCTCGCCACCCACGGCCTCGACACCGCCCGCCTCACCCGCATCCGTCCCGGCGTCGCCCTCCATAACCTCCCTCCCAATTCCCGCACCCCCTCTGTCCTCAAAACTCTCCTCGAAATCCGCCCCGACGAAGGCCCCATCATCCTCCTCGCCGGCGATGGATACTACGCCCGTCACGACTTCGGTCTCTGGGCGATTGCCATTGCCCAGCAACTCTTCCCCCGCATCCGCGTGATCGTTCGCGAACCTTCGCGCGGCCGCAATCAAGGCCTCGACCGCCTCCTCAACCTCCTCCCTGACAACCACATGACCGTCGTCGCCCCTCAGGAAATTCCCTGGCATGAACTCGTTCGCGCCGCCGATATCTGCCTCGTCACCGCCGTCGGCCCCGTCGAAGTCAGCGGCGTCCTCCACGCCTTCGCCGGCGGCCTGCCCGTCATCGGCCTACCCACCGAATGCGTCGGCGAACTCGTCGAACACAATCTCAACGGCCTCATCAGTAAGGAAATGAAGCCCCGCTCCCTCGCCGCACGCGTCGAAGAATACATGGCCGACTCCACCCTCAAATGGCGCTTGACCGATCACGCCCGCGCCCAGATGTATGAAGAATTCAGCGTCTCCAAAATGATCGATAGCTTTGCCGCCCTCTGGCGCACCGCGCCCGTCTCCGCGGTCGTCAGCACTTCGGCCCAACGCGCAGCCATCGGCACCAACTAATCGCCCCTCCGCTTGCGAAAAACCCCCTCGCCCGCTCACATTACCCCTCAGCTCGCAAATCCACACATCCTCTGACTTGAGGAGCCTCACCATGTCCTTCACACTCAATGGCGTCGGCAGTTGGTACTACGGCCGCAACAACGTCCACAACTTCGTGGGACAGTGCGAGTTCTGCGGCACCAGCACCACCCTCACCAGTTACGACACCACCCTCTACTTCGTCGTCATCTACCTCGCCATCTGCCCCCTCGGGCGCAAACGCATCATCAACCAATGTGCAAGCTGCTCCAAACACCGCCTCATGCCGCTCGCCGCCTACAACACCTTTCGCGACACCGCCATCGATAAACTCCTCAAAGACTATTGCGCCGCCACCGAGAATGTCGAAAAAGCCACCGAGCTGATTCAGGCTACCATCCATTTTCGTGCCGCCAAACCCTTCCAGGGCGTTCGCGTGCTCATGGAACAGGCCCTCCCCCACAACGCGCCCGTGCAATCCCTCCTTGGCGGTGCCTGCGAATTTTTCGGCGACCGCTCCAGCGCCGAAACCCACTACCACGCCTCCCTCTCCCTTGACCCCTCCAACACTGCCACCCGCGAAGACTTCGCCGTGCTCCTGCTAAAAAAAGGCCACGTCGATGAAGCCCGCCAGTGGCTCAGTCACGTCCTCGATTCCCCCTCGATGGACAAACGAGGCTATCTGTACGTGATGATTGAAGGCCTGCGCGTCGCCGGCCGCCACCGCGAATCTCTGGAAATGCTCGAGGCCTACGCCGCGTCCCTTCCCGCAATTCACGACGACAAGGAATTCAAGCAGTATCTGAAAAAATCCCGCCGCTACACCAACTCCAGCAAGCCGCTCCGTTCCAAGCTTCTCGCCGCCCAAGCTGCCTCCACCTACGAAGGCTCCCCCTGGAATCGCCGCCTCCCCCTCCTCATCACCGCCGGCATCATTCTCCTGACGATCACGATCATCGTCCTCGGAAACCTCTGAGATTTCCCGCCGCTTCACTTGTGATCGTGATCCTTCCCGTGATCCGTCAACGTCATCTCCCCGGATGTCTGACCCATCATCGACATCCCCGGCCGACGTACGCTGTGCCGAATCTTGTCTGGCACCAGCGCCGCGCACGGCGTGAGAAATCGCGGCTTCGCAAACGGCAGGTGCGTATCGCCTCGCGCCAATATATGCGATCCATTCGTCATCCCTGTCGCTTTATCCGTTCCCGAATTGTGGGGATCACCCGTCGGTGCCCCCGCCCCCCAATCCGTATACGCCCGCGCATTGCAATAATGCCCGACAAAACTGCGGCGAAAACGCGCTTTGCTCATATTGGTAAACGACCGATGTAAAATATGCCCGCCAAAAAATGCCACATCCCCCGCCTTCATGATCGCCGGAACTTCCTTCACCCCGCGCGATGTCACTCCATACTTCTTCTTGGCGATCTTCGCCAGATCGTTCTTCTCATCGTCCGTATCCGACGTCCCTTTCACGACGGTTATCCCCGCCAATGCCGCATCCCCAAAACCCTCGTTGTTCGCCGGTGGATACACCGGCTCATGCTGGCTCCCCGGCGTGAAATACATGCAGCCGTTCTCTTCATCCACATCATCCACCGCCAGCCACGCCCCGCACAGCGAGTCCGGATACGTCGGAATGTAATACGAATCCTGATGGAACCCCTGCCCCGGCTTGCCCGGACCCTTCAAAAACAGCATCGATTGCATCGCCAGCACGTCCGGCCCGATCAACGATTCCAACACATCCAATATTCGCGGCTGCAACAAAAACCGTTCATGAATCTCCAGCTTGCGATGCAACATATGAATCCGCAGCCAGTACTCCGCCTTCTGCTCCGGCGTGAGATTCTCCGGTGGACGCTCCAACTGCTGAATATGCACGCCGCTCTTGATGGGCTTGCCATCTTCATCAGCCCTCATCGCCACCTGCTGCTCCGCCAGTCGCCCCTGCATCAGATCTTCCGTATGCAACTTCAGATCATTCACCTCGTCCTGACTTACCAGCCCCCGCACAATAAGAAACCCCTCCCGCCGAAACGCGACATACTCCTCCACCGAAACAACATACCGCTCTTTGCGATTCATGCGGACAATGGATTCCTGCACCGCCCCTTCCAGCGTCCCCGCCTCGCGCGCAGGTGTGGCAGGCTGCAACGAAGCGGCGACCGGTCGATTAACTACGCTCATATTCATGCTCCGGCAATAGTGGAATTGAATGGGATAATATTTCAGCACCCATAGCCTCGCAAAATAACACCTGTATTGCCATTGCTGGTTTTCGCCGAAGCATGTCTGTTTTTCTCCAATTAATGACACTTTTGTCCTCTATTTTCGTATAATACATTGTGCCATATATCTGTTATTCGGACGTGTACCCATGATCACCCTCCCGTATATCAAAGGTGCCATCGCCACCTACCCCCCCGGCGCAACCTTCTCCGAACGCTACACCCTCGACTATGAATTCGTCTGGATCATTCGGGGAAATACCGTCTGGCACGTCGACGGCCAGGATATTCCGGCCCCTCCCGGTGCCGTCTTGCTCTCCCGCCCCCGCATGCGCGAAAGCTACACCTGGGATACTCATCGCCCCACCGAACACGCCTACTTCCATTTTCAACTCCCCGCCAAACTCCCGCGCGACCTTCCACCCCCGGCCGCCTGGCCGCTGATCCGCCCTTCCGACCCCGCCAATATCCTCCATCCCCTCTTCACCTTCATCGTCGCAACGCACCGCCGCACCCTCAAACCCACCCCCTCCGTCTGTCGCGCTGTCGAAACTCTCCTCTCCGTTTTCACCGACGGCCCACTCCCGGGACAAACTCGACCGGCTCCAAAAATCCCACCTCTTCCCGTCTGCGCCGCGCTGTCTTATGCCGCCGCAACTCTCAAAACCAATCCTGCCGCCCAACTCACCCTTCCCGATTTAGCCGACCACGCCCACGTCAGCCCCCAGCATCTCTGCAAACTTTTCACCCAACACCTCGGCCAAACGCCCCTCCACATCCTCCTCGCCCTCCGCCTGCGCCACGCCCTCAATCTTCTCACCCGCACCGATTTCAAACTCGAACGCATCGCCGCCGAATGCGGCTTCGCCAACGCCTTCCACTTCTCCCGCCGCTTCACCCGGCACTTCGGCACATCCCCCAGCGCCATGCGTTCCGCCATCAAATCCGGCCGCCATCCACCCACCCAAATATTACAGCTCGCCGAAAATGTCACCCTTGAATACTGACCCTCTCCATTCGATTTTTTCGCAAATATGCGGTACACTCCCCCCCGTTGGCGATAGGACGAGTGAAAAGGTTTTCCGGATTTCATGCCCACTACTGTACAAATTGTTATCGATGGCAAAACCTACGAATACCCCGTCGTCACGGGCTCCGAAGGCGAACGCGGAATCGATATCTCCAAACTCCGCGCCGACACCGGATACATCACGCTCGATCAAGGCTACGGCAACACCGGCTCCTGCCAATCCGCCATCACCTACATTGACGGCGACGCCGGCATCCTCCGCTACCGCGGCATCCCCATTGAAGAATTTGCCGCAACACCCGACTTCATCGAAGTCGCCTGGTTCCTGATCTTCGGCCGCCTCCCCTCCCGCGATGAGCTCGCGCGCTTCCGCGCCCGCCTCACCGCCGCCGCCCACCTCCACGAAGGCATGAAGCATCACTTCGAAGGCTTCCCCTCCAATGCCCCGCCCATGGCCATCATGTCCGCCATGATCAACGCCCTCGGCTGCTTTCACCAGGAACTCTCCACCCCCTCCGATGACATCCTCCTTGAAGAAGCCGCCGCACGCCTCATCTCCAAAATCCGCACCATCGCCGCCTACACCTACCGCAGCGTCCGCGGCCTTCCCTACACCTACGCCGACGCCTCCCTCCGCTACTGCGCCAACCTCCTCCACATGATGTTCTCCATGCCCTACCAGCGCCATCTCATTGACCCCGAAATCGAAGACGCCCTCAACCTCATCTTCATCCTCCATGCCGACCACGAACAGAATTGCTCCACCAGCACCGTCCGCATGGTCGGCTCCAGCAAAGCCAACCTCTTCGCCTCCATCTCCGCCGGCGTCAGCGCCCTCTGGGGCCCCCTCCACGGCGGTGCCAATGTCGAAGTCCTCGAAATGCTCGGCCAAATTCACGACGGCGGTCTCACCGCCGAAAAATATATCGAAATGGCCAAGCAAAAAGGCTCCGGCGTCCGCCTCATGGGCTTCGGCCACCGCGTCTACAAAAATTACGACCCCCGCGCCAAACTCCTCAAAAATGTGGCCGACAGCATTCTCGCCAAACTCAACGTCCTCGACCCCCTCCTCGACATCGCCCGCCACCTCGAAGAACAAGCCCTCAAAGACCAATACTTCATCGACCGCAAACTCTACCCCAACGTTGACTTCTACAGCGGCATCATCCTGCGCGCCATCGGCATCCCCACCGATATGTTCACCGTCATGTTCGCCATCGGACGCCTCCCCGGCTGGATCGCCCACTGGAAAGAACAGCACGATGAAACCACCAGCAAAATCGCCCGCCCCCGCCAAATCTACACCGGACCCGTCAACAAACACTATATCCCCATCGACCAACGCTGACCCCCTGTCCCCTGACCCCTCCCGTCAAGCCGATATCGCCATCGGTGTCGCCAGCGCCTGCTCAATGCGCTCCAACTGCGCCGCAAACGCCGCATCCGTGTTCCGGTCATCCGTGATCGTGCGTATCGCATGCATCACCGTCGTGTGATCCCGCCCGCCAAAAAATCCCCCGATCTCCTCCAGCGAATACCGCGTCTTCTGCCGCGCAATGTACATGCACACCTGCCGCGGCAACGCAATGCTCTTGTGCCGCTTCTTGCTCTGCAGATCCGTCAATCGCACATTGAAAAACTTCGTCACCGCATCCACGATCTGCGGAATCGTCACCATCCGCTCACTCGCCGGAATGATGTCACCCAGCGCCGCCCGTGCCACATCCATATCGTATTTCCCGCCATTAAGCATCGCAAAACCCTGTATCTTGGTAATGCCGCCTTCCAACTCCCGCGTGTTGCTCTCCACCCGCCGCGCAATGTATTGAATCACATCCTCCGGCAGTGTGATCCCCCGCAACTTCGCCTTCTTCGCCACAATCGCAATCCGCGTCTCGTAGCAAGGCTTCTCCACCCGCGCCACCAGCCCCGAATTAAATCGGCTCACCAGCCGGTCTTCCATATCCGGAATCTCGTTCGGCGGCGCGTCGCTGCTCAAAATGATCTGCTTGTTCGACTGAAACAGCGTGTTGAACGTATGAAAAAACTCTTCCTGCGTCCGATCCCGCTTCGCCAAAAAATGAATGTCATCAATCACCAGCACATCCACATGCCGGTACCGATACCGAAATTCGCTCATGTCACCGTTCTGCACGCACTCCATAAAATGATTGATGAACGTGTCGCATGACAAATACAAAATCCGCGCATCCGGCGCCCGCCGCAAAATCTCCTGGCACGTCGCCTGCAGCAAATGCGTCTTCCCCAGCCCGCAGCCCCCATGCACAAACAGCGGGTTGTACGCCCGCCCCGGCTTCTCCGCCACCGCCTGGCACGCCACATTCGCCAGCCGATTGCACGGCCCCGTCACAAAATTTTCAAACACAAAATCCGGCGAAAGTATCACATCGTCATACCCGTCACCAAAACGCGCCAGCCCCCCGCCCGCGTTCGTCCCCGTGATAAAATTGACCGTCACCAAATTCCCCGTCACCGCCTGCACCGCTTCATTAAACACGTCCCGACAACGCCCCATCAAATACTGCTGCTGAATCGTCGTCGCCGCCCGCACCACCAACACCCCCGCGTTCATCTCCACCGGCGTCAAATCCCCAAACCACTGCCGCACCCACGGCGAATGCAGCCGCGCGAGATACTCCATCACTTCTTTCCAAACACTCTGCGCATGACTGGCCGCGTCGAATGTGGGCATAATCGCTCCTGCGACACCTTCGGCATTGTTGCTTCACGCGCGACCACCATCGCACGCACAATCCCGTTGGCGCTTTTTTCCGCAATCCGCAGGCCACTCCAAGCATCCTGCCCGAGTCAACCCACGCCCGCGGCGTGAATAAAAAGATATGAACGGCAAACGAGGCTCGCCGACGCATTTGGAGCGACCGGTTCAACCCATCGCCCGTAAGAAGCCACGACCGCTTCTCCATCACCGGCCCTGCGCGTCCGGTCTCTTTGCAGTCCGCGAAGATAGCCCTCCCCCGCGCACCTGTCAAACTCTAATTTCTTCCCCCCTTCCATTCACAAACACACATTGCTCACAGCTCTCGCACCATTCAAGACTTATAACTCAAAAACTTTTTTAGGACGCAAATCCTCCCCCAAAATACGCCCCTGATTTGCCTCTTGAACTATCATGCACCGTACCTTCACGCCCCCCCCCCCCGCCACTTTTTTCCGGAAAGCGCTCGCCCATGCCCCAAGCAATCCTCCTGATCCAACTCGCCGCCACCCTCTTTCTCACCGGACTCATCTGGTGCATCCAAATCGTCCACTATCCCCTCTTCGACTCCGTCGGCGATCTCGGCTACACCCGCTACCACAAACGCCACATGCGCCGCATCACCCCCATCGTCTTCCCTCCCATGCTCGCCGAACTCCTCACCTCCGCCTCCATGTTCTGGTTCGCTCCGCCGCACGTCCCACAATGGTCCATCGCCCTCGGCTTTTCCCTCGTCATCCTCATCTGGCTCTCCACCATGCTCCTCCAAGTCCCCGCCCACCGCCTGCTCGAAAAACAATTCGCCCGCCCCGCATACGTTCGGCTGTGCCGCTCCAACTGGATTCGCACCTGTGCGTGGACAGTTCGCTCTGCACTGCTCATCTGGATGATGTGGATGCAACTCCCCCACTGACGTTACACGATTGTCTTGCAGGCTGAAATTACAGGAAAAAGCCCCGAGCCGTTTACTTCCGGCCCGGGGCTTTTTGTTTTTTGAAGTGAGGACAACCAGCCTACTTCTTACTTGCGGCGGCGGCCGAGGAGGGCCAGGCCACCCAGAGCCAAAAGACCGAGGCTGGCCGGTTCGGGGACGACGGCGGCGAACTCACCACTGTGGTCGACTACCGCCCAGACGGTGTTGCTGGAAGTATTGACACCCCATTTGCCGAGCACGAAGTCGGTGCCCACGTTGTATCCATCAAGATCCGGGGATGCAAACGTTCCAAGGTCGCCCGCATTCACCCAGAATCCGCCATCCAAGTAAGCCAGATAGATGAAGCCATCGGCTGCGGCGAAGTCTTCTTCCGCAACAGACATGCCCATTGGATCGTAGTTCATCTGCAACGTGTACAAGGTCAAGGCACCGGAGATAACGCCGGTCAAGTCCACTACATCGCTTGCGAGAACCACATTGACGCCGCCGAAGATGGGGTCGCCATAGGTTTGCTCGGTGGCGGTACGATCGCGCCAGTTCATGGAGACCACGGAATTGCTGGTGGGATCATTCGCTTCCAGCAAGGTCGCTTCCGACTGGATTGCAACGCTTGATCCGGAAACGACTTTGCTGGCCAAGCTGGCTATTGTGCTGCCCGTGCCAGCCGTCAACGCATTGGCTACGGTAAAGCCGCCATCGGTGTCCGCGACCGCGTTTCCAACATTAACGGTGACGCTGACATCGTTGGCACCGCCATCGGGCGTGACTGTCAAGGTTCCGGAAGTTGTCAAGTAGTTAGCCGTGGTGGCAGCGGCGAGAGTAAGCGGGGAAGTGCCGGCAGCAATAATGCCCGTGGTCGTTCCGCTGACGCTCAAGTTGGCGACTGAAGACAGAGTAGCATCGCCGGTAGCTGTTCCGTTGTTCTGTATCGCCTTGGTAGCCGTGGAACTCGACGAGCCTACGAGAGTGTTGATCGTGACGGCGGAGGTGTCGGTGAAGATGAAGGTGGGCAAGCCGCCCGCCGCCGCAACTGTACCATCAAAAGAAAAGCTATTGATGCTGAAGGTACCAGTGGAACTGGACGCACCCCATGCATAGAAGCGAAACGTGATTGGGGCAGTAATGTTCTGATAGGCGGCTGCCGAGAGGCTGATTGTCGTGCCAGTTACGGTCGGTGTGCCGATGTTGCTTGCGTAGCTATCCACACTCGATCGGAACGCAAAGTTGGTCTGTGGGCCCGATCCCGATGCCTGGCTCGTGTAGCCAAAGCTCGTGAAATCGATTTCGAAGCCGGAACCGGGGGTCAGCGTCCACGAAAAGTAGTCGGTTGTATCCAAGGATGCCGAATTCCAATTGTTAGCATTATAGCGGTCATTCGCAGCGTTTCCGCTAATGCCGGTCCCACGACCGATGCCCGATACCGTGATGTTGGTATCCTTGGTATCGCCGGTTGTATAGGGATTGGCCGTGTTGGGGTTTGTACCCGTGATCGGGTTGGTGTAGATGACCGCCGCATTTGCTGCTTGGGCAGCGGCCATCATTACCGCCGCTACACACAGCATTCCTGCCATTTTCTTTCCCATCCGTACCATAAAACGACCTGCCTTCTGCCCGAAAACGGGCTAAGAGAGAGAACCGGCGGAGTCGACCCTGCGTGTCTGACGCACCCACAAGGTGGGCACAAAAATCAAACGCTTGGCGAAACGCCGGCAAGAGTTCACTACAACATGTCAGAGGAATACTCTTGAGCATCCACCCGCGCCTCTTACGCAGTGAACTACTCTCTCTCTCCCTTTTTCCCCCCTCCCACCATTCACGCTTCACACCCGCAAAGCCCGAACAGACTCAACCAAAATCCCGGTGCTCTCATGCGACAACCAAAAGATAACACGCACATAAAAACGTTTGTGTAATAACGCGTTAGGATTCAAGCAAGGCTGCACGCTAAACCACTGCGCGCGGGTGCTTCGCGTAACTTCTCACGTCTTCGGTCATAACATTCGCTGGACCAAACCACGCACTTCCCGCCCAAACCGCCCCAACATCCGGAAAACTACCCATGAAACCGCCCCTTTCCCTCCCCCAGACTCCCTCCAACTCGCCCATATCCCCAATCGCATTCCCCACCCCTGCCTCTATCCGCAGCACATCCCTCTACGCTGCTTCATCCCTACGCATCGGCATTCCCCCTATATCCCCCCCTACATCCCCCATCATGCCTCGCGAATTCCGCTCCTCACCTCTTACTCGATGCTTCCCCAGCTCCGTCCTCCGCACTCTGTCCCCCCTCTCCAATGCCCCTTTCCCCTCACACAACCCTATCCC
>JBBRWV010000044.1:0-25375 GCA_038248985.1 Phycisphaerae bacterium
CGCACCGTGGCCGACGACTTCAAGGCCACGATGCGACTGCGCTTCGACGACCTGCTACCCAAGTGGAACTATGTGGCCGTGCCCCAGTAAATCATTGACAGTTGTTGATGCGCCGGTCCTTAGCACCAGAAAAATCGCGAAATAAACGAGGGCAGGCAGGACCCCGAAAAAAACAAGAGAACGTATTGTTCTATTCATGCAGCGGCACTCGTTGTTTTGCGGGAAACTCTCCCCTCGGGCAATGCGTTCGCCCATGGACTCAACCATGATACTTCGTTCTGCGGGTCGGCAACAGGGTGTTCGCGGTCTATACGGTTCTGAGAGATGAGATTCCGACCACGTAGTGCGGTTGCGACATCAGATTCAATATGATGAGCGTTACGTGTTTGAATGAGTCGGCCTTTCAGGCCTCGCACGACGGGGGGCACGTATCCACCGTGGGTTTACGCCGCACGGCTACTTAAAGCCGCTGCTTCGCAGCTCCGTGGCGGAAGGTGGAGTCGGGGGTGAAGAGGTCGTTGAAATTGGTCTTGGCCATGAGGTTCCTTGCAGGGAGGTGAGTGGGTGAGGGTATTCGACGATGTAGGTGGAAATGGGGAAGGGGATGGGCGTCCACCGTCAACCTTGGGCTTACGCCGCACGGCTACTGAAAGCCGCTGCTTCGCAGCTCCGTGGCGGCGGGCTGGGGCGGGGGTGAAGAGGTTGTCGTTTCTTTGGATACTCATCTTTTTCTTTCTGTTCTTCCTCCTGGAGTTAAGATTCGATTTGCTGGCGGGTGGAGCAACTGGGGATTGGGTAGGATACGGCGGATGGTTTCGTGCGGCGTAGAAGCAATTCGCGCAGGGGTGCGGAAATATACGAATACGGGGAGTTCGTTTGTCGAGGGGAATGTGGGTATGATGGAGCTATGAAACACCTGAAATTCCAAGAGCTTGTGGACACCCGCCGGGTCATTACGATTACGCCGAAGTACCCGCCGTACGATACGGGGGTGGGGTTTGCGTTGGGGGTGTCGGAAGAGATGCTGCTGATGCAGGAGATTTTGGAGTTTCATTTGTCGGGGTATTCGATCACGCCGATCGAGGAGATTCGTTCGGTGCGTTCGAAGAAGGCGGAGCGGACGCTGGAGCGGTTGCTGGAGGCGGAGGGGGTGATGAAGCAGGTGGGGATCAAGGATGCGCCGCCGCTGAATGACTGGCCGGAGTTTTTCCGTTGGCTGCAGGGGGAGAGCAAGCTGGTACAGGTGCAATTTTTTGACACGGTGGAGCCGGGGTTTTCGGATGAGGGGAGCGTGTATGGGCGGATCATCGGGCTGTCATCGCGGAGCGTGGCGGTGCGGAATTTCACGGAAAAAGGGGAGTGGGAGAGCGAATCGACGGTGATTGCTTACGATAATTTGAAGCGCATTCGGTGGGATACGGAGTATCTGAATGTGTTTACGAAGTATTTGCCGAAGATGTGATTTTTTAACCAGGAAGGCGCGAAGGCACGAAGAAAGCTCATTTACTTGAGCTCGGGCTTGATGTTGGCTTGGAATTTTTCGCGCACCTTTTCGACCTTGGGCAGGGCGATGCGCTGGATGTAGGGTTGCTGTGGATTGCAGACCGCGTAGTCCTGGTGGTAGTCCTCAGCGGGGTGGAAGGCCTTGAGTGGTTCAAGGGTGGTGAGGATGGGCTTGGGAAAAGCCCGGGCGGCGGTGAGGTCGGCGATGATGGCCTGGGCGATTTGTTTTTGCTCATCGTTGGCGTAAAAAATGGTGGAGCGGTACTGGGTGCCGAAGTCATTGCCTTGGCGATTAAGGGTGGTGGGGTCATGGGTGGCGAAATGGATTTGCAGCAGCTTTTCGTAATTGACTTTTTTCGGGTCGTAGGTGATGCGGACGGCTTCGGCGTGTTCGGTGGCGCCGGTGGAGACGGCTTTGTAGTTGGCGGTTTCGGCGGTGCCGCCGGCGTAGCCGCTGACGACGGAGGAGACGCCGTCGATTTGTTCGAAGACGGCTTCGACGCACCAGAAGCAGCCGCCGGCGAAGACGGCTTCGGCGCGTGGGCCGGGGGTTGCTGGCTGGGTGCCGAGGCCGGGTTTGCCAGAGCCGGACGTGGAGACAGCGCGTTCGCACGCGCCGAGAACCGCTAACAATAAGACGGTGAATGTCAGGAGCATAAGGGTTCGCATCTCGTTAAATTCCTCTCTGCATCGTAGGCAGGAAAAAGTGTGTTGACAACTGCGGCCGGGCGCGGCGCGGGGACAAAAAAAGGTCCGCCGGATTTCCGACGGACCTTTTCATCGCTAGGGATGCGGGGCCAACAGGGGGGTGCTTACTTCTTGTTGTAGAACTTGGGGAGGGGCTTGCCGAGTTTTTCCCAGTGCTGAATGATGGCGTCGGCCTTGCCGGCGGAGTTGAGCACGTTGGGCTGGAGTTTGCGGCGGACCATGCCGATGATGGCTTCGCGGGCGGGGCCGAGGTAATTGCGGGGGTCGAATTCGGCGGGCTTGGTGGCGAAGACTTCGCGGATTTTGGCGGTCATGGCGAGACGAAGATCGGTGTCGATGTTGACTTTGCAGACGCCGTAGTTGGTGACGGCGTAGTTGATCTGATCTTCCGGGACGCCCTTGGCGTTGGGCATTTTGCCGCCGTACTTGTTGACGAGGTCGATGAATTCCTGGGGGACCGACGAGCTGCCGTGCATGACGAGGGGAAGGCCCGGGGCGGTCTTCATGATTTGTTCGATACGGTTGAAGGCGAGCTTGGCTTCATGCTTGAACTTGAAGGCGCCGTGGCTGGTGCCGATGGCGACGGCGAGGGAGTCGCAAGCGGTGCGTTTGGCGAATTCCGCGGCCTGGACGGGATCGGTGAGGAATTTTTCGACGTTCTTTTCGTACTCATGGGCGTCCATACCGACGACGTCTTCTTCGATGCCGCCGAGCATGCCGAGTTCGGCTTCGACGGTAACGCCGGCTGCGTGGGAGACTTTGACCGCATCGGCGGTGACCTTGATGTTGTCTTCAAAGGAGTGATGGCTGCCGTCGATCATGACGGAGGTGAAGCCATCGTTGATGCAGGTTTGGACGAGCTCGACGGTATCGCCGTGATCGAGATGGATGGCGATGGGGAGCCAGGGGTATTCGACGACGGCGGCATCAATGATGGCCTTGAGGTAGTGCATCTTGGCGTACTTGCGTGCGCCTTTGGAGATTTGGAGGATGAGGGGGGATTTTTCGGCGGCACAGGCTTCGATGATGCCTTGGCAGAGTTCCATGTTATTTACGTTGAAGGCACCGATTGCGAAACCGCCTGCGTAGGCAAGATCAAACATCGGCTTAGTGGTCATCAGGGGCATAAAGACACCTTATTAAAAGAGGGTTTCGGGGAACTGGAAGTCCGAATTCGCTCGGATTGAATAGCGGAGTATTTTATAGAAAATTCAGGAATCTGCAACGTGCGGGGCGAAAATGGTCGGGAGAGTGGAATGGGCAATTCCTGCAGAAAGGGGCGAAAATGGGGGCGCTGGCGGCCTTCTGAGGTGTCTATCGGCGGGCGACGAAAAAATCTGCGATTCATTTGCCGGAGAGGCGGTGTTGCTCCCCCATAAAGGTTTGGGGGTGATCGGCGGCGGGGCGGCGGCGGAAGTCGCGTGGTGAGCAGCCCTGATGTTTGCGGAACATGCGGGTGAAATGGGCCGAGTCCGTGTAGCCGAGGCGCTGGGCGACGTCGGTGATGCGTAACTGGTCATCCATCAGGAGGAGGCCGGCGCGCTGGACGCGGCGGCGCTGATAGTATGCACCGAGACTTTGGCCGATGGCTTCGCGCACCAAGCGGGCGGCGTGATCGGTGGAGAGGCCGGAGGTTTCGGCAACGGCAGAGACGCGCAGAGGTTCGCCGCGCTCGACGAGGCGTTCGACGGCATCGAGCATGGCGTGCACTTCGGGGCGGAGCTGGGGCGTGGAGGAGTGGGGCTGCGTGCGGGCGATGGCGCGGGAGAGGCGAATCAGGAGTTTCAAAGTGATGGCCCGCAGGAGGAGAATGGAGGGGTGATCCGCGCGCAATTCCGTTTCGGCTTCCTTGAGTTCGCGAATGGAATCGGCAAGTTCGCGTCGGCTGAGCGCGGTGATGTAGGTGGTTTCGCCGCGGGCGCGGGCAAATAAATGGCGGCTGAGGAAAAGGCGGATGAGATTTTCGGCATCACGCAGGGGGCGCAGTTCGTCGGCGAGCCATTCGGAGAGGTAATACATGTTGATGACGCGAAAGTTGTGGAGCTGGTCAAAGGCATGCACATCGCCGGGGGCGATGATGACGGTGGAGCCGGGGCGCAGGAAATCAGCTCCGCGGCTGGAGAGGTGGCGTGCGGAACCGGCGGTGACGATGCAGATTTCGTAATACTCATGATCGTGCGCGGCGACGTCGGCCCGGACGTGCATGGGCTGCACAAACAGCGGTTTGTGGGGTGAAATGCGGGCCTGTTCAGGCCGAAGGGTGTAGAGGGGCTTAAGGATCATGTCGGAATCGTACAAGAAAATGCCGCCGCTGTTCAAGACTTTCAGCGGAGGTTGGGTGATACTTTCCACCAGCGAAACATCCCTTCTTTTCTTTAACCACCGGAGCCAAAATTATGAAAGACGTCATTTCCCCGGACCATGTTGCGCAGTTTCGCGACCAGGGTTTCATTGCCCTCGAAGGTTTCCTGGATACGGCCGAGCTGACCCGCTGGCGCGAAGCCACAGACGATGCGGTAGCCCAGCGCCTGCAGGAGAAGGGCTGGCAGAATCTCAACAACCAGGGGGAGGGCGGCGATGAGTATTACAAGCAGGTGTTCGTGCAATGTCTGAAGCTGGCGGACAGCCACGCGGACATGCATGAGATCATATTTGATGAGCGGCTGGGCCGGGCGGCGGCGACACTGGCGGAAGTCGATGGCATTCGCATCTGGCACGATCAGGCGCTGATCAAGCCGCCGTACGGGAATCCGACGGCGTGGCATCTGGATAATCCGTACTGGTCGTTTTCTTCGCGGCAGAGCATTTCCCTCTGGGTGGCGCTCGATGATGCGACTCTGATGAACGGCTGCATGGCGTACATTCCCGGCTCGCACAAGACGGCGCGTTTTGACAATGTGGGCATCGGCAGTTCCTTTGGCGGGCTGTTCAACGTCTATCCGGAATGGAAGAAGATGGATGCAGTTGCGATACCGGTGAAGGCGGGCTCGGCGGTTTTTCACAACGGGCTGACGGCCCACGGGGCCGGGGTGAACATGACGCCGCGGCCGCGCCGGGCGATGACGTGTGCGTACATGCCGGACGGTTCGACGTTCAACGGCAACCAGAATGTGCTGCCGGAGGAGTATTTCAAGTCGCTTAAGCCGGGCGACGTGCTGAACGATGCGAAGATCAATCCGCTGCTGTGGCATAAATAGGCGGTCACAGAAATGCCGCGGGCGGGTGCGGATATCTTTGGCGGACGATTTTGTAAAAGCGGATTGTTCGGAGACAATGCGTTGCGCCGCGCATGATTGCATCTCTGCGGCCCACAGTCTTGGCGGACTGGGAACGGGTGACGTTTTTTGGTGTGCTGACAATGGCCGGAAGGATTTGGCCTTTCCTGCTCTTACTGTTCTGCTTCCTTGTGCCGGGGCGCGCCGAGGCGGAGACGGTTACGCCGTTGCAGGTTCGCACGGAGGCGATCGTCGCCCAGCAGACGGATCGTGCGGCGGGCACGGCCGGGGCGCAGCGATCCGCGGAGTATCTGGCGAGTGAACTGCAACGCATCACCGGCGAGAAGGTGTATCGGCAGCGCTTTGCGCTGGTGGTGCCGGTCGTTGAAAAATGCGTGGCGTCAGCCGTGAGGGGTGGGGGGGTGAAGGGCGGGGTGGCGGAGCCGGAGGTATTGACGGAAATTCCGCTGGCACCGCTGCTGCCGAGTTCGAGTCAACTGGCGGCGCTCGCGGGGGAGTATCGCGATCTGCCGGCTGTGTATATCGGTGCCGGGCGATTGCAGGACCTGGCGGGCCAGACGCTGGCGAATCATTTGGTCGTTCTGGAAATTTCTTCCGATCCGATCGCGTGGCAGACAGCGGCGGCGCTGGGCGCTCGCGGCATCATTTTCGTGGGCGGCCCCGACACCCGCATCCGATCTTTTCTCGACAAGGCGGCCCGCGTGCCCGTCAGTGTTCCGCGATTTTATTGCGATGATCCTTCTATCATGGCTTCGCTCCGCAAGGGTTCCATCACGCGTATCCGTTTTGATCTGTCCGTTCGGTGGCAGGAAAAGCAGGTGGAGAATCTGCTGTGTCTGATTCCGGGGCGGCAGCAAACTGCTGACTTGGCGCATGTTGTGGACAAGCGCTGGTTTGAGCAACTGGTGGTTGTCCAGGCGCGATACGATGCGAGTTCGCAGGTGCTGACGCAGGCGCCGGGGGCGACCCAGGCGCTCAATGCGGCCGCGGCGCTGGCGCTGGCGGAGTCGCTCGCGGCGGCACCGGATCGCACATCCACGCTGATCGTTTTGACCGCGGGCGATGAGTGGAACAATCGCGGCACGCGTACGCTTTACGAACTCTTGGGGCGTCATTACGGCAATCCCGCACGTTATGACGAGGAACTGCCCAAGCACATTCTCGCGGCGGAGAAATCGCTGCAGGATGCCGGCACGATTGTGGATGCGTTGGGGCAACTCGCAGATCCCGCAGCGACGATCGCGGTGCTCCGGAACCCGCTGATCAGCCAGGCGCTGGGCGATCAACTGCGGCGGGAAGGTTCGGCGTTGGAAGGCCGCCTGCAAAAGGCGCGGCTGCAGGAATGGGCGGTGAATTCGTCGGTGCCCAGCGCGGCGCGGGTGAGCCTCGAAGCCGCAAAGGATCTGCACACATCCGTTCTGTCGGCTCTGGAAAAGCAGCTTTCATTTTCGTCTGAGCAGCAGGCGATTCTTGCGACCGCCGCCGGTGCGGTGCGTCCGCTGTGGCTGACGGAGCAAATGCGGCGCGGGCAAGCGCTGAAGAACTTGCGTGACTGGTTGGAGATTCGCCGTGCCGTGGGAGCATCGGCGCGCTACCCCAAGGTGCATTTGACGCTGGCGTTTGCTGCGGGCGGAAAGCAGTTCGGATTTTTCGCACGCAGTCATTATTCGAACACGATGAACCAGAGCGGGCGCATGGCGCCGGTGGCGAAAGATTTTGGGCGGTATGGGGAATTCTTGGCCGAGGCGGCGCGCGGGGAGGGCCGCGCGGGCAGCACGTTTCTGCCGGACAGCATGGGTAATCGGTACACGCTCGATTCTTATTTCACCGTGCCGATTGCCTTTTCTTCGGATGGAGCGATTCTGCACGGGCAGCCCGCTGGCGCGTTTGCCACCGTGCAGGATCCCAGCGGTGTGCAGGATACGCCCGCAGATACTGTTGCGCGGCTGAATTATCCCCATGTGCAGCAGCAACTTGTGGACCTGACACGCCTGCTGTTGGGGCATGACGCCCATCCCGGAGCGCTGACAGACCCGCAATTTCAGCCCCGGGTTGAACTTCAGCGCAACGCATTTGACCAGGGCGTAACGCTGCTGGAACGCACGCTGGGCGAATCGGTTCCGTCGCTGGGCGCTCCGGGCATTCTCCTCGGGGGAGAGCCGGAATATTGGAACAGCCCGCTCGGCGGCGGCCTAATGGGGACGCGCCGCATGGAGTGGTACATCACGAACGTCGACGGCACCGCCACTTTCAAATCGTGCTCGCCGGCATTTCGCATTCGCATGGAGGCGTGCGATTTTGATGCGGAAGGTTTGCCGGTTCGTGTGCTGGCGATGAATCAGGCCGACACCAATGGGATGGCCTGGTTTTTCACGCCGGGCGCCGGGCCGCAGCTGGCGTTGCTGTTTGATTGTCAGCGGTTGGATGCGTTTGGCCTTTTTGATCCGCGGTACCTGGAGCATCTCGACAAGATCGAGGTGCTCGATGCGCAGCGTCATGACAAAGCACGCTATACGTCGATTTTGGCGCGCGATGGCATGGCGTCGGTCTTCATGCCGCGCGGCATCCGGTGGCAACTGTTGATCGCCAAAGGGGCGGTGGGCAACCGCATGTTGCTGCTGAATTCCGACGCGGCGCATCACGAAGGCCGCGGATTTGCCACGACCGATCTTGCGGAGATCGGCCCGCTGGCCTATCGCAATGCGCTGGATCTTTCGGCGCTCAATCAGCATCGTCAGGCCGAGTTGGAAAAGTTTGGCATTTCCAGCGACCTGCTCAAAGACCTGCAAAGACGTTCCGCGTCGGCCATGCAAATGGCCGCGGCCGCGCGCGAAGAGCGCGATTATCTGCAATGGTTCGGCGCCACCAACTCGGCGTGGTCGCTGCAGGCGCAGATCTATCAAAACCTGATCGATACTTCCAACGGCATCATCAAAGGTGTCATTTTTTTGCTGCTCGGAATCTTGCCATTTTCGTATTTCCTCGAACGTCTTTTGATCGCCAGCACCAATGTGTACCGGCAGATTATGGGCTTTGCCGGCATCTTTGTGGTCATGACCGGGTTGCTCTGGTTTCATCCGGCATTTCGCATCAGCTCCGCCCCGCTGATGATTTTGCTGGCGTTTCTCATCCTCATGCTTTCGATTCTGGTCATCTATATCCTGTTTGGAAAATTTGAAGAGGAGCTGGCCCGGCTGCGCGGGCAGAGTGCCGCTTCGCACTCGGCCAGCTTGCGCCGCGGCGCGGTGCTGGGGGCGGCGATTCAACTGGGTTTAT
This sequence comes from Phycisphaerae bacterium, assembly GCA_038248985.1. GTDB lineage: Bacteria > Planctomycetota > Phycisphaerae > WQYP01 > WQYP01 > JBBRWV01. Next base: position 8,724 of record JBBRWV010000044.1, read on the forward strand.
CCAACATGCGGCGGCGGGGCACGCGTACTGCGCTTACGCTCACTACGCTGGTGCTGCTGACGTTCACCATGCTCTGTTTCACCAGCGTGCATGAATCCGTGCAATTGACGCCGCGCCTCGTGCCGAACGCGCTGCCGGATTCGCCACCGGGCATCATGCTGCGCTTGCGCGACTGGCGGCCGCTGCCGTTGCCGGCGCGGCAACTCGCCGCGCAGCTTGCAAATTCGGGCGGCGATCCAACCGGCGACGCCCGCCAGACTGAACCTGCGACGCAAGCGGCAGGCGCGCATTCGATGCTCGCGGAGCGCTGGTGGTTTTCTTCCGACAATCCGGAGCAGCCGTGGTTCGTGCCGGTGCGTCCGGTGAGTGGCGACGGCGCTTCCGCACCAACCGGACGGGCCTTTTTCGCGTCGGGTCTCATTGGGTTGGAGGCGACGGAAGCCGCATTTCATACGGTGCCGCTCGAGCGCCTGTTTCCGGGCTTCGCGCAGCTCGCAGCCAATCCCTCTATCTGCTGGCTGCCCGCATCCCTTCGTGATTCCACCGGCCTCGCCCCAGGTGACAGCGTCGAAATTCTGGGCAACCGGCTCACCCTTGCCGGCTTCTTTGACGAGCAGGAATTTCAAAAACTGCGCACCCTCACCGGCGATGAATTCACGCCGATCGATCCCACCGGGGCGGTCGGCACGTCGAGCACCACGGCCGGCACGTTGCCTGAAGACATCGCTGCCACGCCGGAAGCCACGTATCGCTTTCTGAGCCCCGGCACCGTCGTGATCGTGCCGGCGGAGCTCACGCGGCGCATCGGCGGCCGTTTGAGCAGCATCATGATCCGCCCCGCCGGTGCCACGCCCGACAACATCCTTTCGCTGGCGGAGGATTTCTCACGCCGCTCCATCTTCACCGTCTACGTCGCCGACGGCACCGCCGTGCGTTCGCTGAACGCGATTGAATCCATGCGGCCGCAGGATCTTGACGCCATCCTTATTCCCATGCTGATCGCGGGCGTGATCGTGCTTAACACGATGCTCGGCGCGGTGGCGGAGCGCACCAAGGAAATCCATGTGTATACGTCGGTGGGGCTGGCCCCGGCGCATGTCGGGATGCTTTTCCTGGCGGAAGCCGCGGCACTGGGCACACTCGGCGTCGTCTTCGGTTACGTCTTTGGGCAGGGCCTCGCCACGATTCTCAGCGCCACCGGGCTGATGTCCGGAGTCGATCTCAATTACTCATCCATGGCGGCGGTGCTGACGATGGGCCTCATCCTGCTGCTGGTCATGGCCTCGAGCTTGTGGCCGGCGTACTCGGCCACCCGCGTCGCCGCGCCCTCGCTGAATCGCCACTGGAAACTTCCCGCGCCGCAGGGCGATGTCTTGCGCGTCGACCTGCCCTTCACCGTCAACGCCACCGCGGCCCGGGGCGTGTGCGGCTTTCTGCATGAGTTTCTGCATACAACATCGCTGGCCGGCACGGGGCGTTTCACGGCCGATCAAATCGAGGTTTCGCTGGATTCGGTCAATGGAGCGCCCATTCGCACGCTCACCTGCCGCGTCTGGCTGGCCCCGTATGACCTGGGCGTGATGCAAAACTTCTCGCTGACGATCCACCCGACGGATGCGAAAAACGTGCTGGAGGTGCGGCTCCAGCTCACGCGGCAGGCCGGAAATCCGGCCACCTGGCACCGTCTCAACCGGGTCTTCCTCATCGAAATTCGCAAACAATTCCTGCTCTGGCGGGCCCTTTCGCCGGCGCATATCCAGCTTTATCTCGATAAATCCACGGCCCTTTTTGCCGGCCCCGTCGCGGCCGCCTAACCGGGGCCCGCCCCGATTCTCAAAGGTGCGCCTATTTCGCCGTTGCTACAAGCCGCCAATTGTCGATATCCTTAGGTAAGTGTGTACTTTCTGAAAGCGCCCCGATGTCCGAAACGTCAACCCTACTCTTTCGCTTCACCTGCCCCTTCTGCCGCAAGGTGCTCAAGGCACCCATGGAATGGTCGGGCAAGCGCGGCACATGCCCGGGCTGCCAGCGCTCGGTGGACTTTCCCGAGGTGCGCTCCGGCAAGTCACGCACGGTGGAGCAGCTCCTCAAACTGGTCAGCGACAATGACAATTTCACCTGCGATGAAAACGAAGCCGATCAACTCGCCATGATGCTTTCGCTGGGCACCTGTGATGACTACCAGAAGGCGGTGCGTCTGCTGGCCGATCGCGAGCTTTCGGTTCGGCAATGGCGGCGCGTTCTCAATTCCGCCGCAGCCCGCGAGAACATGCGGCTGCACATCGAAGAGCAACTCGACAAACTGGCGGTCATCGCCGATGACGATGACGATCCCGCCGCCCTGGTCGTCGCTGCCGACGCCACCAATCCCAACGCCTGGAAAATCATGGCCCGCTTCCTCTATTACCTGCGCCACGGCACCTGTGCCAATTGCAAGGAAGACATCACCGGCATGAGTTGTCTCTATCTCGGCTGGGCCACCTTTACCGAAGCCCGGCTCATCCAGCCTGAACGCGCCGCCAACTGGGAAAAAATCTTCAAGCACCATCTGGGGCTATAATTATGCATGCGCCGCCACCTTCGGCCGCATAGTCGTTCGCACGAGTGAGACCTCCCATGACGACCACTCCGCAGCCGCGCTGCCCCAACTGCCACGCCGCCGTGCCCCTCGGTAAAACCCAGTGCATCTGCGGTTTGGACGTCAGCAAATTCAACGTTTTTGCCCGCGCCAAAAAAGCCGCCCTGCAAAAAGGGCTTCGCACCAAGATGGAAGCTGCGCCGCCTCCCTGGTGGAAGGATTCCACGCTCGTCAAAACGGCGGTTGCGTTGGGCGTGGTTCTGCTGATCGTGGCGGGTGTCATGGCTTGGCGCGGTTCGCGTCCGGAGCCTTGGGAGGCATTTCCCACCGCGCGCGAAGAAGTCGTCAAGCAGTTAATGACCCATCTCCATGCCGATAACGATAAGTCGCTCCGCGCCGCTTACCTGCTCGTGGCCGATGAAGACAAGAAAAATATCAACGATGACGGCAAGTACCGCCAGCTTTTTCACGAGGTCAATAAATACCTCGCCGGTGAGTTTGGCGATGACTGGATCAAGCACACGACGATCACGCCCGATCCGGCCGACGCCGACCGTTTCATCGTGAAGGTGGCGCTCGAAACGCTCCATGTGCGAACCTCGGAAGAATCACCCAAGAACGCTCCCGCGGCCAAGGGCAAGCATTTTGCGTATCGCAGCATTGAAGAGTTCGACCTCCACGAAGCGGCGAACATGCAGAAAATGGCGGGCATCGGCGGCGTGCTCAAAGGACTCGGCGCGAGCGGGTCGGCCAATCAGTTGAATCAAATCATCGGTGCCGGCGCGCATTCCAACCGCGAAACGCTCATGCAGACCAAACGCCGCCTCCTCCCCATCCTGCGCAATCCGCGCGGCGAAGCGGTCAAACGCTGCGTCTATCAAACGTGGCGCATCCGCAACGACCCGGTCGTGCACAACCGCCTGCAGGCCATCGTCGACGACGGGCGCTATGCCGGCGACGTGCAGGATGCCGCCAAATCCATTCTGGATGGGTCTGTCACCGAAGAGGAACTGGCTGCCGTGGGAGTGGAAAAATAGCCTTCACAGCCGCGGCTCTTCCAGCGGCACCGGGCACACATCCTTGCGTTTGCAGTGCTTGCACCGCTCCCCCTCCCACAACGCATTGAACTGCACCAGCACCGGTTCGATCAGCGCGGCCGATTCCGTCCACACGCCCATTTCAAAATTCCTTCGCCCGTCTCCCTTGGCGCCCAGCCCCGCGCCCGTGAGATTCGCCGAGCCCAGATACATCGCCCGCGCGTCGATCACCACCGCCTTGGAATGCAGCCGTGGGCAGCGTCGAATCGTCAAATTCGTCGGCAGCTCCTTGCGCAGCTCCATTAGCGCCGCCCCCGAAGGCGTGCCGGCGTGCATGATGCGAATCTCGACACCGCGCTCCGCCAAACGGCGAAAAATTTTCACGATCGACTCGGCCCCGCGCCCCCGTCCCTTCGGCACCAGCATCGCCTTGAAATCTGCGGTCAAAATATCCAGGCTCACGCTCGCCCGCATGATCCCCGCCTTCACAATTTTCTGAAAATGCTCCCCGTTCACCACCAGTTCGCACTCGCCCCGTGGCGGCGCCATCGCCCCGCCCAGCACGTGCAACTCAAACTCGGTCAATCGCGGCGATTCAGTCTTCATCCTCCATTTATCGGCTGAACACTCCGCCCATCCCCAGCAGCGTGTACAATCCCCGGCATGTTTCGCCTGCTGGCCTTGCTGCAATTGACCCGCTTTGCCCTCGCCTTCACCGCTATTGCGGATGCGTGGGCCATCCTGCTTTTGCGCGCGCCCACCACCGCCCCGCCGCCCATGTGGGTGCTCATCATTCAGATGATCGTCACCGGTGTCGTTTCCTTCGGCCTCTACGGCTTCGGCATGACCCTCAATGATCTCCTCGACGCCCGCCGCGATCGCGTGTTCGCTCCCCGCCGGCCCATTCCCTCCGGACGCATCCGCATTCGCTCGGCGATCATCATCGCCCTGCTCCTGCTCATGCTTTCCCTCTTCGCTTCGGCCGCCCTCACCCCGATCCACGTCGCCCTTACTGAAAATCCCCGGTGGAAAGACTTCGTCCCCTGGTCCTTCATTTTCTCCTTCGCCACCGCCATGCTCATTGTCTTCTACGATGCCACCAGCAAATACCTCGGCGGCCTCGGCCTCGTCACCCTCGGCGCCATCCGCGCCCTGCATTGCCTCATCGGCAACCCGCGCACCGGCCTGATTGTCCTGTGCATGTTCCTGTTGACCCACGTCATCGTCATCAGCACGATCGCCTACAAACTCGAAAACAAACGCCCGCGCCTGCGCACCTGGGATTACGTCATCATCGCCTTGGGCTTACTGCTCGGCAATTTGATGGCCGTCATTTACATGCTCTGGCGCGGCGTCATCGATCCATCACTCCTCGGCATGGTGGCCGCGCCCGCCATCGCCATGCTTGTTTACGCGATCTGGGCCGTCCAGATTCTGCGCAATCCGAAACACGCGCCGCGCCAAAAAGGGGAACGCCTCATGCTGCTGGGGCTCTTTTGGCTCTTCGTGTACGACGCCAGCATGCTCCTCGGCAATGGCCAATATCTCGCGGGCATCGCCATCACCCTGCTCCTTCTGTGCGCCATTGTCAGCTTCTTTGGCTTGCGCTGGATCAGCCGCACAATGGGCCAGCCCAAGCTCGGCTACCGCACGGAGCGCGAAGAGAAAGTCACCACCGCGCGGTAATGCCGCCCACCATTCGCCGTTATCTAGATGTACGAGTTATTGACTGAACAAATTTGGAGGTACCACTCGTGAAAGTATTGCTCATCGGCGGAACAGGCCTGATCTCCACCGGCATCGTCCAGGCCCTCAAATCACGCCACGCCCAAGTCACCGTCTTCAATCGCGGCATCACCGATGACCGTCTCGGCGACGATGTCCAACACCTGCACGGTGATCGCAATGATTTCCCCGCCTTTGAAAACGCCATGGCCGCCCACACCTGGGACGCCGTCATCGACATGATCTGCTACAACCCCCAGCAGGCCCAAAGCGCCCTCCACGCCTTCGCCGGCCGTTGCGGACATTTTCTTTTCTGCAGCACCGTCTGCACCTACGGCAACACGCAAACGATCATTCCCACGCATGAAGGCACGCCACAGACGCCGCATTCGGAGTATGGCCGCAACAAAGTCGCCTGCGAAAAATTGCTACTCTCCGCTCATGCCGCTAAAAAAATCAACCTCACCATCCTGCGACCTTCTCACACCTACGGCCCCGGCGGGGGGGTCATCAACAACCTCGGCTGGTCGCCCACCTTCGTTGATCGCCTCCGCAAGGGGCTGCCCATTATCGTCAGCGGGGACGGCCACGGCCTGTGGCAAAGCGCCTATTCTGACGATGTCGGCGTCGGGTTCGCCCATGCCGCCGGCAACACGAAATGCTTCGGCGAAGCCTACAACATCACCGCCGAAGAAGTCGTCACGTGGGATCAATACACCCAGCGCTCCGCCGCCGCCATCGGCGCCCCGGCCCCGCGCATCGTCCACATCCCCACCGATTTACTTCTAGCCATCGACCGCCAACGCTACAACGCTCTGGACGAGATTTTCCAGTACCACGGCGTCTACTCCAGCGAAAAACTGAAGCGCGACGTCCCGCAATACAAACTCACCACCTCGTATGAAGAGGGCGTCCGCAACACCGTCGCTTGGATGGACAAGCACAATAAAATCCAGCCTGCCTCCACCGACCCGTTCGAAGACCGCCTCGTGGAACTCTGGGAAAAATCCCTCGCCGAATACAAAAAGCAACTTGCACCCGGGAAGTGATGCCCTATGCACAAGTCCGCACTCTCGATTCTTCTTGCTTCCTGCGTCTTGCTGCTTGCTTCGGCCACCGCCCGCGCGGAGATGCTCGGCGATGGTTGGCAATTCCGTCGCCCGCTCAATTTCAAGCAAATCAATTCCGACGCCCCCGGCGACAACCTCGCCTGGGTGGAATTCTTCAGCAACGGCCAGCACAAACCCGATGGTGCCGACCTGCGCATCACCACGCCCGACCGCCAGCTTGTCCCGCACAAAATCATGCAAGTCTCCGCCGACAATGATCTCATCCGCGTCGCCTTCGTCACCCGTGGCGACGGCCCGTATTACGCCTGGTGGGGCAACCCCAACGCCGCCATGCCCGAGAAAGAAGCCGTGATCAGCCGCGGCATTCTCATGGATGTCTATAAATTTCCCGGCGGCGGCGTCGATCACAAGGATCACCTGAACAAGGTTCTCGCACGCCTCAAAAGCCCCCTCGCCAGCGACTTTATCAACGAACTCTTCATTGGCCACAACCCCCTCAGCGAAGACGCCTCCGCACTCACCCGCTATACGGGTATGTTCAAAGTCGACAAACCCATGACCGCGAATTTCGCCTTCACCGTCAATGACACCGGTTGGCTTTCCATCGATGGAAAAATCATTGCCGAGGAATATCGCAAAGGCATGCGGGGCGAAGTGCGTGATCCTAAAAAAAACGACCTGACCGCCGGGTGGCATAAAATCGAAGTCGTTCATCTCAATCAGGGCGGCGGCAACACCGGCATCGCCGTCGTCTGGAAACGCCCGGTCGATAAAAACTACGAACCCATGCGCGGCGTCATCTTCGCGCAGGCCGCGCTCGCCTCCTTTGGACCGCTGGAAAAACCCGGTGTTCCCTACGTCGCGGATTTTGACATCACTCCCGCCGGCGAGGCCTTCTCTCCGCCCGATGTGTACCTGCCGCGCTACACCTTCGACGCCGTATATCCCGTCACGTTCAAGCCCACCGCCTTCACCTGGGATTTTGGCGATGGCCAAACCACCACCGGAGCGCTCCGCAAGGTCAATCATTATTTCCTGTTGCCCGGCACGTATTCGGTCAAACTGAAACTGGAACAAGCAGGCAACAGTTTCGAAACCACACGCCGCATCTCCGTCCGCAGCCGCATGTACGAACTTTTCCCGCGCCCGCCCGAAGACAAAACCGCCACCACCGCGGCCGTCCTCAAAGAATACAACCTGGCCAAGTTAAGCGGCGAGCAAGCCCTGCGCGGCATGCTGTTCTTCAAACGCGAAGGCATCAATGAAAGCTGGGTAACCTGGGGCCGCGCCTGGGCCGCACGCCCCGATGCGCCTGCCGACCGCCTGCTCTTCGACGAAATATTCGAACTCTCGCGGCTCCTGCAATTACGCAAGGAATACAAGGAATCCGCTGAAGTCTACAAACTTGCCGCCGCCAAGCCCGTGTCGATGGAGTCGCGGCTGAATCTGTTGCGCTACTACGTGATGACCCAGTGCGACTATCTCGACGATGCTGCCGGTGCCCTGCAGGAATTGCAAGGCTGGGATAAGAAGATCGACGAAGCCAATCGCCGGCAAGTGCATATCCTGCAGACTTCCCTGCTGTATGCGGCCGTCGCCCGGGGCGATGAAAAGCGCGCCAAGGCGGCGCTCGCGGAGGCCGGCAACCGCAAAAATCTTCCTTACAATGAACAGCAGATTCACCAGGGCGTGATGGCCCGCAACATTGAAAATTACATTCGCACCAAGGAGCACGACACCGCGCTGAAGCTGATCGACCAGTGGGAAACCGAATATCCCGATTCCATCTGGGATGGCTTTACCCGCACTCTGCGCGTGAAGTTGTACGCCGCTGAAGGCAAGCCGCTGATCGCCGCGCGCATCGCTGTGCAGCACGCCCGCGCCAACCCCAGCGGGTTTTACGCCGCCGAGTTGCTCTATCGCGCCGCGCAATTCTACAAAAACGCCAATGAAGAAACGCAATCCAAGGCCGCCCTGGATCTGCTCAAGAGCAAATACCCCGAGTCACCCTACGCCAGCGGCACCGTGAAGGCCGAAGACTGACGTGCGAAGACCACCGTGCAAAATCCACCCCGCAAAATCCACCCCGCGCAATGTGCTTCGCTGCCTCCGCATCTCTTCCCACCGGCCTATCCGCCTATGATCGACGAATTCGCGTCGCGCTTCGCATCGCGCGACGGCTTCCGATTGCTCGGCCGCTGGGCCTTCTTGCGCCCGTTCAGCACCGCATCGATCTGCCGCAACGCCTGCTTGATCCGCAGGTCGTTCTCCACCATCGCGATCCGCACATACCCTTCGCCGTTGGGCCCGAAGCCCGCCCCCGGCGCAATCGCCACATCACAGTCTTCCAGCAGGCGGAAACAGAAATCGAGTGTTGACTGCCCCTGTAGATGCGCGTTCGAAACCTTCGCCCATACAAACATGCTCGCCCGCGGCGACTCCACTTCCCAGCCGATCTTCCGCAGCCCGCTCACCAGAATGTCCCGCCGCTTCTCGTAAATCCCGCACTGCTCCTGCACAAATTCATCCCCATGCCGCAGCGCCATGATCGAAGCAATCTGGATCGGCGCAAAATGCCCGTAATCGTAATACCCCTTGATCGTCGACAGCGCCCGCACCATCTCATGGTTGCCGCAGCAAAATCCGACGCGCCACCCCGCCATATTGTACGGCTTGCTCATCGTCGAAAATTCCACGCCCACCTCCTTCGAGCCCGGCGTCGCCAGAAAACTCGGTGCCTGGTACCCGTCGAAACAGGTCTCGCCATAGGCAAAATCGGAGATCAGCAGCACGCCGTATTTCTTGGCCATCGCCACCGCTTTCTGCCAGAAATCCGGGTCGATCGTGATCGCGCTGGGGTTGTGCGGATAGTTGAAAATCACCAGCTTCGGCCGCGGCTGCAACGTGGTCAGCACCATCTCGATGCGCTGCAAAAATGCGTCATCATTGCCCAGCGGCACGCTCATCACCGACCCGCCCGCCAGCGTGACGGCATACATATGAATCGGATACGCCGGATCGCCCACCACCACCGTATCGCCCGCCGACAAGAGCGCCAGCATCAAATGCGAGAATCCTTCCTTGCTGTCGATGGTCGCCACCACTTCGCGATCGGGGTCGAGTTCCACGCCGTAGCGCCGCTTGTACTTGAGCGCCACTTCACGCCGCAGGTTGTACAACCCCACGCTCACCGAGTAACGGTGATTCCGCGCATCGTGCGCCGCTTCGCACATCTTCTCGATGACAAAATCCGGCGAGGGGTCGATCGGATTGCCCATCCCCAGGTCAATCACATCCGCCCCCGCACGCCGCTTCTCCGCCTTCAGCGCGTTGAGTCGGGCAAACAGGTACGGCGGCAAACGCCGCAGCCGCGTGGAGACATCGATCGAAAAGGGTTCATTGGAGGAGCCGGCCATGGTCTTTTTCCAGTCTTGTGTAATGCCCGGGCGAAAGACATTTCCGCCCAGTGAGTGAAAGAGTGTACCAAAACAAACCGGGCCGCAGGAACTTTCAAGTTCCAGCGGCCCGGAGGGATTCGGAACTTGCGGGGCGTTACGGGCGAGCCGGCGCGGTCGCCGGCGCGCTGGTCGGTTGGGTCGTCGCCGCCTTCATGCGTTCATTGAGCGCCACCAATTGCTTCGAAAGAATGGGTTCGTTGATGCGGATGTTCGCCATCTGCCGCAACCGCGCCAGATGCTGCTTGCCCCATTCTACTTCGCCCTGTTCGATGATCCGCTCACGCAGTTTTTCCTTCACGCTTTCGATCTTGATGTTCTGCGACGCTTCCTTCTTGTCCAGGAAGAATACCAGCCATCCGCCCTTCTCCTGCGGAATGGCCGCGCTGGAAGTCTTCTCCGGCATCGTAAACGCAATCTTCTTCAGCGTCGCGATGTCCTTGTTGTCATTCGTGGCCGCAATCACCACCTGCTGCAGTTGCAGCCCCTTCTGTTGCGCAATTTCATTCAAATCAATCTTCTGCTCGTTGATCATCTTGACGACTTCCCCTGCGGCCTCGTAGGTCGGTGCGACGAACAACCGGCCGCGCACACGCTCGCCGTATTCCAGGTCAAACAGATTCTTGATGTCCGTATCGGTGGGCACAATCTTGCCCTTGGACAGCGACCGCAGACACGCCGCCCGACGCAAGCCCATTTCAAATTCGGGATTCGTCACGCCCTGACGCTGCAAAATCTGTGACAGCGCCTGCATCTGAAACTCCGGCTTGACGCCCTGCGCACCCAGGTTCGCCAACGCCCGATCCAGTTCCGCCTGCACGTTCTTCTGAAACTCCGGGCTGTCCACCGCGACGCCCGCCTGTCGGCAAGCCTGCTGCACCACCAGGAGATCGATCACCTGGTCCAGCAGTCGCATCCCCGCCACCGCCATCAAAATGTCTTCAAATTTCGAGGCGTCCACATCCTCGCCGTTGATCGACGCCAGCACCCGCGGCGCTGTGGAAGGAGCCGTCGTCGGCACGGCCGTCTGACCCATCAAATAGTTGGTGGAGGCAAACCCCGCCGAGGCAATCAATGCCCCAACCGACATACGCAAAATGAGTGAAGAACGTTTCACCGTTGCTCCTTAAAGTATGAGCGAATCTTTACAGACCGGGCGAAAGTCGCGGCCGGTACGAAATGTGCATCATCTATCGGCACAATCCTTCGCCGATGTGGAGAGACATTATCACCGATTTTGCCCGCATGGCAAATTAGCCCCGCGGGCGCACGTTTTACAGGACGTGCGCCGGTGCGCCGTCTGTCCTACTGATACGCACCTCCACCCCCGCTAGATGTTTCGTCAAATGCGCCCGCACCACCCCCAATACCGGACGCTCCGATTCCCAATGCCCCACGCAAACCACCGCGATCCCCGCCGCCTGGTACGCCAGCATATCGTGATGCTTCAACTCCCCCGTCACCAGCACATCGTACCGCTCCGTCGCGTGATCCAACGCATGACGCCCCGCCGATCCCGCCAGTATCGCCAGCCTCCGCACCTTCCGTCCCGCATCCCCGATCACCTGCACCGCCCCGCTCCCCAGCCTCCTCTTCAACTCACCCGCCAACGCCCCCAACGTCATCCCCGCCCGCAACTCCGCGTATCGCCCCAACCCCACGTTCTCCGGCAGCGTCACCATCTCCAGCAAATCAAACGCCGGCTCCTCATAAGGATGCTTTGCCCGCAACGCCGCGGCCACCGCCCCCGCCGCCTCCGCCGGCAAAATCGTCTCCAATCGAATCTCCGGCACCTTCTCAAAAACCCCCGCTAGGCCCACCGCCGGGTGCGACTTTTCATCCCCCTGAAATGTCCCCACCCCCGCCGTCCGAAACGAACAACGCCTATACGTCGATTGCACGCCGATATTCCCCGCGCCCGCCGCAAACACCGCATCCGACACTTGCTCCACATGCGATTCCGGCACAAACGCCACCAGTTTCAGATACTTGCCCTTCGCCGCCGAAGGCGCAAATGACCCCGTCACTTCCGCCCCCACCAACCCCGCGAGCACATCGTTCGTCCCCCCGGTCGCCACATCCAACGCCGTGTGCGGCGCATAAATCGCCACATTCTTCTGCAGCAACTGAATCGCCAGATGCGGCGGCTCTTGGCTCGACACCCGCAAATTCTTCAGCGGCTTAAAAATCGGCGGATGATACACCACCAGCGCCCCCGCCCGCGCCGCGATCACCTCCGCGTAAACCGCAGGCGTCAAATCGATCGCCAGCAACACCCGCCGCAAACGCTGCCCCGCGTCCCCCGCCAACAACCCCACATTGTCCCACGCCTCCGCCAGATGCAACGGCGCCAATTTCTCCATCGCCGCCGCCAAATCGCCCACGGTAGCACCAACTGTCGCCCCCACACTTGCCCGCGCCGCATCCCCAACCGTCTTCCGCTTTTTCTTCATCATCAAACTTTCCCTTCACAGCCGCCTTTGCCAACTTCCAGATACTCCCGCGAATTATAAAGCACTTCCCCGCCGCACGCTCTTGCACGCACCTGCCCAATCCCCTGACAATACCCCGCTGCCGATGCCCTCTGTTCCGCATCGCTCTGCTTCCCTCACCCCCTTCGCGTATCGGAACCCCCATGCTCGCCGGCATCGCCAGCGGCCTCGCCGCAGGCTTCTTCCAATCGCTCTCTTACCTCGCCACACGCCAGTACGTCCACACCCGCACCACCGAAGGCCGCGCCGGCGCCTCCCGCCAACTCCTCGTCCTCTCTCACGTCCTCATGGGCTTCCTCTCGCTCGGCACCCTCCCCTTCGTCTGGCCCGCCTCCGGTGTCGACTTCGCCGCCATCGCCTTCCCCCTCGCCGGCGTCACCCTCTTCTACCTCATCGGACAATTCTCCCTCATGACCGCCCTCAAACACGCCGAGCCCTCACGCATCAGCCCCATCCTCGGCCTCAAAGTCGTCGTCCTCGCCTGCATGGTCACCCTCCTTCCCCGCGCCGCCACCACCGGCCCGCTCATCCCCCTGCAATGGATCGCCGTCGCCCTCTCCGTCCTCGCCGCCTACGCCCTCAACGCCTCCGGAAAACCCCTCCCCCGCAAAGCCCTCCTCGCCGTCCTCCTCGCCTGCATCAGCTACTCCATCTCCGATTGGAACATCACCCTCCTCGTCGTCGCCCTGCAAAAACAATCCGACACCGCGCAACTCCACGCCTCCGTCGTCGGCGTCGCCCTCACCTACATTCTCTGTGGCCTCATCTCCCTGGCCCTCCTCCCCCACATGGGCTCCCGCCGACTCCGCGATTGGCGCGACGCTCTCCCCTTCACCTGCTCCTGGTTCATCGCCATGATCTTCCTCTACACCAGCTTCGCCCTCGTCGCCGTCGTTTACGGCAACATCCTCCAATCCACCCGCGGCCTCTTCAGCATCCTCATGGCCTCTCTCCTCATCCACCTCGGATACCACCACGTCGAACCCCACGCCTCCCGCGCCATCATGTTCCGCCGACTCGCCGCCGCTCTCCTCATGTTCGCCGCCGTCTCCCTCTACGCCTATGGCAGCCTCAAAATGGACCCGCCACCCACCCCCTCTCCACAAAAAAGCGGCCCGCCGATTTCTCGACAGGCCGCATATCTACACCTTGAATCTCCCCGGTAGGGGAAGCCGCAAAACCCCGGCAAGCCTACACGCCCGCCCGCTTCTTGCTCCCGTTGCTCACTTTCTTCTTCCCGGTCTCCGTGGCCGATTTCACCTTCGCCACCACCGGCTTCTCCGCGATCCCCGCCCCGCGGTCCATCGCATCCAACTTATGGCCAAACTCCCGCGCCTTGCGCTTCGTCCAGCCCTTCTTGTGATACGCATAGCCCGCGATCAGCGGCAACGCCAGCGTCGCCTCGCTGAACACCATCTGCTCCCACACCACATCCACCTTGCCCCAGCTCGACGCCTCCTTCAGCGTCGAACTCGACAACGCCCCGTCACGCACGTCCGCCACCGTGATCTGAATCGCATACTTATGCATCGGCGCATCGTCCGCCAGAATCTCCGCCGCCACCACAATGTCCTGCGTGAAATTCTTCGGCACGCCTCCGCCCACCATCAAAATCCCCGTCTCCTTGTTCATCAACTTAATCTGCGTCAACTCGCGGAAATCCTTCACCGAGTCGATCGACGCATGGCTCGTCGGGTTGGCAATCTGATGCACCACCAGGCCGAAACCCGCTGAACAATCCGAAAACGCCGGACAGAAAATCGGCACCCCGCGCTTGTACGCCTCCAGCACGATCGATTCCTTGTTCTTCCCGTTCTTCTCCAGGTATCGACCCATCTCCCGGATGAACTCGCGGCTGCTGTGCGGCCGGTGCGGCAACGAATCCGCAATCTCCCGCGTCGTGTCATCGCAGATCCGCAGTTCATCTTCATCAATGTAGGTGTCATAAATCCGGTCGATGTGCAGGTTCCGCAGCGTCGTGTCATCCATGTACTGGCTCCCCACATAATGCTTGAATCCCAGCCCCTCAAAGAAATCCTGGTCCACAATGTTCGCCCCCGTCGACACGATCGCATCCACCATGTTGTTTCGCAGCAGGTCCACGATGACCTTCTTCAACCCCGCCGAAATCAGCGATCCCGCCAGCGTCAAAATCACCGCGCATTCCGTGTCCCGCAGCATCCGATCATAAATATCCGACGCCCGCGCCAGATCACGGCTCGAAAACGCCATGTTCTTCATCGACTCCACCACACCCAGAATCCCCGGGTGCTTCACGATGTCAAAATGCTCGATCGTGTCCTTGAGCAAATCCTTCTTGGTCAACTTGGCCATTTCAAAGGCCTCCATTAAAAAAAGCGTGACCATTCACGCACCGCAAAACGCTCGTCATGAAAACGGGACGCGCTACCGTCAGAAAACTTTTTTCTCTCGCATTTGCTGACCACTATTCTGCGGCAAAAACCTCCACAAATCCAATATGCGGCCCAAAAATTAAAACGCTCTTCAAACCTTCACACTTTCCCCTCACCCCCGGCAACCCGCAACAGCAAAAATAAAAAAGCCACCGCTTTGATGGAATTGATTCGCTCTGGCTGCCTGCGTCTTCCCGGGCTCCCCCTATGGGTAATTCCGTCCGGGAATCCCAACTATCTTGCCGGTCCAACTTTCATTCTTCCGGCGTTCCTGAAGGACGCATCAGATCCTACGCGGATCAATTCATTCGGTCGCTGCGGGTTATCCGGCACGGTGGCTGGGGGAGTGTTCTCAACCCCATTTTTTCGGTAAGCCCGTATCTGCGACCAGCGGTGGCTTCACCTTTTATCTTACAATCCACTTCGCCCAAAGCAAAAAAAATCCGCCCTTTTTCTCCCATATTCATATAAAAATAAAAAGGCCGCGGAAGCCCCTTACTCCCCCGCCCCGGCCTCATGACCCCGGCAAGTCCGGCAACGCCCGGCTCATCGGCATCAACACCTTGAACGTCGCCTTCTCACGATGCACCCACGCATACATCACGATCCCCCCCAGCGTCGCCACCAGCCCCACCCCCACCGACGCCAAGATCACCCGCATCACCCACCGTACCGTCCCCATCTCCGGCGGCTCCGTCAACCACAAATAAAACGCCGCACCCAGCAAATTCACGCACGCCAGCGGCAACAATACCTTCACGCACAAATGCAAAACCTGGTCGATCCGCATCCGCGGCAGCGTCCACCGTATCCAAATCTGCACATACACCAACGCAAAACTCTTCAGCATAAACATCCCCACGCCCAGCCCGTTCGCCAGCACCATGTACTTCCAGTTCACCGAACCATCCCCCGCATACCGCAGCCCCTCCAAATGCGCCACCAGCCCAAACGGGTCATACCACGCCCCCAGCCACAAGCTCACCTGGATCGCCGACACCACGAACATCGCCGCGTACTCGGCAAAGAAAAAGAAGCTGAACCGCATCCCCGAATACTCCGTGTGGTACCCCGCCACCAACTCCGATTCCGACTCCGGCAAATCAAACGGCGCCCGCTTGCAACTCGCCAACGCCGCAATGTAATACATCACAAACGCCAGCATGTTGAACGGATCATGAAACACCAGCCACTCCATCGCCGTCCCCGACTGCTTCAGCGAAATCGTGTGCAGATTCAAACTCCCCGCCACCATCACCGCCGTAATAATGCTCAGCCCCAGCGGTATCTCGTAAGACACCATCTGGCACGCCTCCCGCATCGCCCCATACACGCTCCATTTATTGTTCGACGCCCACCCCGCGAAAATCACCCCCAGCACCTCAATTCCCATCACCGCCAGCAAAAAAAACACCCCCGAGTTGATCGAATCCGTCAGCCCCGACAAGTCCCTGCTCCACGCCAAAAACAAAAATGCCGCCAGCGCCGGCGCAAACGCCAGGTACGGCGCCAACCGAAACAAAAACTCATCCGCCCCCTTCGGCCGCAAATCTTCCTTCTGCAACAACTTCAACCCATCCGCGATCGACTGCGACCACCCATGCCACCGCCCCGTCCGCGTCGGCCCCCGCCGACTCTGAATATGCCCCGAAACCTTCCGCTCCAGCCATATAAAAAACATCGCCAGCACCGACACCAGCGGCAACAACACCGCCGCCGCCACCGTAAACTTAACAATCACCTCATGCAGCCACCCCGGCCCCGGCAAAGGCAATGTCAACGTAGCAATCTCAACCATCGGTAGGGCGGTCATCAACCATCTCACAAAACACGCGCACGCCACCCGCACGCTAGGCCCCGCAAAGAATAATACATCCCCCC
>JBBRWV010000045.1:0-24984 GCA_038248985.1 Phycisphaerae bacterium
CCTTCTTCGCCACCGATTCCGCCGGCACCGGCAATACGCCCACTTCGCTGGCCATGATGACCATGCCATCCGTCGTCACGTAGTACCGGCTCGGACGCAAACCGTTCCGATCCAGCACGGCGCCGATGCAATCCCCATCCGTAAACGCCACGCTCGCCGGGCCGTCCCACGGCTCCATCAGCGAAGAGTGATATTCATAAAACGCACGCCGCCGCGGGTCCATCGATTCATGATTCTGCCACGCCTCGGGAATCATCATCATCACCGAGTGCGGCAGCGTCCGCCCGCTCCGGATCAGCAACTCCAGGCAGTTGTCAAAATCCGCCGAGTCAGAACCTTCCGGCTCGATCACCGGCTTGATCTTCTCGATCTCTTCCGGCGACATCGTGCTGCTCTGAAACATCCCCTCGCGGGCCCGCATCCAGTTGATGTTCCCGCGTCGCGTGTTGATCTCGCCGTTGTGCGCCATGAAGCGGAATGGCTGCGCCCGATCCCACGACGGAAATGTGTTGGTCGAAAAACGACTGTGTACCAGCGCCAAGTGGCTGGAAAAATCCGCATCACGCAGATCGGCGAAGTACAGCGTAACTTGCGCCGGCGTCAGTTGGCCCTTGTAGATAAAAACCTTGGTGCTCAATGAGCAGATGTAAAAATAGCCCGATTGATCCATGTTCAGCGCAAAGCACGCGTTCGAGGCCAGCTTGCGAATCGTAAACAGCGAACGCTCCAGCGCCTCGCCCGATCGATGCTTCACCCCTTCAATGAACAGCATCTTCATCTTCGGCTCAATGCGCCGCGCCGACGGGCCCAGTGAAGAATTATCCGTTGGCACATCGCGCCAACCCAAAAACTTCTGACCCTCCGCCGCGATCACTTCCTCCATCTTTTTCTCGCACGCCAGACGCTGCTCCGAATCTGACGGCAAAAACACCAGCCCCGCGCCGTAATTCCCTTTCGCCGGAAGCTGAATCCCCGCATCCCGCTTCGCCACTTTCACCAAGAAATCATGCGGCAAGCCCGTCAAAATCCCCGCGCCGTCACCCGTGTTCGATTCGCAGCCGCACGCTCCCCGGTGATCCATGTTTTCCAACATGGTCAACGCGTTTGTTACGATCTCATGCGAGGGTTTGCCCTTGATGTTGGCCACAAAACCAACACCGCAGCTATCGTGTTCTAAACGAGGATCGTAAAGGCCCACGGCCTCGGGAATGCCGACGGATTTCCTGTTATTCAACGGACCTTCACCTCCAAGTGGGTATCCCCTCGTCTTTCCGTTCCGCCCGACGGCTACACGCCGCTTTTCGCATTCTTTGGCGAGCAACATACTTTAACGATTGTATTGTCGCCCATCAACATATTCTTGCCGCTGACGCTTTTCCCGGCGCGACCCGTTGCATCCCCCCAAAACATGCCTTCCGGCAACCCCACTTTCACATTTCTGAAAACCCTTCGGCCTACCCGCCCAACCCCTGGCTCAGGTCCTTCACCACCTGCGCATACCGAATCACCAGAAAATTCTTGCCCCGATACTGCGTCACTTCCCCCGAAACCTTGAACTTCACCGGTTTGGTCCCCTTTTCCGATAACCCTTCCATCGCCTCGAGCATCATGCTCGGCACAATCGTCAGCGGCGCGTCGTACATGTCCCGCCCATCCGCATCAAACACAAACACCCAGTTCGACGTCGCATCATCTTTTACCAACCGCCCGATCCGCTTCTCCACGGTATCGCGCTCGCGCATCAGCTTGCTCTTGGGTTCACCCGCGGCTGTCGCCACCAGCGCCGGCACCATCGGGCCCGTCGTCGTCCGGGGCGCCACCGCGCTCACCGCCGGCTTATCATGGAGCAGATTTTCCAGCACATTTTCCGCCGTTGGCAGCGTCGAGGCGCTGCTCTTCGTCGCCGGCGCAACTTCCGTCGCAGGCTTGCTCTCCGGCTTCGTTTCCGGCGGCGGCTCGATGCTGATTTGCCCCACCGCCACCAACACCGGTGCAACTGCTATCACCATACCCAGCAACAACATTTTGATCGTCATGTGCGAAATCCTTTTCGGGTTCGGAATGCCCACAGAGTACCACCACGCACCCCATTCACGCCAGCATGCGCACCTCCACATTCCCTGTCCCGCTCCTTATTCCTTCGCCGCCTTCGCCGCCCCCTCCGGATCATATTTCCCCGCCTCCTGCAGCAACGCCTTGAACAACGCGGGATTCTTCGTCCGCTCCGCCTTTGCCCAAGTCAACAGCGGTATTGCCTTGGCCTTTTCATCCCCACTCACACGTTCCATGACGCGTGTCTCCACTGCGCCCTCCACGGGGCGTACCTGCTCCTGCCCCAACTGATACACTCGCGTAAAAAACGTCGGCAACAGCGGTGAACCCTGCACCGTCACCCTCACCTCCGACGGCCCCGCAATTCGCAACTGGCTCATCGTCTCCCGCGTCTGAATCCGCAGCACATTGGCGTACGCCTCATTCCGCGCATCGTTCTCCGTGAACCCATATTTCCCCGCATCCACATACGGCGCGATGTCCGACAAAATCAATGGTCGGCCATAATCCACCCGCCGCGTATCAAACCGCAGCGGCCGCCGATACGGTGACGCGTACCCAAATTTTTCCGTCAACGCCTGCACACCCGGCGTATTCAGCACCGCCCCTCCATACGACATGTCCGGTTCCACCCCGCCATAAAACGTGCCTCCACTCCGACCATATTGGTAACGCACCGGCTCATACACCGTCTGCCCCGCCGCGTTGCCCGCCAGAATCCCCATCATCGCAAACGCCAGAATAGCCTTCATAAAAGCCTCCCGTCGCGCAAATACTTCACGACGCGCAACTACCAAACCCTACCCCTCAAAAACCGAGAGTCAAACATTTCTCCGCCATCCCCATTATCTCACGCCCCTCAAAAAAAGCGGCCTCTAAAAAGAAGCCGCCAACACCTGTAACAATGCTCACGACCCCACCCCACAAAATCCGTCAAAGGCCATCTTCGTGCCTTCGTCTCTTCGTGCTTAATTCCACATCCTCACCCCACGACCGCATCCGCCTCAATCTCAATCAGCGCCGGCCCATCAATCAACTTCGCCACTTCCACAATCGATGTCGCCGGCCGAATCTCGCCAAACACCTTCCCATGCACCGCCGCCACCTTTTCCCACTCACTGATATTCGTCACGAACATCCGCGTCCGCACCACATCCGTGATCTTCCCGCCTAGCGCCTCAATCGCCCCCGCGATGATCTCCAGCGATCGCTGCGTCTGCGCCCCCACATCCGGCGTATACGTCTTATCCGCATTGATCCCCACCGTCCCCGTAACAAAAATCAAATTCCCCTTCCGCACCGCCCGCGAATACCCCATCTTCGGCTCCCACGCGCTCCCCGTCGAACACGTCTTCATCCCCTTGCGATCCGTAACCGTATAAGTCGGCAGCGACATAATGGCTCTTCCTAAAAAATTCCAATTCGTTACAAAAACGAGCCGCGAATCATACCCGCAATCCACCCACTCAGGAACCGCGCCCCGAAGAAGTCTGCCTTCCTATCTACCCCAACGCCCTATCCCCCAACACCCTCACCCGTGCTACCATATCTGCGTAACCAAAGGAGGAGTCATCCCATGAAAACCCTTCCCGCCCTTCTTTCCCTCATTGCACTCGGCCTCTTCGTCGCCCTCGCCCTCGCCGCCGCCACCTCACAGCCCGCTCTCACCCCCGAAGACAAGATCCTCGCCAAGCTCGAAATCTTCCCCCAAGACGACCTCTGGAAAAAAGACATCTCCAAGGAACCCGTCGACCCCCACTCCGTCGCCCTCATCGCCAGCGCCGGTGCCACCAAGGGCCTTCACCCTGACTGGGGTTCCAAATACGGCATCCCCTTCAACCTCGTCACCGCCAAAACCCCCACCTACACGGTCAAATTTGAATACGCCGACGAATCCGACAACGGTCCCTACCCCATCCCCGACGATGTCAAAATCGAAGGCGTCGCCTGGGGCGGCGAAAAAGTCGAAGGCGACCGCCACATCCTCTGCATCGATCCCGAATCCAAAAAACTCTACGAACTCTGGTCCTCCTGGAAAAAAGACGGCAAATGGACCGCCGGCTCTGGCGCTGTCTTCGACCTCTCCAAAAAATCCTACGGCCAGCGCCCCAAAGGCTGGACCTCTTCCGATGCCGCCGGCCTTCCCGTCTTCCCCGGCCTCGTCCGCTACGACGAAGTCTGCATCAACAAAGAACTCAACCACGCTGTCCGCTTCACCGTCAAAAAAACTTCCCGCGGCTACGTCGCCCCCGCCTCCCATTTCGCCAGCCGCAGCAAGAATGAAAAACTCCCGCCGATGGGCATGCGCGTCCGCCTCAAAGCCGATTACGACATCTCCGCCTTCTCCGAACAAAACCAGGTCATCCTCAAAGCCCTCAAGAAATACGGCATGATCCTCGCCGACAACGGCTCTGACTGGTTCATCACCGGCACCTCCGATCCCCGCTGGAATGACGAGTCCCTCCAGCAACTCAAAAAAGTTAAAGCGCAGAATCTCGAAGTTGTTAAAATGGTCGACATCACCCGCGGCTGATAAACTCCCCAAATCCCGGTCCCGGATAATTACCCTCCAACCCACAAAGGAGCTCCCCATGCCCCGTCTCAATCCGAAGTCCTCAGCAGTCAGCACCTTCTTCCTCGCCATCCTCCTCCTTGCCATCCCCGCCCTCCGCGCGGATAGCCCCCTTGAAGGCCACATGGAAACCATGGAAAAAATCTACAAAACCCTCAAAAAACAGATCAAGGATGAAACCAATCGCGACTCCTCTCTCAAACTGATCCAGGAATTCCAACTGAACGTCCTCGTCGCCAAAACGCTCACGCCGCCCGGCCTCGACAAACTCACCCCCGAAGAAAAAGAAAAAGCCATCACCTCCTACCGAACCCTCATGATGAACGTCCTCCGCACCGCTATTGATCTCGAACAGGCACTCCTCGAAAAGAATTTCGTCCAGGCGGAAGAAGAATTGAAAACCATCCACGACCTCGAAGACGCCGGCCACAAGGAATTCCGCAAGGAAGACCACTGACCACGCACCCGCGTGATCCCGGAAAAATCCAAGGCAAAAACGAAAAAAGGCACAAAAGCCTGTCGCTCTCATGCCTTCTTCACACTGCCGGAGGAGGGAGTCGAACCCACACACCCTTTCGGATAATGGATTTTGAGTCCATCGCGTCTGCCATTCCGCCACTCCGGCGCAGACCTGAATTATACGCCACCCTTTCCCAAACCCCAAGCGCCTCGCCCCCAAAAAAATCCCCCGCCCCTCTTCCTCACGTCGGCGGTGGCCCGTCCGTCACATTCCCACCCGTCGCTGCCGGAACCGCTTCCTTGATCGCCCCCTTCTCCGCCGCCTTCGATTCCTCCGGCATATACACTTCTTCCATCGCCTGCCCGTCCACGCTCCGCCGAATCAACATATACATCATCGTGTGGGCCGAATAGTAATAACTCACCACGTATGCCCCGATCGCACTGATCAGCAGGTACACCCAGAAGTGCAGCGCCAGCGCTCCAAAATACTCCGACCAGCTCATCGCCCACCAGTTGATCGGCGAATATCCCGGCGAGGTCAGCCGCCCATACTGCGGCACCGGCCACAGCGTTTCCAACTTCGGCGACCCGCTGTGCCAGCCCATGCTGTACCCGAAGAAATTCGTCCCCCAGCCCACACACACATGCGAAATCGTCAGCACCAGGTACACCGCAAAACACACAAACACCAGCGTAAACGCCCCATACACCAGCGACACCACCGTATAAAACAGCATCCGCCACGGCCGCGCATACACATACGCAAACGCCCGCGACATCGCATCAAACACATCCGAACCTTCCACCGCCAGCGTCGGGTACAACAAGTGGAATCCCCCCAGTATCCCCAGCAAAAGCAGCATCGCCACGAACGCCACCGCGATCACCACGATGAACAACACCCCCAGCAAAACCTCACCCACCACCGGTATTGCTCCCACCAGCCCCATCACCGATAGCAGCAATCCCAGACCCAGCACAATCAGCAGCGGCACAAACGGCAGCTTGATGAACAGCCACAACCGCTTCACCACAAACGCAAATACCTGGCTCAGCGGCGCACGTTCCACCCCCGCAATCTCCAGCGCCGTCATCCGGCAAATCATCCCCCCGGCCAGCGCAATCATCGCGATCGAAAAAATCAGCAGCAATCCTAGCGACACCAGGTACATCCCCCGGTACGCCCACATCTTCGTCCATCCCCTCCACGTTCCCGCATTTTCCGGCACCCACTGCATCGGTGCCGTCCCGCAAAAAAGCCACGACGGCCCCGTGATAAACATGTTCGACATGTTCCCCACCACCGTGTCCGAGCGATACAACCGCCCCGCCTCCGACGAAACCACCCCGTTCGAAATCGCTCCCCCATCCACCGGCAACTCCCCGCCCGAACTCGCCCGCACCGGCGAAATCCGCACCGCCGTCAGCGTGTTGCTCACCAACCCGTTGAACTGCTGAATCTCATACACCATAAACTCATCAAACACCCCATGCCCCACCGTGTCCCGCAGACGGTTCATCTCCCGATGCAACTGTGCCGCCGGTCGCTCCTGCGCCTCCGCCTCAATTTCCTTCGGCGAGCGCGATCGCCCCGTTGCGCTGCGTGCCGATTCCGCAAGCGCACTGCGAAGTTGCTCCGCTTCCTCCCGCCTCTTACGCAACTCCGCCAGGTCCTTCACATATTTCTCCGCATACACCCCCTTCAAATATCGATAGGACTTCCGCGGGCTATTCTTCAGTGCATCCATCTCCTCTTTAGTCAGCGCCTTGTCCGGTTGCGTTGCCGTCAGTATCCGGCTCAAAATCGTGTACCACCGATTGTCGTTCTGCTCCTCCCGCGCCCGCTTGTATGCCTCCGTCGTCCGCGACTGATAGTTATCAATCTCTCCCACATACACTTGCGGCCCCCACACCGCGTCGAACGCCCGCCCCGCCCCATAAATCAGCATGATCGCCATCAGCGCAATCAATATCTTCGCCGGGTTGATCGCCAGCCGAAACGCGCGGAATAAATGCACAAACTCCAGCGCCCGCCCCCAGTCAATCCCCTGTACGGTGACATTCCGAAATGACGGCGGCTCCGGTGTTTTCAATTGTTCTGGCATGGTCGCTTTCGTTCAATTTATAAAGGAAAAAATAGTAAAAATTCCAAATCGCTAAACAATCCCTAATTCGGCTTCTTTGCCGCTCGATGTTGTTTTCCCAGGTAGCCAATATACCCATTCATCAACTGCTGCAACTTGCTCGCATCGTGTTTCAAATCCAACAAATGGCTCGTTTTCGCATACCCCAGATCATCCGCATCATGATTATCATCCACCACTTCATTCAACGATCCCCGCGCCATTCGCATAAAATTCATACGATCCTTGTACGTGAACCGTCCGTGACCTTCCACATTGCAATTCATGATGGACAACACCGCCCTCCGCATTTGCGGCCGCAACCGATATTTCTCCTCCGCCGGCAGAATGTCCGTAAGTCTGTAAACCCGCAACTTGAACGCTCGCGCCCGCTGATAAACTTCCAGCTTCTCAAAATTAAAAACCACGTCGCACGAATCCCGTTGCAGTCCGCCATCCATCAGAAAACTCCCAAGTCAAAACCCCTGCGAATTTTACCAATTTTACGAATTGTACGAACCTTACCAATTTTACAAATCCAACGATTCACCACGACTTCGGGCTTTGCGCCCACTGCAACTTCGTCGCCAGCATCGACCAGTGCGACATGCTCGGATTCTCCACCAGCCGCAACGGCTTCTCCGCACGCCGCACCACCACAAATTCATCTTCCTCCAGGTGCAGCCCCTTCTGCCCGTCAAAACTCACCTTCGAACCCGGATTCAAACGTATCGGCACCAGCGCTATCACCGCCGTGTCCACGATCACCACCGGCCGGAAACTCAACGAATGCGGGCATATCGGCGTCAAGATCATCGCCAACACATCCGGCGACAACAGCGGCCCGCCCGCCGAAAGATTGTACCCCGTCGATCCCGAAGCCGTCGACACCAGCACCCCGTCCGATCTAAACACCGTCGTCGGCTGCCCGTCAATCCACACTTCCAAATCCACCATCCGGAACGGATCGCCCGCGTTGATCACCACTTCATTAAGCGCATACCCCGTCCGTATCGCTTCCTTCGATTGCAGATCATTCGCATCAAATCCCTTCCCGCCTCCGTTCCGCCGATGAATTTCCCCCTTTAGCATCAGCCGGTTCGTCATCGGTGCCTTCCCTGAAGTAATCAGTTCCAGGTGCGACATGAACTGCTCCAGCGAAAATGCCGCCAGGTACCCCAGCTTCCCGAAGTTGATCCCCACCACCGGCGCATCGATCCCAATCAATATCTGCGCCACTTCCAAAATCGACCCATCCCCTCCCAGCACCACCACCAAATCCGGCCCCAGCCGCACCAACTGCTCCCGCGTCGGGGTCAACAGCAGTTGCGTCATGTGTGAACGCGCCAGCGTCTGCCGCAACTGCTCTGCCGCCGCCACCGCGTCCGGCTTGTCTCGATTGGGTACCAACACGATATTCATGCTGCAAGGATAACCGCCTTTCTCCACACTGTCAGCGTCCCGCCCGCCGCCTCTACGTTCCGCCTCCCACCCGCCGAATTTCCGGCACCTTCCCCAGCACCCGCCCATGCACCCCCTTCAACCACACGTATTCCCCCTCGATCTTCACGCACTTCACCGTCCGCGTCCCCAGCGTATACACAAACCCAAACACCACAAACAGCGCAAACCCCGCAAACATCCCTATTAACGCCACCGGCACCAACCGTGGCACATCCGAATTCTCCGATACCACCGCCACCGCCAGACACACCAACATCGCCAGCACTCCGCCTATGCTTCCACCCAGCCCCAGCAACTTGTTCCGCCGATGCCGCGACCGATGTTCCGCGCACAACATCACCCCCACCTCCCCCTTCTGCCGCATCTTCAGCGTCGCCTCCTTCGTCACCCGGAATGAAGGATCCCACGAAAACTTCAGCAAAATCACCGGCAACTCCCCCGCCTCCCCACAGATCACGCACACGCTCGGCAACACCCCATGATTCCGCACCACCAGCAACTCCCCCTCCCGCAAAATATCCCCTTCCACCAATAACGGATTCGCCGACGCATACGCTAATTCATGTCCTGTCGTCATCCACGCTCCCAGCGCATCACCGACCTAATCATCGCTCGATGCCAACCCCATTCTACTCCCCCGACACCCCGCCCCCCAATCTACTCCTCACTCAATCGCCTTCAGCCACGCCCGCGTCATCAGCATGTGCCCCGCCGCGCTCGGATGCACCCCATCCCACGCCCAATACTGCGGCGGCGCACTCTTCACCGCGTTATCAAACTCCTCCTGGAAAGGCACAAACACCGCCCCAAATTCCCCCGCCAATTTCTTCACCACCGCGCGCCGCTCAATGATCTCCGCCACCCATTTCTCCTCCACCACCCCGCACCGCAAAACAAACGGCTCGCACAGCACCAGCTTCAGCTCCGGCAACTCCTGCCGCAACTCCGTCAGTAACTGCCGGTACACCCGCTCAAACTTCGGCACCGCCACCCCCGCGTTCCTCCCAAAATGATGCCACGTGTCGTTCACCCCAATCAATATCGAAACCACCGCCGGCTTCAAATTCAAAAAATCCTCCCGAATCCGCGCCGCCAGATCCACGATCCGATTCCCGGAAACCCCCCGGTTATAACACTGCAAATTCAACCCCGGATTATCCACCAGCAGCGCCGCCGACGTGTAAAGTGCATATCCATTTCCCAGTTCGTTCGCGCCGTTCGCACCATCATTTTCCCGCTTTCGCCCGCAATCCGTGATCGAATCGCCTTGGAATAGAATCACATCGTCCTTCGCAAACTTCATACGTCATTTCCTTCAAGTGCAAAAAGTTCCGCCTAAAAAAGTGCCCACGCTCATCACGTGGGCACTTCCAATATCTCGTATCCGCCCCCTCCCGTCAACGAATCGCCACCCCGCGCTGTTTCGCACTCTTCTCCACCGGCACCGCCCGCACTTCTTCAATCGCCGCCCGCACTGACCGCGCGATCCCCGCCGCATCCAGCCCCACTTCCTTCAACTGCTGCCCACGCGAAGCCGCACGTATCCAATGATCCGGCAACCCCAGTCGCGTCACCAGCCGCCCATCCAATCGATGCAACGCCGCATGTTCCACCACCGCCGTCCCAAATCCGTTGATCACCGCGTGATCTTCCACCGTCAATATCGGCTTGCCCGTCGCAAACAATGCCTCCAGCATCTCCCCATCCAGCGGCTTGCAGAATCGCCCATCCACCACCCCGACCGACAACCCCTCATTCTCCAAGAGCGCCGCCGCCTCCGTCGCCTGCCACGCCATCGAGCCATATGCCAGCAGCGTCGCATCCGTCCCCTCACGCAAACGCCGCGATACCCCGCCCCGCTTCGTGATCGCCCACGTCCCATCTTCGCCCAGCGGCACCGGCGGGCAATTGTCCCGCGGATAACGCAATGCCGACGGCTGCTCCAGCGTCATCGCAAAATCCAGCGACCGCTGCAATTCCTTCTCATCCGATGGCGCCATCAGCACCATCCCCGGCTGCGCCTTCAAAAATGTCAAATCGCAAAATCCGTGATGCACCGCCCCGTCATCACCCACCAACCCCGCCCGGTCCAAACAGAAAATCACCGGCAATCCCTGCAGGCATATCTCCTGAAAAATATTGTCGAACGCCCTCTGGATAAACGTCGAATACACCGCCACCACCGGCCGCAGCCCCGCCTTCGTCATCCCCGCCGCCATCGTGGTCGCATGCCCTTCGCAAATCCCCGTGTCAAAATAACGCTCCGGAAATACCGGCTTCAGCTTGATCATCCCCGTCCCGTCTGGCATCGCCGCGGTAATCCCCACCACGTTCGAATGCTTCTTCGCCAACGCCACCATCGCGTCCGCAAACGCCGCCGTCCAACTCCGCCCCGTCCCCTTTTCCAACGTCACCCGGCAACCCTCCACCCGGTACGGCTTCGGCGAATGGAACGTCGTCGGATCCTCGCTCGCCCATTCGTACCCCTTCCCCTTCACCGTCTTCACATGCAAAACGGCCGGGCAATCCAAATCCTTCAACTCGTTCAACTTCTCGATCAGCGCCGGCAAATCATGCCCGTCCACCGGACCAAAATACTTCAATCCCAAATCTTCAAAAATGTGCCCCGGTGCCAGCGTGTTCTTCACCCCCTGCTTCACATGATACGCCACATCCGAAATCTGCTGCCCGTACGGAATATGCTCCAGCAGGTCCAGCACCTTCTTCTTCACCTCCCCATACGTCGTCGTCGCCCGCAAATGCTCCAGATAATTCGCGAACGCTCCCTGCGGCTCGCTGATGCTCATCGAATTGTCATTCAAAATAATCAGCATCTGCCGCTTCAACGTCCCCGCCGCATTCAACCCCTCAAACGCCAGCCCGTTCACAATCGACGCATCCCCGATCAAACTCACCACCTTGGTGTCCCGCCCCGCCAGTTGATCCCCCCGCGCCATCCCCACGCCCGTCGAAATCGCCGTCCCCGCATGACCCACCGCAAACAAATCATAATCCGATTCCAGCGGCTCCGGAAAACCCGATACCCCGCCCTTCTGCCGCAACTTCAAATCAAAATCTTTCGCCCGCCCCGTCAACAGCTTGTGCGTGTAGCACTGGTGCCCCACATCCCACAGCATCCGATCCGTCGCAAAATCAAACACCCGGTGCAACGCCATCGTGATCTCCACCGTCCCCAGATTCGGCGCCAAATGCCCCCCGTTCTTCCCCACCGAATTCATGATCAACTCGCGTATTTCCGCCGCCAGCGCCGGCAACTGATCCAAGGGCAGTTTCTTCAAGTCTGACGGTGACTGTATCAAATCGAGCATCTTGCTCATTTAAAAGCATCCCTAGAACGACGCGGAACAATCCCACAGATGATAGTCATTTCCCTCCAAAAATGTAAGCACTTTCCCCAGCCCTTTTCATGTTCGCGATTTGCGCTCCAAAACATGCACCTGCGCATTGATCCCTCCCATCCGTGCTTCGCCTCAGCAGCATCACAATCTACGCCGCCCCACCTCCCCGTCATCCCCCATCACCCCTCTCCACGCACACTCCCAACTCACCCCCAAAAACAATCCAAATTTCGTGACGTTCATGTCCTTCGTGGAAATCTCCCCTCGTCGCCCCGTCTCCCCCAAAAAACCATCGGCGTCCATCCGCGTTCATCGGCGGTTTGACCTCAATTCGTCCGCTCCGCCAAATCATGCGCCAGCATACTCATCATCCCCGCCTTCTCCCCCAACCGCTCCGCCACCCCATCCGCTATCCGCACCTGCTCGCTCAAATACTCCCGCGACTTCTCCAATCCCACCAGCACCGGGTACGTCAGCTTCCCCTTCTCCGCATCCTTCCCCACCTTCTTCCCCATCTGCTCCTCCGTGCTCGTCACATCCAATATGTCATCCACAATCTGAAACGCCAGCCCAATCGCCCGCCCATACACGTCCACCTCCTCCAGCGTCTTCCCCTCCGCGCCCGCCGCCATCGCCCCCATCCGGCACGCACACCGGATCAACGCCCCCGTCTTCATCCGATGAATCTGCTGCAACTTCGGCAACAGCGCCGGCCCAATCCGATTCCCCTCCGGATCCTTCTTCGCCTCCTCCGGATGACACGTATCCAGCACCTGCCCCCCAATCATCCCCTCCGGCCCCGTCGCCCACGCCAACTCCCGCACCAACTTCACCGCCAACCCCGCCTCCGACACCCGATCCACAATCAACTGAAACGCCAGCGTGTTCAATCCGTCCCCTGCCAAAATCGCCAAAGCCTCCCCAAACACCTTATGATTCGTCGGCCTCCCCCGCCGCAAATCATCATCATCCATCGCCGGCAAATCATCATGAATCAACGAAAAACAATGCACCATCTCAATCGCCCCCGCCGGCGGCATCACCAACCCCTCCGCCTTCCCCGCGTCACCACCCACCGCGTCATAACACAAAAGCGCCAGCGCCGGCCGAATCCGCTTCCCCGGCCCCAACAACGAATACGCCATCGCCTCCGTCAACACCTTCGGCGATTCCTTCAACGAACCCAAATACCCCCTCAAATACGTATCCGTCCGCGACGCCGCAGCCTTCAAAAACGCTTTCAAATCACCAGCCATCCAAAACTCCGTGCGAGAAATCGAGCGGCGCAGTATAACCGCCCCCACAATTTCTGGTCGAGCCCCCGAAACTCCCCAACGTAAAAAAATCAAAAATCTCGCCCGCGACCAACCTTCCCGATCCCCCAAAAACCCTTCGTGACTTCGTGACTTCGTGGTAAAAAAAACTTTTCGCAACAAATAAAATCTCTCGCGAAACAAATCTTGGAGCAAAAATGAAAATCGCCATCATCGGTACCTCCGGACAACTCGGCTTCGACCTCGCACGCCTCCTCCCCACACCCGCAGGCGGCAACCACACCATCCTCCCCTTCTCCGGCCGCGCTGAACTCGACATCACCAACCCCGTCGCCTTCACCTCCATGCTCTCCTCCCAAAAACCCGACGCCGTCATCAACACCGCCGCCTTCCACAACGTCGACCTCTGCGAAAAAGAAGCCGACGCCGCCTACCGCACCAACGTCCTCGCCGTCCGCGACATGGCCAAGGCCTGCGAATCCACCCACATCCTCTTCATCCAAATCGGCACCGACTACGTCATGGAAGGCGACCCCGCCCCCTCCCCAACCCAAAGCCCAGGGATTGCTATCCCTGCGACGTCATCACTCCCGCCTCGCCCACTCCCCGAATCCGCCCCCGTCTCCCCCACCTCCATCTACGCCCTCACCCGCTTCGGCGGAGACTCCATGACCCTCGCCCACGCTCCCACCACTGGCTACGTCGTCCGTTCCTGCGGCCTCTTCGGCATCGCCGGCTGCAAACTCAAAGGCGGCCTCAACTTCATCGACGTCATGATCAAACTCGCCCGCCAAGCCCTCTCCGGCACCGGCAAACCTCTCACCGTCGTCGATGACCAAATCGTCGCCCCAACCCCCACCGATGACCTCGCCCTCCAACTCGCCGCCATCCTCCAACACCGCCTCCCCGTCGGCCTCTACCACGCCGTCTCCCACGGCCAAACCTCCTGGTACAACTTCGCCCAAACCGCTCTCGACCTCGCCAAAATCCCCTGCCAAATCCAACCCGTCCCCTCCTCCTCCTACCCCACGCCCGCCCAGCGTCCCCGCTACTCCGTCCTCGACAACGCCAAACTCCGCGCTCACAACCTCGACCTCATGCACCCCTGGCAAGACTCCCTCGCCCGCTACATCGCCACCAAATACCCCGCCTGACTCTCCTCCCTAAAAATACCCCCCCGCGCACCACCCTCCACCCCCGCTAACCCGCTACCACTTTCCTCCCCCTCACTTCACCTTATCCGCATGTATCAGCCATTGCGCGATCACTTCGTCCTTCACGCTGTCCATCGGTATCGCAAAGAGTTGATCGTTCTTCATGTGATCCCGCCGCAGATTGATCGGACGAATCACCGCCAGATTCTTCTCGTACTTCACAATCACCTGCGCCTGCAAGCTCGACGCATCCGTCAGGCCCCACGTCTTGTTCGAGTAATGCCACATCTTCTGCCGCGACCACTGCTCCGACAGTATCCGCACCGTCAGCACTTCCGCATCCGGCTGCAGCTTCTTCCACTCCGCCATGGCCAGCTCCACCAGCTTCGCCCGATCGCCCCCTTGGTAACGGTCCGGTGGCAGTTCGTTGCTCGCAATGATGGCGTCACGCAGGGCCTTCTGCCGTTCCTTCAACTGCGCCCGCAGCTTGGCCATTTCCTCCGCCACCGGCTTGGCCGCTTCCGCCGACAACGCCGCCAACAACCCCAGCTTCTCTTGCGCAAACTCCATGCGCTGCGGAATCCCCCCGCCAAAAAACGCCGGCTTCCCCTCCCGCACCCCCGCTTCCGTCTTCTGCTGCACCAGCGCCTGATACGCCTTCCCCACCCGCGACACCTCCTCCTTCGCCGCCGCAGACTGCTCCACCAGCGCCGCCGCATGTTCAAAATTCTTTTGGAAAATCTCCCCAGCACCATAGATCCCCGCCATCTCACCCACCCGCTTGATGTCCGCCTCCAGCGTCGGATACCCCGCCGGATCCACCAGCGCCGCCAACTGCTTCTGCAGCGGTGCCAGCGTCTTCTCCGATTCATCAATGCTCGCCATCGCCCCCGCCCACGCCTCGGCCACCGCCGCCACGCCCCGGCCATTCGCCGGAACGTTGCCCAGGTGGTTCTTCATGAAGCCCGCCCTCTGCCTCGCAAACGCGATGTAACTCATGGCCTGATTCAGTACCCGGTGATCGATCGTGTTGGTGTCCTTCACCGGCTGGATATCCGCGACGATCTTCTCCAACCCCACCCGCTGCGCTTCAATCTCCTTCAAGATAAACCGCGCATTCTTCAGCGATTCTTCCTGCTTGTAATCGAGCTTCACCGTCCCCTCACCGCCCGCTGGCACCGCCTCCGCCTTGCCCTCAATCCGCGTCTGGATCAATGCCATCGTGGCCTTGGCCGCCGCCATGCGGTCCTGCAGCGCCTTCACCTGCTCATGCTCCGCCGGCAGCTTCGCCATCACCTCCATCAACGGGGGCAACGCCGCCTTGGCCCCCACCAGCCGGCTCGCCGCCAGCTTCGCCTTCGCCCCCGTCAACGCCCCCTCGCCCGCCCCCGCCGCATCCTGCGCTAACTTCGTGTTCGACTCCAAATGCTTCAGCAATGACTCCGCCTGCCGCACCGACTGCTTCTGCGCCTCGCTCAATTCCGCCGCCCCCGCCAACTCCCCCGTCATCGCCCCAAACGCCCCCAGGCAAATCCAGAAAACCCGCACTTGGCGGCCGCTCAATCGGGAAAAGCAATCGATCATAAATTCCTCCTCGTCCGCCATCCTATCGCAATCCCTCAAGTTTCCGAAGAAAGAAATCCAACACCGACCAACCCCCTGGAAAGCCCGCGGAAATACGCACTCGAACCTGCCCCAAAACTATCTCCATACCCCAATCCCTCCCGTTCCGCCACCCCCCCAACCGCCCCCTGCGCAATCCCCCACCCACCTCCCCCCGCGCCCTGTGTCCAGCCCTGACCAAAAGTTGTCACTCCCGGTCCTTGAACCTTGAACCTTCCCAAACCCCCACCCCAAACTTTTGTGTCTTTAGTGTCTTTCGTGGCCATTTACCCCGTCGCCCATCCCTCACCTGTGCGCACAAATTTGGTCATCCACCCAAGGAGAGGGGGCCCAATTTTCGTCCCCTCCTCCAAACCAACCGAAAGGCCACCATGCCAACCCACATATTACTCCTCCTAGTCGCCATCGCATTAACGAATTTTATCCCCCCAGAAACCTCCCCAGCCCCTGTGTACCACTCTGCTGAGCGCCTTACCCCAAACCCTTGCCAAACCTCAACTTACGGTAAGAATCCTGACGAGCGCCTTACCCCCTCCTTGATGAGCGCCTTACCCTCCTTACAACCCCACGCCGCCTCCCAATTCCCGCCTCCCAACCCGTTCGTCATTTTCCCCTATACCCCCTATACTAGCTCCCCTATGACCACCCAAACCCTCCCAACCCCCAACCCTCCCTCCCTCACCAACCGCGGCTACTTCGCCGACCTCATCAACTCCATCAAATCCATCGCCATCGGACTCTCCATCACCCTCCGCTACTCCTTCTCCAAACCCGTCACCATCCAATACCCCGCCCTCAAAATCGACTTCGCCCCACGTTTCCGCGGCATCCACGAATTCGAAGCCTCCAAATGCATCGCCTGCGACCTCTGCGCCAAAGCCTGCCCCGTCGACTGCATCTACATCGACTACACCGGCCGCGGCAAAAACGCTCAACTCACCCGCTTCGCCATCGACTACTCCAAGTGCATGTTCTGTGCCCTCTGCACCGAACCCTGCCCCACCGAGTGCATCCACATGGGCAAACTCCACGACCTCTCCGGCTACACCCGCGAAGACACCTGCGTCGAATTCCTCGACCTCGACAAAAAAAACCTCCGCACCCCCATCCCGCTCTGGATGCAAAAAGACCAAATCCCCGAATGGGCCCAGCTCGAAAAAACCCGCATCGAAGCCGGCCTCCTCGCCTCCCCCTCCGGTGAAGCCAACATCAAACCCCCCGTCGCCGTCAAAAGAAGCAACCCATGACTACGACCGAACCACCCCCCAACCTCCCGCCTCGCACCGACGACCTCGGCCGCGTCCTCCAACGCGCCTTCTTCCGCGTCCTCCTCTTCGTCCTCCTCGCTTTCGCCGTCCTCCTCGCCGCCCGCTTCGCCTACGAAATGCTCCTCGCCCACCCCGAACTTCGCACCCACTGTCTCATCGCCCTCCTCGTCGCCGGCGTCGGCTCCACCCTCTGTCTCAGCGGCGTCCTCTACTCCCTCGACATCCCCCTCCTCGACCGCTGCCCCCCCTGGCCCATCCGCTGGACTCTCAAACTCACCAAGCGCTTCTTCGCCCTCGCCCAAATCCCCGCCACGCTAATGGCCCTCTACCCCGCCGCCTTATTAATCTTCAACCTGAAAATCCCCGGGCAATAATTCTTCCCGAAACCTGAACCAAAAACCTTGAATCGTAAACCGTGAACTTGAACCTTGAACCGTGAAACTTGAAACTTAGGCGTTATGTCCAACCTACTCACCATCTCCATCTTCCTCGCCCTCGGCGCCTTCTTCGTCTTCTTCAACCTCGCCGTCGGCGGCCTCCTGCGCCCCAGCATCCCCAACACCGACAAACTCACCGCCTACGAATGCGGCGAACTCCCCTTCGGCCAAAGCTGGGTCCAGTTCGATCTCCGCTTCTACATCGTCGCCCTCGTCTTCCTCGTCTTCGATGTCGAAATCGCCCTCTTCTACCCCTGGGCCGCCGTCTTCCAAAAATTCCGCGCCGCCGCCCTCGTCGACATGCTCGTCTTCTTCACCATCATCATGGTCGGCTACGTCTACCTCTGGCGTTTCGGCTATCTCGAATGGGTCCGCAGTTCCGTCACCACCAGCCTCACCATCAAGCAAGACCCCGCCACCCTCGCCCAACTCCGCCAAGCCACCCGCAAAGACCCCGAAGCCATCGCTTCCTCTTCCGTATAGAATAGACGGTTCACCCTCGTCCAACACAAATAATCAAAACCTCCAACTTTTTATCGAGTCCCAAATGGCTTGGATTGAAAACCGTTTCGAAGAAGGCCTCATCATCACCAGCGTCGATTGGGCCCTCAATTGGTCCCGCTCTTCCGCCGTCTGGCCCATGACTTTCGGCCTCGCCTGCTGTGCCATTGAAATGATGGCCGTCGGCATGTCCCGTTACGATCTCGACCGCTTCGGCGCCGGCGCCTTCCGCGCCACCCCGCGCCAAGCCGATCTCATGATCGACGCCGGCACCGTCACCAACAAAATGGCCTCCCGCCTCAAACGACTCTACAACCAAATGCCCGAACCCAAATACGTCATGGCCATGGGTGCCTGCACCATCGGCGGCGGCCCCTACTTCAAGTGGGGCTACCACGTCGTCAAGGGCGTCGACCTCGTCGTCCCCGTCGATGTCTACATCCCCGGTTGCCCGCCGCGACCCGAAGCCCTCCTCGAAGGCCTCATGCGCCTTCAAGACAAAATCCGCCAACGCAAAGTCGGCCGCAAAATGCCCCAAGGTTCCGAAGTCCCAACGTCCCTTCCCGTAGGCGTGTAGCCGCATGACCACCTCCCTTCTTGAACTTCCCACCCACGAACTCCACGGCTCCCCGCGCCAAATGGGCGAACAATTCGGCGAAGCCACCCGCGACCAAATCCGCGAACTCTTCGACCTTCGCCTCGCCGCCGCCATCGACTTCGCCGGCAAAAATTCCCGCAACCAGTTCCAACTCGCAGAAGTCCTCCGCATCGTTCGCCAATGTCTGCCCATCACCCAGAAATACGACCTCCTCGGCTACGAAGAATTTCTCGGCATCGCCCACGCCGCCGCCCTCACCCCTGAACAACTCTTCATCACCCAGGGCCTCACCGATCTCCGCGATGTCCTCTCCCATCACCGCCCTGATGCCGCCGAAACCTTCGACCCCGCCTCCGAAGGCTGCACCTCCTTCATCGCCACACGCGAACGCACCGCCGACGCCCATCTCCTGCTCGGCCAAACCTGGGATCTCAACGCCGACAACCTTCCCTACGTCTGCCTCGTGCATCGCCGGCCCACCGACGGCTCCCCTCACTCCTGGTCGCTCACCCTCACCGGCTGCCTCACCCTCATCGGCCTCAACAGTGCGGGCATCGCCGTCGGCAACACCAATCTCCGCACCACCGATTCCCGCCCCGGCCTGCAATACCTCTCGGTCCTCCACCGCGCCATACGCTCCACCACATTCCACGAAGCCGTCGCCGCCATCGGCGATGCCCCCCGTTCCGCCGCCCATTATTTTTATGTCGCAGACGCCCACAATCACGCCGTCGGTCTCGAGTGCAGCGCCACACAATGCGTCCCCCTGTCTCCTCAAGACGACCTCCTCGTTCACTGCAATCACGCCTTCACGCCCGCGATCTCCGCGCTGCAGGATCCCATCGCCACCCAATCCACCTTCTGCCGCCAGCCGCGCATGACTCACCTCCTCACCAGCGCTCCGAACCTCCTCACCACCGTCGCCATTCAGTCATTCTTCGCCGATCACGACGGCGCAGAAAACGCCATCTGCCGCCACGATTCCGCGCCCCTCCACGTCGCCACCAACGCCTGCGTCATCCTCTCCCCGGAAACCCGCCAACTCCACGCCTGCCGCGGCCAATCCCACGTCGGCACCTGGCGCATCGTCCAGCTTTAGCAACCGTCCCCGGAATTCCCCGCCCCCCCTCGTTTGATCACTCATCTTTTCGACTTCTAAACTGCCAATCGAAATGCCAGATACACACGATTCTTCACACTTTTCGCAACTCCGCCATCATCTCTCCCAACACCCGCGCCACCTCCAGTTTGCTCAAATCTCGCTCGCCCGGCGATTCCGCCCGCAATACGTGAACCTGCGGCCCCACCGCACGCCACTGCATCTCGTCGCTCGGTCCAAACAGCTCAATCACCGGCACGCCCATCATCGCCGCCAAGTGACTCACCCCCGAGTCATTTCCCACAAATAGCCGCGCCCGCCCTAGCCGCTCCGCCAACTCATAAAACCCCATATGCAAATACCACGAAAATTCCGCATGCAGTGCCTGCACAAACTTCACTCCCCAACGCTCCATCTCCGCCTCCCCCAGAATAAACGTCGGCCAAAATCCATTCCGTTTCAAATCCCGCCCCAACTGCAAAAACTTCTCCCGCGGCCAACACTTCGCCTCTCCGCCCGCCCCCGGATGGATCACAATTGCCCCGTCTGGATTGTTCCGCAGCAGCGGCAGGGGGGCTTTCTCCAGCATCAGCCCCTGCCCATGCAACTGCGCCCGATGCCACTCCGTGACATGTCCCTGAAAATCGCCCGCTGGCCGCGGATCCATAAACAAAATCTGCCGCGCCGTCGACACCCGCCGCGCATTCTCCGCCCATACATCCTTCCCATCTGAAACTGACGAAATCAACACATTACAATCCCCCCACGCCGTCCGCTTTCCGCCTTCCGCAAACCACGCCGTATGCTCCTGATCATCTGCCGACGCATACCCATCCACAAACCCCAGCATCGTCAGCATCTGCCCCAACTGCGGCCGCGAAACCAAAAAAACTTGCGCCCCGCCCTCCATTGCAAACCGCTTCCGCAACGCCTTCACCAGCGGCACCAGCAGCACCGTATCGCCCACCGCCCCTTGATGCACCAGCGTAATCTTGACTGCACTCACTTCATGACCCCATCAATCCACCCGCCACCCAACACGCGATCACCCTCATAACACACCACCGCCTGCCCCGGCGTGATCGCGCTCATCGCCCCGTCAAACCGCACCGTCAGTTCATCTGGACCCGTCATCATCGCCGTCGCCGCCATCGGCTCGCTGTTGTAACGCACCTTCGCCATCACGCGCAACGGTTCCTCGCTCGGCACCAGCGGTGGGGGGGCAATCCAATTCACCTCGCGCGCCACCAATCCCCGATGCATCAGTCTCTCCTTCGCCCCCACCGTCACCGTGTTGCTCGCCGCATCAATCCCCGTCACATATATCGGATATCCCAGCGCCACCCCCACGCCCTTCCGCTGCCCAATCGTAAAATGCTGATGCCCTCCATGCTCGCCCACCACTTCCCCGGCCCGCGGACCTTCCGCCATCACAATTTTCCCTGCCTTCACCTGCTCCGGCGTCTTCCGCTTCACCATGCCCGCGTAATCATTGTCCGGCACAAAACAAATCTCCTGCGAATCCGGCTTCGCAAACACCGGCAATTTCAACTCCTTCGCCAGCTTCCGCACCTCAGACTTCCGCATCTCCCCGATCGGCAACAGCATCCGCTCCAACTCCCCCGGCGGCACGCCAAACAACACGTAACTCTGATCCTTCGAATGATCCATCCCCCGCCTCAACTTCGCCTCGCCCCCGCTCCGGTCGATCCGCGCATAATGTCCCGTCGCCACAAAATCCGCCCCTATCGCCTGCGCATACCGGCTCAATTTTCCAAATTTCAGATACTCATTGCACCGCACGCACGGGTTCGGTGTCCGCCCGTTGTTGTACTCGCGCACAAAATAATCAATGATCCCGCCGAAATCATGCTGAAAATTCAACGCATAAAACGGTATGTCCAGCAGCCCCGCCACATAACGCGCATCCGCCGCATCACTCGTCGAGCAGCATCCTTGGTGATGCGCCTTCACCTTTTCCGGTGAGCAACTCACAAACTCCCCGCTCGCTTCTTCCCGCACATCCGTCGGATCATTCCCCAATCGCATGAACACCCCCACGCATTCGTACCCCTCCCGCTTCAGCAGCGCCGCCGCCACTGAACTATCCACCCCCCCCGACATCGCTACCACAACCTTCTTGCTCACGTGCGCAACCTTTCACATTCAGCACCGCATTATACAAAGCCCTGCAATCAGATTCTCCCCCTATTCTGTCGGCTTGAAACTTCCCGCGTGAACCTCGACACTTCGCACATGCTAGGATATTTTTCCACGCTCATGCCAATTTTCCTCTCCCCCCATTTCCTTTGCGCCACCTTCGCCGGCCCCCAACGCCTGCAAAAATCCCCCTACACGCGTGTCACCATCCGCCCCCTCATCCTGCACGACACCCCGCACCTTTCCCTCTCCTACTTCACCGACAAGCAGGACATCACCAAAAATTTCCCCCTCACCGATGCCCACCTCCCCCTCAACGATCTCCTCGCCATCGGCTTTGCCAACATCCACATTCGCACCACCACCGAAGAAATCGACGCCCGCCTCACGAAAAAACACGAACTCCAACTCGCTAGAAAAAAAATTGACTCCGGCCCACTCCCCGATCACCCACCCGCTCCACCCGCTCCCGTCCCCCACAACCGCGCCAAAAATCTCCCCTTCCCCGACGGCCAACCCAACTCCCTCCTCTCCGCCCTCGGCATCCTT
Organism: Phycisphaerae bacterium; assembly: GCA_038248985.1. GTDB lineage: Bacteria > Planctomycetota > Phycisphaerae > WQYP01 > WQYP01 > JBBRWV01. The sequence goes on from JBBRWV010000045.1 coordinate 22,696, forward strand.
GATCGCAACAATCACGTCCGTCCCACCATGCGGTCCAAATACACCCAAATCAACGAGTTCCTCAAACTTCTCGACCACGCCCTCGCCGATCTGCCCATCCCTACCGACCGCCCTCTCGCCCTCCTCGACTGCGGCTGCGGCTCCGCCTACCTCACCCTCGCTACGCACCACTTCCTCAATCAAAGCAAAAAAATACCCGCCCGCGTCCTCGGCATCGACATCAATGAATCCCTCATCGCCAAATGCGCCCTCCGCGCCGAATCCCTCGACTCGCAAACTTCCTCCTCCTCAACTCAACCCACCACCGCCAATCTGGAATTCCTCGCCGGCCAAATCGGCTCACTCCAAAATGCCCAGGCCGACATCGTCCTCGCCCTCCACGCCTGCGACACCGCCACCGATGACGCCATCGTCCAGGCCATCCGCAGCAACGCCCGCTTGCTCATGGCCGTCCCCTGTTGCCACAAAAATCTCCACAAATCCCTCCACGCCGACGCCCTCGCCCCTCTTCACCGTCACGGCATCCTGCACCAGCGCCTCGCCGACCTCACCACCGACGCCTTCCGCGCCCTCATCCTCCGCATCCTCGGCTACAAAACCGATGTCCTCGAATTCATCTCCTCCGAACACACCGGCCGCAATCTGATGATCCGCGCCATCAAAACCCCTCACCCCGCCGAGTCCCATTTCATCCGCGATTATCTTGACCTCAAAAAATTCTTCCACGTCACCCCCTACCTCGAATCCGCCCTCGGCTCCTCCTTCACCCCCCTGTTCGAAAAGCAAACCTCTCCATGACCACACCCGCCAACATCCACTCACTCACCTTCCGCCTCGCCACCTTCGACGAGATATACCATCTCCGCTACACCATCCTGCGCGCCAACCATCCCGTCGAACGCATCGTCTGGCCAGGTGATGACGCCACCCCGCCCGTCACCTTTCACTTCGCCGCCTTCGATCAATCCGCCGCGCCGCACACCACTATCGCCTGCCTCACGGTCCACTCTTCGCATTCTCCGCTTGATCCCTCCATCCCCGCCTACCGCCTCCGCGGCATGGCCGTCGCTCCCACCTTCCGCGCGCAAAAAATCGGCAGCCAACTCCTTTCCCTCGCCACCTCCCACATCCTCACCCACACCTCCATCCGTCTCCTCTGGTGCAATGCCCGCGTCCCTGCTATCAATTTCTACCTTCGCCACAACTGGCAGATCATCTCTGAGGAATTCGAAATCGAAGACGCCGGCCCCCACAAAAAAATGCTCCGCCCCCTCTGATACCCATCCCCCCCGGTTTTCTCGCCGGCTCAATTGGCATTCCCCTCCCTCACTCATATACTCACCCATCTATGGCCACACTTACCTACCGTACCGCCGGCGAGTCCCACGGCCCCGCCCTCATCGCCCTCATCGAAGGCATGCCCCACGGCGTCCCCGTCGATACCGCCCTCATCAATCGCGAACTCCTCCGTCGCCAAGGCGGCTATGGCCGGGGCGGCCGTCAAAAAATCGAAACCGATCTCGTCCAGTATCTCTCCGGCGTCCGCACCCTTGACGGCCAATCCCACACCATCGGCTCGCCCATCGCCCTCATGGTCCCCAATAAAGACAACCGCCTCGATGACCTCGCCTCCACTCCCCCCCTGCATCGCCCGCGCCCCGGCCATGCCGACCTCGCCGGCGCCGTCAAATGGCTCACCACCGACTGCCGCGAAGTCCTCGAACGCGCCTCCGCCCGCGAAACCACCGTCCGTGTCGCCGCCGGCGCCCTCGCCAAATGCCTCCTCCGGCAATTCGACATCGAAGTATTCGGCTTCGTTCGCCAGGTCGGCGAAGCCCGCGGCAACTTCAACGTCACCCCCGCCAACTGGCGCTCCCTCCTCGAAAAACGCGACGCCTCCGATGTCTACTGCCCCGACGAAACTGCCGACGCCGCCATGAAAGAATTCATCAACCAGCAGAAAATCAACAAAGACACCGCTGGCGGCATCGTCGAAACCCACATCTTCAACTGCCCCGTCGGCCTCGGCTCCTGCCTCACCTGGGACGGCCGCCTCGACTCCCGCATCGCCGCCGCCGTCGTCGGCATCCAGGCCTTCAAAGGCGTCGAGATTGGTATGGGCTTCGAAGTCGCCATGCTCCCCGGCTCCCAAGTCCACGATGAAATCGCCTTCGATCCCGCACTGCAAAACACCCCCTCCCTCGGCTTCGTCCGCAAAACCAACAACGCCGGCGGCCTCGAAGGCGGCATGACCAACGGTCAGCCCATCGTCGTCCGCGGCGCCATGAA
>JBBRWV010000046.1:0-24807 GCA_038248985.1 Phycisphaerae bacterium
ATCTGACCATTCACCTTGATTGAGATCTCCACATGCATACAAGCCTCCGTGCGTAAGCCAACTTGCCGAGCCACACGCCCCGCGTATATGCATCTTTTATCACGCAATTGCGAATCGCGCCACTGAATTCTGGATGCACCCTTCGGCCTTGAGCCAACGCCAGAGCGTGTTCCGCGGCACCTTGATCTTGTCCCGGGCCAGAAAGTCCGCCGCGTGGGCGGCCGAGAAGCCTGAATACTTTTCACGATACAACGCCAACGCCCGTTGCTTCAGCGGGCTCCGGCAGGCATTGCCGGATTGGCCACGCAAACCGTGGATCAACCCCCCGTCGCCCAACTCGCGGTACCGCTTCCACAGCCGCCGAGCGTGCCGCTCCGTAATTCCCAGCAACCGTCCGGCCTCCGCCACGCTGATCGCCTTTTCCTTGACCCGGATGAACACCGTCAGCCGCCGACGTTCCCGTGCATTCATCGAAAGTGTTTCCATCCGACGGGTTTAACCCAACACGCCAGGGGGTGACACTTCTATTGGAACAAGGGGGCGACGTTTTAATTGGAACACAACACACCGGGCAAATTGCAAAAACCCCACATCCCTTATCCGGGCCAGTCCCGCCGCCAGAAATTGTCCTCGCGGCCGCCGTAATAGGATTCCAAAACGGCATCCATGACGATCTGTGTGCGCAGGGCCGAAACCCCCGTCGACGGGCACTTTGCCCTATCCGGGCCCTTGCCCAACAGCTCGTTGACCATGCTCTGGATCAGCGGCTGCTGCACATGGTCCGGATTGGGCAAATTGTAAAGCTGTACGCCGCGCTCGACCGTCTCCAGGTGCAGCGGCTCGTTTCCAAAACACGACATCGTGAGCTTTCCCAGCGTCCCTGATAGTTCGATCGTATCTTCGGAGATCGCCGAGGCGAAATTCCACGAGGCCGTGCCGACGCCGCCGTTCGCCAGTGAAAAATGCATGACCACCAGATCTTCGACGGCGTGCGTGCCGGCGATATTCGCAGCGCGACCGGAAACGTTATGTAGCGGCCCAAGAATGAAATCAAGAACGTCCAGCGTGTGCGACGCCAGGTCGAGAAAGATGCCCGCCCCCGCCTGTTCGGCGATGAGCCTCCACGGGAGATTTTCCGGGATGGCGGTCAGCGATTGATTGCTCGCATTGCGGTAGGCCACCGAGGTGACCGTGCCCAGAACACCCGTGGTGACCAGCTCGCGGGCCTTGCGGAAACGCTCCAGACCGCGGCGATAATAGGCTACAAAGAGCGGAACCCCCGCCGCAGCAAAGGACTTCACGAGCCGCTGTGCCTCGGGCGCGTTGCGCGTGAATGGCTTTTCCACGTAGCACGGCTTTTTCGCGGCCAGCACTTTCATCGCGTAAAACTCATGCTGACCCGGCGGCGTGGCGATGTAGACCGCGTCCACTTCACCGTCGGAAATCAGTTGGTCCGCATCCGCATACCACTTGGGCACCCGATGACGCTGTGCATAATCCGCAGCCTTGGTGCCATCCCGCCGCATCACCGCCGTCAATGCAGATCCCCCCGCTTTCTGAAAGCCCGGGCCGGACTTGCGCTCGGTCACATCCCCGCACCCAATGATGCCCCAGCGGATGATCTTCATTCCTGGCTCCTGCATGTGTATTTCTGCCTGCCACCACATCGGCGTTTTACTTGACCATGATGCGAACAGGCTGGGTTGTGGCCGCGGTCACGCCTGCCGCATCGTGCTCGGCGATCCGCCGCGCCGCGGACGCTCCACTTTGCAGCGCCCCTTCCATGTATCCGACGAATTTGTGGCACGTGTGCTCCCCCGCAAAATGAATCCGCCCCACACCCTTCCGCAGCGCTTTGCCGTAAGTGGTGATTTGCCCTGGTGCGGGAAATGAATAGCCGCCAAGCGTCCAGGTGTCGGCAGGCCAATCCATAAAACGGGAGTTGACGAAGTTTTCCTGAAACTCCGGGTACAGCCGCGAGAGTTCCTCTCCGTAAGCCGTGTCGCGCTCCAGCGGCGGCCGCGCCCGCACTTTTCCCGCCGCCGGCCCTCCCGAAAAACAATTCAGAATTGCCCCTTTTTCGCCGGGCTGATTGTCCGTCCCTTCCCAAGTCATCGAGATCTCGCCGTCCGTCGTGCTGTCAGGTGAAAGTCCCGTGTCCTTCCAGAAGCGACGTCTCACCGCCGCCAAGTACTTCACGTTCAGTCCCATCTGCGGTGCAATCCCTTCCGGCAGCCGCGGGGCAAATCGAATCTTGTGCCACACCGTCGGCGGCACCGTGATTACGGCATGTTCGGCCACGAAACGGCGACCGTCCGCCACCGAAACGATGACCCCCGTGTTGCCCGACGCCACCGCAACCACCGGCGTCTTCAGCGAAATTCGTTCCGTCCCGATCACCCCCGCAAGCTTCTCTGCCAGCGCGTTGTTCCCCTGTTTGCAGCGGTAAACTTCCGAATCAGTCCAGAATTTCACGCCCCCTCCACCTTTGATTTGCGTCAACATGCCCAGGTAACTTTGCTTATCGAACGCTACGCCGTTATTCCCTTCCCAGTCTGATTGAATCGCATACTTCGCCAGTTCCGACGTCTCGACAGTCCCCAGCCAATCCGCCATGGTCCGCCGATCCAGCGCCGTCGCCCCGGGCGTTCTCCAAGGCTCATCCGCGTTGACGACTTGCGCCGCCTCCGTCAGCGTGCTCAACGCCGCCTCCATCTCTTTCCAGAGAAGCTTCGCCTCCGCCGTCGTAAGTTTTTTCCCCCGCAGAATAATGGGCGACTCCAGACTTTCGTCCTCGGTCACATCGCGAAAGCCCAACTTGAATTTATCCGCATACGCCACCCACGCCGGGTGATTCGATCCGATGAGCTCCCCGCCGCCCTCGACGATTTTGTCCTGCACCATGTCGCGAAACGTGATGACCCGCCCGCCCGTCCGGTTGCGCGCCTCCAGAACCACCACTTCGTATCCCGCGGCCAGCAACTCGTGGGCGCAGGCCAGGCCCGAGAATCCTCCTCCGATGACGACCACCCGTCGGCCGCGCCCGCCAAATTTGAACGTATCCTGCGAAAACGTGTTGGTGCAACTGCTCAACAGGAGTGCGCTGCCCGTCACCAGCGACGCTTTGAGAAGCTCGCGGCGGGTGGAGTCGGTCGGTTTTGGACCAAAGCGTTGGGCCAAGCGGGCATAGAGTGAACGGGACATGAGCGGCTCCTGTTTGCAACTTTGTGGGAGTATATCCTGCGGGATTGTGGAAGGTAGTTTATCGCGAAGGAACTGCGCCGCGAAGGTCGGCTACCGGCGGCGCGTGCGCGGCAGCGCCAGCAGCACCACGCCGAGAAAGGCGACCGAAACCCCGATGTGCAGAGCCGGCGAAATCCCCGCGAACTGCGCGGCCTCATCGGTGGGGGCACCCTGTTGTTGCGTGCGCGCCAGCTGTGCGGGCACCAGCGACAATGTGAGCAGCATCGCCAGCCAGACAAATCGCTTCGACCATCTATGGAACAGCAGTGAAAGCATGTTCACCTCATCGACCCAAGCAAACGAGCCGCAAAAATAAAAGTGGGGCGGCTCTATGATGGCAGGAGAGACCGCCCCGTGGCGTGGTGGTTAGTTTAAAGCGGCCAGTTCGCGAGCCTATCGCGGTGTGAATCACCGTTCACACAAAGGGCCCTGCAAGAAAGTAGTCGCACAACAAACGTACGGCTTTGCCTTGAAAGCCCGGAATCATTTTGTCCAATACCGAGTCTTGAAGATGTGGTACAACTCAAGACTCATGCCTAGAGAGATATGACAAGATAACTTTACTATGAATAACGGCAGAACGCAACAACAACCTTGAATTATTTTTACCGCTCGTTTTCATCGCTTTCGTTATCATTTCATAGTCCCACGACTAAAATGGCTCTCGAATCTACAACGCTTCGCTAAGTGCGTTGTTGCACAGATACACCTAGAATTCCCTTGAATGAGCATCCATTTCTGCGGATTTTGCCCTAACTGGAGATCGGCAATGTCGATACCCAATTTCTTCCCAGCAGTTCCGACCTGCTTGAATCCGCAAATTTTTGCAGAATTGCCCGACCGCATGGGAAAATTAACCGGGAGTCATGACGGATCCCGCACGAAAACCGTGCAAACTTGCATCACCTCATTGCATGAAAAACTTCCCCACGTCGAGCCCCACCTCCGCTCCTGTCTCGAAGCCGCACTCTGGTTGTGGGCCGACGATCTCGAAACCGCCCACCGCCTCTGTCAGGATGTCCCCACGCTTTACGGCGCCGCGTGGCACGCCGTGATGCACCGACGGGAGCCCGATTTCTTCAACAGCAAGTATTGGTGGCGCCGCGCCGGCGGCGTCAAATGGACGACCCTCCAATACTCCCTGCGCGACCTGGTCAACAAAAGACTGGCTTCAAAAAAGCATCCGCTGTTGCAAAGCTTTCGGGCCGCATGCACGCAAAATGATGATCCCTGCAAGTTCGTGGATCTGGTCGAGCGGTCTCAGCAATCCGACGATACCGACCTCCTCTCCGCCCTTCTGGATATTCAACGACTCGAATGGGGCGTCTTATTTCTCGAGACCTGGGAACGCGCCACCGCGTCCCCCGCACCCCACTAGATTTTTCGCGGAGGCGGCATGCGTGTACACTAGCGGAGATATGGGTAAACGATTTTCCAATACAGATCTGTCCCGCATGCAGGATGACAAAGCCTTGGCCGTAGCAGGCTTCGGTGAATCCGTGGCCGCGTACCGTTACATCGTCCTGGCCGAAAAAGCCCGCGATTCCAAATTACGCGAATCCTTTGAGCAAATGGCCCGCCAAGAACGCGCCCAACGCGATCAGTTACAGGTATTGCTCCAGCGGCTCTCCCCCTCCGCCGGATTTGTACTCTCCCCTGAAGACAAACTCGCCGTCAGCGTCGGGCCCCGCCTCGTCGATGCCCGCGACGATGCCATGTTTGATGAAGCCATGAAACTCGTCATCGCCAGCGAAAAACGCTCCGCCAGCTTCTACCTGCGCTACGCCGCCTATGCCAAAGATGCCGAAGTAAAAATCGTCTTTGCCCAACTCGCGGCCGACGGACTCAAGCAAGTACAACGCCTGCGCATGTTGTTTCAGGATGTGGGCCGCCAGATTTCCGAGCCTTGCCCATTGAGCCAGTTGCGGATTTCGTAACGGTGGGGGGGGTGAGCACAATCCCAGTCACGCAGATTTTTCGACTGCTTTCAAAATCGGCTTGACCCACGAGATAAACGCCGGGAATGCGCTCTCCGGTTCCTGCAAAGTGGGATGCCAGCGTTTTTCATGTTCAAATAAAACCCACCCGTCATACCCCTTTGCCGCCAACAATCGCAGCGCCTTCTCGAGAGGAAGCTGACCCGTCCCCGGCAGCACAAACTTCCAGCCCGCTTCCGGATTATCCGCCGGTGCGCTCGGATCCCGGGCCGCATCTTTGCAGTGTACATAACGAACGCGCTCGCCGATGGACGCGTACGTTTGCTCCGGCGTCTCTCCACCCACCCGCGCGGTATGCCCCATATCCCACAACGCCCCGAAAGCCGGGTTCGCAATGGTGTTCAGCAGCAGCGCACAGTCCGCCGACTTGATCCACGCATCGTGCGTCTCAAAATTCCACGAAAGCTGATCCGCCCCAGGCAGCGCCAGAATCGTTTGAATAAGATCGCGCCCGATTCGCGCCAGCTCCTCCCGCGGAGTTTTCCCGGGATCACCGCCCCCAAAAATGCGGATGTTCTTCGCCCCCAGTTCGATCGCCAATGGAATGGTGCGCTGGGCCTCGTCCAGGTTGGTTTGGTGGCTGCTCGCATTGCACGCTTGGATGGATGTGGAAATGCCCGAAACCGCCAGCCCCGAGTCCGCGATCTGGCGTTTCGTGCGCGCCAGATCCGTGGTGAACAACGCCGACTTGGTGATGTCCAACTCGTCCTGCACGCCCCGAAAATCAATCCCCTCATAGCCATACGCCCGCGCGTTCTTGAGGATCGTTTCCAGATTCCACTCCGGGCAACCGAGCGTCATCACCGAAAGCTTCATTTCATTTCCTCACAACATGACTCGAATCCGCCCGAGCCTGGTGCCTATTGCCGGGTCGGGCAATCAGCGACTTTCCCACTGCCTTGTTGCAATAGACATGTCACTCCCGGCGCTGCTCGGAACCGGCCGCGGAGGACTGCGGCCGTTTGGGGGCTACTCGTGCGAATGCTCGACCAAATATGCAACATCCCCGACCGACCCGGCGGCAGAATGTCCCCGCCCCGGTCTTTTGCGAAAGCCAGTCTCGGCAATCTCCCACATCCGCGCCAGTTTCGACCGCAAATTCCGCGTCGCTTGACCGTTCACGCGAATGCCGTAAAATGTGTAGCTCGAAAGCACCAGTAGCTCAGTTGGTAGAGCAGCTGACTCTTAATCAGCGGGTCCTAGGTTCGAGTCCTAGCTGGTGCATTGAAATGGCGGCATGCCTCGTCGGGATGGGTGATCCAGTTTTTTGCGCATCGGGCCTTCTTTCCCGCTGCGGAACTTCCTGTTAAAAGTTGCAGAAATGAAAATCGTTCTGACGACACATCAATTTCTGCCTGAGTTTTCTTCCGGCACTGAAATCATCACCCTCGGCATCGCCCGGGAACTCCATCGCCGCGGCCATGAAGTCGTTCTATTCACCGGCTCGCCGACCACCCAGCCTCTCGTCGACGACCAGCGCTTTGACGAATATACCTTCGAGGGCATGCGGATCATTCGCTTCCGCCATGAACTCGTGCCCATGAACGGCCAGAACGACATCATGGAACTGGAGTTTAACAGCTCGCTCTTTCACCGATTCTTCCACCATTTTTTGTCCGAGTACAAACCCGACGTCGTCCATTTCATTCACCTGCAGCGCCTCACCGCATCCGCCATCAACGCCGCCCATGAACTGCACATTCCCTGCTTCTTCACCGCCACCGATTTCTGGCTCGTCTGCCCCATCAATCTGCTCCGCCTCGCCGATGGCTCCATGTGCGCGGGGCCGCGCAATGCCGGTGCCAACTGCGCCAAACACTTGGTGCAAATGACGCAAACAAGACCAGTGGTGGAAGAAGTTGAATCCAAGCCCGAGGGGCACATCGCCTGGGAAATCGAAGGCGCACGCGATGGATGGCTCAAAAGCAGCGACTACACCCGCTACATCCTCTCGATCTCCGCCCGCACGCCCTTCCTCCGCAATCAGGCCCAAAAACTGCAGAAGCTCTTCGTCCCTTCCCGCTTCATGGAACATGTCCTGGCGTCCAACGGCATTCCGCAGGATCGCTTTGCCCTCCTCCCCTACGGCATCGACGTGGATCGCATCACCCGCAACGTCGATCGCGGCCGCTTCGAAAATCTCCGCATCGCTTTTACCGGCACCATCTCCGAACACAAAGGCGTTCATGTGCTGGTCAAGGCGTTTCGCCAATTGCCCCCGCAACTGCCCGTGCAACTCTACATCTACGGCAAATTGACCGACTTCCCCACCTACGTCGCGGAGTTGCGCACCCTCATCGGTGACGACTCCCGCATCCATTTGTGCGGCCCCTACGATCATGACCGCATTAACGACGTCCTTGCCCTCACCGATGTGCTCGTCTGTCCCTCCATGTGGTATGAAAACACGCCCCTGGTCATTTACGAAGCCCAGGCCGCGGGCGTGCCCGTCATCGCTTCCGATAGTCAGGGCATGTCCGAAATCGTCACGCCCAACGTCAACGGCCTGCTCTTCCCGCTGGGCGATCACAGCGCACTGGCTTCCATCCTGCAGACTCTCCATGAAGACCGGTCGCTGGTGCGCCGTCTCGCCGAAGGAACCGTGATTCCCCTGTCCATCAGCCAGCACGTTGATGCGCTGGAAGGCTTCTACGGTGTGCCTGAGATCACTGAACTCTCGGCGGACCCAACCCCGGATTTCCTGCCGGATTCAATCGTAGCCGCCAACCCCGGGCATTCGACCTGAAATGTTTTTTTACCGTATACTCTGACTGCCGACCATTGGAAATTCTTGACAGGAATTGTGAAAGGAACCCGCATTGGCGCTCAGTCTACGTGAAGCGATGTTTCGGGTGCGCCAGCGCATCTTGCAACGCTTTCCCTGGGTCAAACCCTTGGCCAAACGCTTTCTGCGACGCGGCGGCTACGTTCCGTATCAACCCTCATTGCCGTCGGCATTGCCTCCCCTCACCTTTGCCCAGCGCTTCATGGCCCTCGTCTCCAACCCCTACAAAGACTACCTCCGCGTCGACAACGTCCTCCGCGAAAGAAATCGCGACTTCTACCTCGCCAATCTCCACGCCTTTCAATACGCCCCCAAGTTCTCCATCGTCGTTCCGCTCTACAACACCCCCGCCGACATCTTCCAGAAAATGCTCGACAGCGTCGAAAAACAACTCTACGAAAACTGGGAACTCCTCCTCGTCGATGATTGCTCCCCGCTCTCCCACGTGCGCCCGCTCATTCACGCCGCCGCCGCGCGCAATCCCCAAATCAAAGTCCGCCTGCGTCCCCGAAACGGCGGCATTTCCGACGCCACCAACGACGGCATCAACGCCGCCACCGGAGACTTCGTCGCCTTCCTCGATCACGATGATGAGCTCTCCGACGATGCCCTCTATTTCCTCGCCGAACGCCTCAATCACCAACCCGATGCCGACGTCCTCTACACCGATCAGGACAAAATTTCCGAAGACCAGATCCGCTATGACCCCCTCTTCAAGCCCGATTGGTCCCTCGACTATTTCCGCGGCGCCATGTTTCTCGGACACCTCGTCGCCGTTCGCCGCTCCCTCCTCTTGGCCGTCGGCGGATGCAACCGCACCTTCAACGGTGTGCAGGATTTCGACCTCGAACTGCGCCTCGCTGAAAAAACCACCCGCTTCGAACACATCCCCCGCATCTGCTACCACTGGCGCGCCGTCCCCGGTTCCCTCGCCTCCAACGTTCACGGCAAAGACACGCACGGCCTCGATCCACTCGGCAAACTCCAGCAGATCGCCGTCCAGCAACACCTCGATCGCCTCGGCATCCCCGCAATAGCCACCCCCGCCAACGACCGCCATCGCCTGCATATCCTCCCCAAACCTCTCCCTGCGGAACCCCGCATCTCCATCCTCATCTGCAGCAAAGATGCGCCCGAAGAAATCTCCCGCTGCCTCGACACCCTCTTCGGCAAAACCACTTACAAAAATTTCGAAGTCCTCGTCGGCGATAACGGCACCACCCATCATGACGCCCTCGCGGCCCTCCGTCGCCACCCGATCCGCCGCATCCCCATGCCCGCCAAATTTCATTTTGCCGCCTTCAACAATGCCCTCGCCCGTGAAGCCTCCGGCGAATACCTCGTCTTCCTCAACAATGACACCGAAATTCTCGATGCGGACTGGCTCGGCAAAATGTTGCTCTACGCCCGCCAGACCGATGTCGGCGCCGTCGGCCCGCTCCTCCTCTTCCCCAATGGCGCCGTGCAACACGCCGGCATCATCCTCGGCCCCCGCGGCTCCGCCGATCACGTCATGCGCAACTTCCCCGCCGATTGCGACGGCTACGCCGGTTCGCTCTGCTGCTCCCGCGAAGTCACCGCCGTCACCGCCGCCTGCCTCATGATGTCCAAGGCACGCTTCTTCTTGGTGGGGGGGTTCAATGAACTCTTCCGCAATCACTACGAAGATGTCGATCTCAACATGAAACTCCGCACCAAGGGCCTGCGCAACATCTACGCCGCCTCCACCCGGCTCATCCATCATGAATCCAAAACCCGCGGCCAAAACTACGATTTCAACGACCGCATCCTGCTGCTCGACCTTTGGGAATCGGAAATCGACCAGGGAGACCCCTACTACAACCGTAACTTCAACCGCGAAAATGTGGATTACTCTACCTGCATGAGCGTCCTCGAATCATGAACATACTCTTCGCCCTTTACCACAATCTCTCCAGCAACAGCGCCAGCCATGTGGATGGCGTCGCCCGCGAACTCGTCAAAATGGGCCACGAGTGCGTCGTCGCCGTCACCAACATGGATGCCGGCGCCAATCGCTTCGGCACCACCAATTACCGGGTCGTCCTGCTCGATGAAGCCCAACGTCTCCTCAAGGCCGGCACTCTCTTTGCAAACTCCCAACCCCTCGACATCCTCCATTGCTGGACGCCCCGCGAAATCCTCCGCAAATTCCGCGACCGCCTCGCCGCCGCCCACTCCTTCCACACCATTGTTCATCTCGAAGACAACGAGTGGCAACTCGCCAAATCATTCTTCGGTGAGCGCGCCTTCCTCCTCGCCTCCCAGGACCGCCTGCCCATCCCCTATCCCGATTCCCTCACCCATCCCCTCCTCGGCCGAGACTTCATGAAAAATGCCGTCGGCTGCACTCTCCTCATCGACGCCCTCGCCGAAATCGTCCCCCCCGGAATCCCCACCACCGTCTTCTGGCCCGCCGTCGATACCACCATCTTCTACCCCCGCACCCCCAATCCCGATCTGCGCCGCGAGCTCGGTGTCCCCGATGACGCCACCGTCCTCGTCTATTCCGGAAACATGCACGCCGCCAATTTCCGCGAAGTTCGCTCCCTCTATCTCGCCGTCCACCTCCTCAATCGCGCCGGCCGCAACACCCGCCTCATTCGCCTCGGCAATGACAATTACACGTATCCCTACGGCTACCAGGACTGGGCCTCCAAATACGCCATCCAACTCGGCTTCGTCGAAGATCGCCAACGCATCGCCAACATCCTGTCCCTCGCTGACGTGCTCGTCCAGCCCGGCAAACCCGACCCCTTTAACGACCTCCGCTTCCCCTCCAAGCTCCCCGAATTCTTCGCCATGGGCAAGCCCGTCATCCTCCCGCGCACCAATATCGGCCTCGTCACCCGCCACCTCCAGGACGCCTACGTGCTCGAAAATGCCAACGGCCCCGCAATTGCCGACGCCGTCACCGACATCCTCACCCATCCCGACCTCCACGCAAAACTGGGCAAAGGCGCTCTGTCCTTTTATAACTCTCATTGCGACTGGCACAAATCAGCCCGCACACTCCATGACTTTTACCTCACTGTCGCCACCCCTCACGCCAACGTCGCGTCGTCCCATCCTCCCCTCACCGCAAAGGCGCTCTCGTCATGAAGGTTCTCGTCACAGGCTCCTCAGGTCTCATCGGTTCCGAAGCCGTCACTCACTATGACAGCAATGGCCACCAGGTCTTCGGCCTCGACAACAACATGCGCAAACTCTTCTTCGGCGACAAGGGCGACACCTCCTGGAACCTCGAACGCCTGCAAAAATCCACCCGAAATTTCACCCATCACAACATCGATATCCGCGACCGCGACGCCCTCTTCTCCCTCTTCCAGCAACAACGCTTTGACAAAATCATTCACTGCGCCGCCCAACCCTCGCACGACAAAGCCAAGGAACTCCCCCTCATCGATTTCGAAGTCAACGCCCTGGGCACCATGAATCTGCTCGAAGCCACCCGCCTCCATTCCCCCGAGGCCGTCTTCATCTTGATGTCCACCAACAAAGTCTATGGTGACGCCCCCAACGAAGTCCCCCTGATCGAAACCCCCACCCGCTGGGATTACGCCCGCCCCGAAGACTACGAAGGCATCGCCGAAACCTGCCGTATCGACCGCTGCTTGCACTCCCTCTTCGGCGCCTCCAAGGCCGCCGGCGACATCGTCGCCCAGGAATACGGCAAATACTTCGGCCTCAAAGTCGGCATCTTCCGCGGCGGATGCCTCACCGGCCCCAACCACTCCGGCGTCGCCCTCCACGGCTTCCTTTCCTACCTCGTGAAACTCGCCGTCGCCGGACAAACCTACAAAGTCCTCGGCTACAAAGGCAAACAAGTCCGCGATCAAATTCACTCCGCTGATGTCATCGCTGCCTTCGAAGCCTTCGCCGCCAATCCCCGCCCCGGCGAAGTCTACAACCTCGGCGGCGGCCGCGAAAATTCCGCCTCCATCCTCGAGTGCTTCACCCTCCTCGAACAACTCCTCGACCGTCCCGTCAAGTGGGAATACGTCGACGAAAACCGCGTCGGCGATCACATCTGCTACATGTCCGATCTGCGCAAACTCAAAACCCATTTCCCCCAGTGGAAAATCACCCGCTCCCTGCCCATGATTTTCGAAGAAATGGTACGCAAAGAAAAACAATCCAACTGATCATCACGCCGTCTGCCCAACTTGCGGCACGCCACGAATCCACACCTGCTCCGGCCTCGGTGCCCTATCAAAAATAGATGCGAGTATGGTCGCCGCCTCCGCACGGTAGGGGGGGCACGTATAGGCAAAGGCACACAAATCCGCATCTTTCCCCGGCGCAAGCGTCCCCCGTTCCCCGCCCAAGCCCAACGCCTCCGCCCCATTCCGCGTAATCATCGGCAACAACACCGAAGGGTCCGCCGAGTCCCGCCGTAAAAGCATCTGCGCCTCCCGCAGCAGCGACAAATCCGGATTTGACGCCAGCGAATCCGTACCCAGCGCCACCCGAATCCCCGCCTCCTGCATCTCCCGATAGCGGTGGGGGGCGATCGCATCATGCCCAAAAAACGCCCGTGTCCGCGGACAATACGCCACGCTCAAGCCCCGCGCTCCCGCCAGTATTCGCAACTCCTCATCGTCAGCATAATTGACATGCGCCAGCACCACCGGCGACGGCGTATCAAAAAGCCCATGCTCTTTTGCCCAGCGCACCGGCCCCTCATCCGTCCGCGGTATCGATTCATCCAATATCGCTGCCGTCTCCACCCCCAGCGCCGCGCTGATCTGCTCGTAAGGTTCGCGAATCCGCCCTCCCAGCGATGCCAGAAACTCCCCCTCCTCCCGCAGCTCCCCCAGATGAATGCACAAGGGAATCATCTCCCCCGCACAAGCCCCCACAATCCGCCGCAGCGCCGTGCCCTCCACCGTATACGGCGCATGCGGCGACACCCCAATCCTCATCGTCGCCGTGTCGTGCGTCCTGTCCAGCGCCGCCGCCAGCCGCTCCTCCAGTAAACCCCGTCGGCTCCCAATCGCCTGTATCTCCCCAAAAGAAACCACCCGCATCGGCCCGCGCCGCAAAATCGCCCGCGCCGCTCCAACCTGCTTCGTAATATCCCCCAGCGTCGTCACCCCATATCCAATCGACTCTGCAATCCCCTCCGCCACCGACCGCCCCACCGTCTCCACCATGTTCCCCTGCGCCCCCGTCAACTCCATCAGCCGTTTCACCCAATCGACAAAATGCCCCGGCCCAATCTGCCCCCGCAAATATCCCAACTCCAAATGCGTATGCGCATTCACCAACCCCGGCAGCAACGCCACATCCTTTCCCAGTCGCATTTCCTCCACTTCCCCCGGCCCATACCTCCCGCGCAACTCCCTCAGCGTTCCCACCGCCAAAATTCTCCCCGCCCTCATCGCCACCGCCGCATCCCCGATAATAGCAGGACCGTCCACCGGAAAAAGTGCATCCGCGATTAGAATCGTTACACACGCTGGGTCATTCATCCGCTAGAGTGTACCAAGTTCCGCCCATTTTCCCGCCAATCCGCACTGCCGTTATTCAAAACATATCCCCATCATCCATTGACGCGGCGCATCTCTCCGCCACAATACACACGTTGTACCATTTCACGCGAGGTTCGGGTGCTCACCCTCTACGTCCTCCAAGGCCCCGACAAGGGCCGCCGTTACGATCTGCCCACCGACGAGGTCGTTATCCTCGGCCGGTCCAGCGAATACGCGCCCCTTACTGACCTCACCGTCTCCCGCCGTCACGCCCACCTCGAAAACACCAAGGACGGATGGTTCATCTTCGATGAGGGCTCCTCCAACGGCGTCTTCGTCAACGGCGTCCGCATTCCCCAAAAAGCCAAAATCAAGGTCGGCGACCAAATCCGCATGGGCTCCACGCTCCTCGTTTTCGGCTCGCCCACCAAGTCCGTCACCGTCTCTAAAAGCAACGACGTCGACGTCCGCCAACCCACCAAACCGGGTGACTCCGCCATCATCTCCACCGTCCCCTCCAATGATGACTCCGTCGTCCTCGCCGTCCCCGAGCCCTCCGCCGCCGCCATGGAGCATTTCCGCGTCCTCCTTCAAACCGCCACCACCCTCGGCTCCATCTTCGATCTTGATCAAATCCTCAACAAGGTTATGGACATCGTCTTCCAGCAACTCAAGGCCGATCGCGGTTTCATCGCCCTCATCGAAGACGAATCCTTCACCGTCGTCCCCCGCGTCGTCCGCTACCGTGATGTCGAATATGAAACCCGCATCGCCGTCAGCCAGACCATCATCCAGCACGTCATCCAGAAAAACGAAGGCGTCCTCTCCTCCAACGCCATGACTGACCAACGCTTCAGCAAGGGCAAAAGTGTCCATAACCTCACCATTCGCAGCGCCATTTGCGTCCCCATCAAAGGCCGCGACCGCATCATCGGCGTCATCAATATCGACACCATGGTCGCCAATTTCTCCTACACCTCCGATCAACTTCGCCTCCTCACCGCCATCGGCCTCCAAACCGGCATGGCCATCGAAAACCTCCGCCTCTACCAGGAAAGCGTCCAGCAGGAACGCCTCGCCGCCACCGGCGAAACCGTCGCCTCACTCTCCCACTCCATCAAAAATATCCTCCAGGGCATTCGCGGCGGCTCCGATGTGATCGACCTCGCCATCCGCAAAGATTCCATCAACGACGTCAAAATCGGCTGGGACATGCTCCAACGCAATCTCGACAAAGTCCAAACCCTCACCATGAATATGCTCGCCTTCTCCAAAGTGCGCAAGCCCCAACTCGAACTCACGCACCTCCCGCACGTCCTCAGCGAGTGTCTCGCCCTCGTCAAAAATATCGCCGAAGATAAAAAAATCACCCTCCTCACCGAAATCAACCCCTCCCAGCCTCCCGTCCCCGTCGATGCCGATGGCATTCACCAGGCCGTCCTCAATCTCCTCGGCAACGCCATCGAAGCCGTCGAACCCAAGCACGGCGTCGTTACCCTCTCCTCCCAGTTTGACCCCCTCGCCCAACTCGCCATCATCGAAGTTCAGGACAACGGCGTCGGCATCGCCGAACGTGACCTCAAAAAAATCTTCCAGCTCTTCTTCTCTACCAAAGGCCAGCGCGGCACCGGCCTCGGCCTCGCCGTCACCAACAAAATCGTCGAAGAGCACGAAGGCAAAATCGAAGTCACCTCCAAGCTCGGCCAGGGCACCACCTTCCGCATCAAACTCCCCATGAACCATAAAAATATTGTCGATCCGGGCCAGACTCACGGGCCCACTTAACCCTCACCTTCTTACAGGAGCCTCTCATGGACGCTGCACCCACCCCCAAATCCGCCACTATCGATACCTCCGAAGGCACCATCCAGCTTGAGTTCTGGTCCGACGTCGCCCCCGGCCACGTCGAAAATTTCTCCAAGCTCGCAAAAAAAGGCTTCTATGACAACCTCATCTTCCACCGCGTCATCCCCGGCTTCATGATTCAGGGCGGTTGCCCCGATGGCACCGGCTCCGGCGGCCCCGGCTACCAGATCAAGGCCGAATTCAATCGCCGCGCTGACCGCCGCCACGTCCGCGGCGTCCTCTCCGCCGCACGCTCCAATAACCCCGACTCCGCCGGTTCTCAATTCTTCCTCATGCACCAGGATTCCCCCCATCTCGACGGCAAGTATTCCGCCTTCGGCATCATCACCTCCGGCCTCGACGTCGTCGACAAAATCGTCGCCGCCAAAACCGGTGCCGATGACCGCCCCCTCAAACCCGCCAAAATCCTCAAGATCACGATCAACGAATAATGCCTCTCAAACTCCTCGAAAAAGATGGCGCTGTGATGTTGGGCATCAAAGTGGTGCCCAACTCCAGCCGCCCGCAAATCGTCGGGATCCTCGGGGATGCGCTCAAAATAAAAGTCCCCCAACCCCCCGAAGACGGCAAAGCCAATCGCGCCGTCGAAGCCCTCCTCGCCCAAGCCCTCGGCCTTCCACCTTCCAATGTCACCGTCGCTTCAGGCCATTCCCGCGCCCAAAAAAACCTCCGCATCCTCGGCCTCCCCCTCGCGATCATCCAGCAAAAACTCGCCGCCCTCACCTCCTGACCCTCGCCCGCATTTGCCGTTTCCCCTCTCCGCCATTCTAATGCTCCTTCTTACACAGGAGTCCTCAATGTCCCTCGTCGATCTCCACGCACTCATTCGCGATGTCCCCGACTTCCCCAAGCCCGGCATCATGTTCAAAGACATCACGCCCCTCCTCGCCAACCCCGCCGGACTCGCCCTCGCCGTCGAATATCTCGTCAACCCCTTCCGCGGCCTCGGCATCCAAACCGTCATCGGCGCCGAATCCCGCGGCTTCATCTTCGGCACCGCGCTCGCCCAGTCCCTCTCCGCCGGCTTCGTCCCCGTTCGCAAACCCGGCAAACTCCCCTCCCAAAAAATCTCCCTCACCTACGATCTCGAGTACGGCCAGGACACCCTCGAAATCCACAGCGACGCCATCAAACCCGGCCAAAAATGCCTCCTCGTCGACGACCTCCTCGCCACCGGCGGTACCATGCGCGCCTGTTGCCAACTCGTCGAACAACTCGGCGGAAATATCATCGGCATCGCCGTCCTCATCGAACTAGACTTCCTCAAAGGCCGCGACCACTTCAACAAATACCGCCTCCACTCCGCTATCCAATACTGATCCCCCTCCCGCCATCGGCCTTTTCCCAACACTCCCCATCAAATAAAAAAAGCGGCGTGATG
Source organism: Phycisphaerae bacterium (assembly GCA_038248985.1). Taxonomy (GTDB): domain Bacteria; phylum Planctomycetota; class Phycisphaerae; order WQYP01; family WQYP01; genus JBBRWV01. The sequence continues at coordinate 16,765 of JBBRWV010000046.1, forward strand.
ACTTCATCACGCCGCTCTTCTTCAATTCTCAATTCTTACGAATCAATCAATCTCCCCGTCCCGCAAGCCCACCGGCAACGCCGCCGGACGCTCCACCGTCGACGCAATATCCACCGTCTTGCCCGTCGCGCCCGCATCCAGTGATCCTTGCATCACATCCAGCACGTGATACGCCAGATCCCCGCTCGCCCGCGGTGTACGCCCGTTCCGCGCAGCTGAGGCCAGATCCGCCACGCCTACCCCGCGACCGTTGTTCTTGTAGCCATGCGTCAGCGGCACATTCATCCACTCCCCGCCACGCATATTCACCTTCACTTCGCCGCCGAATCCATTCGGGTCCGGCACGCTCATCGCACCGTTCGTCCCGTAAATCTCAATCCGCGGCAAATTCGCCCCGTAAATATCGAAGCTCATCATCATCACGCCCGTCGCCCCCGCCGCAAATTCCAGCGTCGACGTGATATGCGTCGGTGTCTCCACCTTCACCTGCTTGCCGTACTTCTTGCTGCTCGTGATCGTCCGTTCCGCAAAGCTCGACTTCGCAAACCCGCTGATCCGCTTCACCGGCCCCAGCAAATTCACCAGCGCCGTCAAATAATACGGCCCCATGTCAAACATCGGCCCGCCGCCCACTTCATAGTAAAACTCCGGGTCTGGATGCCAGCTCTCATGACCCGGGCATGTCATAAACGCCACGAATCCCAGCGGCTTCCCGATCCACCCATCATCAATCAGCTTCCGCGCCGTCTGAATCCCCCCGCCCAAAAACGTGTCCGGCGCACATCCCACCAGCAGCTTCTTCTTCTTCGCCGCCGCCAAAATCTTCTTCCCGTCCTCCCGCGTCGTCGCAAATGGCTTCTCATGATACGTGTGCTTCCCCGCGTTCAAACACTGCAACGCCACGTCCGCGTGTGCCTTCGGCACCGTCAGGTTGATCACCACCTCGATCTCCGGATTCTTTAGCAAATCCGCCACCGACACCGCCACCGGCAGCTTCGGTTCCCCCGGCAGTTTCCACTGCTCCCCATACTTCGCCTTCACTTCCTCCACCTTCCCCTTCGCCCGTTCAATGTCCAAATCCGCCACCGCCACCAGTTCCAGGTTCCGCAGCTTGTAGCTGTTCTCCAGATAAATTCCGGAAATGTTGCCACATCCAATGATGCCGATTTTTGTTTTTTTGACCGGGGCCGCCATCTGTATAACTCCAAAAAAAATGTTCCCTTGAGACCGAACAAGCATTGTAGCCCCTCCGCCCTTCTTCGCAAATGAACCACAATCTCCCCATTTAAGGCTTCTCCAGCCCGCGCTTCGCCCTCCCCCTTTCCCCTCCACCCCCGCGATTATCGGAATCCCCCTCCCGCCTCCCCTTCATTTCCACCTTTCTCCTTGCCTCAACTCTCAACTTGGTCAACAATTGCGTATAATCACCCTGCCCCCGTAGTCGTTTCTTCTTTCGGTGAGACCTATGTCCGTCGACGCCCCCAACAAAAAACAAGACACCCTCCTCGGCCAGCTCATCGTCCAGCAGGGCCTCTGCACCCGCCAAGAACTCGATGACTGCCTCACCGCCCAGGCCGGCCTCCCCCGCGAACAAAACCCACGCCCCCTCGCCGACATCCTCGTCGAAAGCGGCGTCGTCACCCGCAAACAAATCGATCGCGTCCGACCCCTCGCCGAAGAAGCCGGCTCCTACCAGCAAATCCCCGGCTACCAAATCCTCTCCAAACTCGGCTCCGGTGCCATGGCCACCGTCTACAAAGCCAAACAAATCTCCCTCGATCGCATCGTCGCCATCAAAGTCCTCCCCAAACGCATGAGCAACAATAAAGAATTCGTCGAACGCTTCTACAAAGAAGGCAAAGCCGCCGCCAAACTCAATGACCGCAACATCGTCGCCGCCTTCGACGTCGCCGAAGCCAACGGCTATCACTACTTCGTCATGGAATACGTCGAAGGCGCCAGCGTCTTCGACAAGCTCGACCGCGGCGAACGCTACTCCGAAGAAGAAGCCCTCTCCCTCGTCATCCAAACCTGCCGCGCCCTCGTCCATGCCCACAAAGCCGGCTTCATCCACCGCGATGTCAAACCCAAAAATATCATGATCACCACCGACGGCGTCGCCAAACTCGCCGACATGGGCCTCGCCCGCGAAGCCTCCGATGTCGAAGCCGCTCAGGCCGAAGCCGGCAAAGCCTACGGCACACCCTACTACATCTCCCCCGAACAAATCCGCGGCGAAATGGATGTTGACGCCCGCGCCGATCTCTACTCCCTCGGCGCCACCTTCTACCACATGGTCACCGGCCGCGTCCCCTTCGATGCCCCCACACCCTCGGCCGTCATGCACAAACACCTCAAGGAAGAACTCATCCCCCCCGATCACATCGTCCCCGAACTCTCCGCCGGCGTCGGCGAAATCATCGAAGTCGCCATGGCCAAACGCCGCAAACACCGGTACCAGTCCGCCACTGATATGCTCATCGACCTCGAACGCGTCGCCGCCGGCGAACCCCCTCTCGTCGCCCGCAAAAATTACGACCTCGGCTCCCTCGCCGACCTCGAAAAAGGCGGCACCACCTCCGCCTCCGAAATCCAGCAGAAAAAAAACGTCGTCCCCCTCTCCGCCCAGGCCACCGTCGATCTCGACGTCCGCGACCTCAAAGAACGCCTCATGGACCCCATCGTCCTCACCCTCTCCGTCCTCCTCCTCGTCGCCCTCCTCACCATCCTCATCCTCCTCCTCCGATGATTTTAGCTGATCAGAATATCCTCCCATCCTCCCGCCGGTCGCTAAATGTCAGTTTGCTGCGCCCCGCGCCCAATCCTTTGCGGCTTCAAGATCTTGCCGATCCCATGCGGCCAGACTGCATTGCGGATGCCTAACTCTTGGGCTTTAGGAGCAGGATCATCTCGGAAGACAACTGTCGCGCTTGGCGATGAGAATTGTTCCCACCTAGGGTGCTGAATCGTGTCTTCACAGTCTTCTGTGCCACTTTGAAAGATTCCCTGGAGCGTTCCAAGACCGTTGCGCCGGACAACCCATTGCTGCACATGTTCGTTGGAAACGTCAGGATCACGGTGCAGCCAGAGTCCGACAATCGTTTCAGCAGTTGCTCGAATGCTGCGACAGACTCACCTTTTCGGCTGAATGACGAAGTGGGCCTTTCAGGGGGTGGCGGATACCTGCCTGTTCCGCTCACGGTGCCACACGCGCCGCGGGCGATGGTTTCTAGGACGTGGTAGAACCTGCTGTAATGGACGCCTGAATATGGCGGATCGACGAACACGAGATCGCTTTCCAGAAGTGTTCCTGCAATCTCCACGGCGTCCGCGACAGACGCATTTCCCTGCACACGCGCGACTATGGGACCTACAGACATAAGCGCCTTCTTCGCGTATGCGATTGGACACCGCTTCCATGCCTCCCGCAAATATGGGCCCGCGGTACGGTTGGCTTTAAAAGGCTGGGCGGTATGACCAGGCGATGCAGCGCACTGGCTTGCCGCAATGATTGCTATTGCGCGGCATAGATTGGCAGCTGGCTCTTCCTCTGGCAATGCTCGCAACATCGCATCGAATGTTAGGGCTTGCGTCGGGCTGAAGTAATGACCGCCATAGCTGCTCCACACAACGCATTCTTTGACCGGCTCCGCGCAGATCGACTTTGCTCGAAATGACCACGATGCGGTATTGAGTCCTCTTGAATCTAAATGAAAAGCATCTCTCCACCGTGGAAGCTCGCTCCGAACATCCTCGACGGCCTTGAGCCACTCGAGAACGGTTTCAACGCCTTGGTTTGGATGAGTACGTCCCAAAACAGCAGACGCCAGTGCTATGGAGTAGGACTGAAGGTCGAAAGCGCGAACTGGCTTCTCGAAGTTTTGTGCGGCAAACCAAGACACGCTTGCTGCGCCGCAGAAGAGGTCGATCACACGCTCGCTCTTCGCGGCCTCGCGTTTTAATAGCGTACCGAGACCATTCTGGAGCATTGCACGCTTTGATCCCATGTACTTCAAAGGCCGATCCCCCAAAGCGCCGTACGCTCAACAGAACATAGTGTCGCCAGCGGAGTCGCTTTGTCGCGCCAGACGTTGCTTCTAAAGATCTTTCCCTTCTGCAGCTTCGACCATTCACCGATTTCTTTCGTCGCCTGATCAACATCGGTCCACAAATCCGCGAAGTTATCGGGTTCAGCTTTCCGGCCCCACAAGCCACGCGCCTCACCCAGACTTGACCACCAGAACTTCAAATCATCTCGCGGTGAATTCGGAAGGGACTCGACCAAATGCTGGCACGCTCCGGTCGCGACACGAAGCAGTAGTAGCGCCCGTGCCAACACCTGCTTTGAGTGATCTTTGTGGTCCGGCCCAACCGTACCAGCGGCATCAACGAGTATTTTACGTTGGGCGACCGTATTCCTGCTTGTTAGGAGTCGTTCCCATTGCGCCTTCGTGAGTTCAAGTGGTGAGATGTTCTTTAGCATCTGCTCAATCAGGTGGCGAAAAAACTGTGTCGCTTGACCCTGAGAAGCCTGAGGTAACGTGCTCCAAATAATACCTAAGCTTTCACGGAGCAATTGCCTGTCCATCATTGGGAACCCGCTATTCGTAGCACCCGGTTCACATGCTTGCCACAGTCTATTGATATCGGGCAGCGTCTGCCGAACCAGATTTGCCCCAGGTGAGTTAAAAGCGGTCGGACGGTAGCTTGCGACATTTCGCGCCTGTCGGTCATTCACGAGCCGTGAGATATCTAGCCCCCACTGCTGGAGCCAAGATGAGGCGAGGAAGTTTGCGCCGCCTCCGAAGTGTTGAATCCAATCCGCGAGTACCACTCCTCCGGGCCGAATAACGGAGAGAAGCGTATTGACCCCAGCGCTGCTCCCCGCCCAATGTTGGAGTGCGTCCCAGACGAAATCGTGCGTGCCCGGCCCAGCTAAGAGTTCGCAGTTGCCGTTTTGTTGCACTACGACGTGCTGTTTATCAAAGACTCCAATTCCCTCAACTGCCAGAAGTGACATTGCAGCGCGTAACTCCGCGTAATAGCCCAGGTGGCGGCTCGCTTCTGGATCGCCGGCTAGCTCTGCGTTGAAGGCTCTGCCTAAAAAAGACCAACCATCAACGCAATGGATAATGGTCGATGCCGCGATGTACTGAGACAAATCGCTATGCGATACATTCTGTAAGTTCTGTAAGTTCTGTAAGTCTGTTTTAATTCTTGTGATTGGGTCGGTTCGGTACGGGTTATTGGCATCAAGCCAAGTCTTAGCTTTCCAGTGTGGTGCAAGGCTTGCCAAGCTGGTTCGTACCGCAGCCGGATCAGCCAAAGATAGTTTTTGTTTTTGCAGTGAGCCCAACGGCATTGTTTAGTACCCCAGCCTTTTGATGACGTCTTTCGCTGCAGATGCTGCAGCCCCGGTTCCCTTTGCGATGTGACGAAGGACGTCTCGTCGCAATTCCTTGTAGCCGCCACTGCCGCGAAACGATGCCTTCTTCGTGGCCTCGGCTTCGGTAAGGTCAGGGCCGCTCGAAGCACGCCAGTCGTAAGACGCTAAGGCCTCCGAGGCCGACTTGAGGAAAGGTACTATCTTCTTCTGTATCTTTAGTGACTTGATCGCGTCATTAATCTCCGCTGCATCGGTGTTGTCAGCCGATTTCTCCTCCCGCCACTCTTGAAGTTGAAGTTGATCGGCGTGAACGAAGCACAGATCGTTTACAACTTGAAGGAATATGCGGATGCCTTGATCCTGATTCAATAAAGTGTTGGGTCCGAGGAACGCGAGATCATCCTTCGCATCGAACAAGTCTGGTTGCTTTTGCTTCCGCAGGGCTTTCGCCCAGCCTTCGCTCGATGCTTTAACCGAATCTTTGAGAAGCGTCCCGGCTTCAATAAGGAATGCAGCCTGTTGAGCGCGACTCCAAGGGAGCACGGTATCGTGCTTCCCTACCGACGTACCGAAAAGCCCGCCAATATCGACGCGTTTCCCCTCCCAGCTCTTTACGAATGCTGCCATGAGCGAACGCACCCACGCGGCCTGCGTAACCATCACTCCCTTTAACCCGGTTTCGCCGAGCATGTTGATCCGCTTATGCCAAGGGCTTTCTGGGTGGGACCAAAGGAGGTCCACCAATTCCTGTGATCGAGTTTCCCGATAAATGGCGTGGCCTTCGAAGCGATTGAGCCAATCCTCAGTGCGGAGCAGGGGGTATAGATCGAAGGCCAAGCTCGGATTGATCTTCTTTGGTTTTATGTTGATCGTATAGAAAAGATAGGCTTGCCAACTAAGATCGAGGCCCACGAATGCGATAACCGGAAGATCGAAGTCGCCATTTAGCTGTAATGCATCAAATGCCCACAAGCGATGCTGACCGTCGATGACCTCGATGGGAGGTAGCGATTCGCTTCGCCAATCTGGACCGGAATAGGTGCTAGGGAGCTGCAACTTCGCAAGTCCATCAGCTTCATCGGTCACCGTGATCGAGTCAGTTTTATTTACAGATTTAGCAAGGCGTTTGTCACCTGGTCTCAGGATGTTCACAACGATTGCTGTCGGAAGCCAGCCGGGCTTGCGAAGATCGTTGAATTCCGTGGAATTGCGACGGGCCTCACTGAGTTCAGACCAAGGGTAGCCAAATCGGACGAACTTGCTGATCTCATCTGACCGGCTCTTCTCATGCCTTCTCTGTATGCCGAGGTCGTCCGTAGCGCGATTGCGCTGCGTTGTTCGCGGGTATATTCCGCTCAGTGCCTTCAAATCTGCGGCAGGGATGCTGAATTGGTAAAACCAGTGCTGTGGCTCCGCGCGGCGTTCTGCTTTCGACCATTCCACTTCCTCCCAATCGGTGAGCCACTGCCGAACTTTAAGAGCTGGAATTAGTCTGTGTGCTCGATCTTTGGTCATTAGGCGATCTCCTGAGTACGGGCATAGCCGTTGTCGGCGTCGAGCTTGTGCTCGACGATTGTTCCATCATGAGGCGGGGGTTGATGCCGAGGGTTTTGAGTTCGATCCGCGTGACGGGCACGCCATTGATGTGCAGGACGACGACGCAGTGGTGGCGGCTATTGGGGGTGTTGATACGGAACTGGCTGACGACCGCAATGGTGTTGTAGCGGAAGCCTTTTTCGAGCGACGTACGGTTAGTGATGTCCACATGATGTTCGTATTTCAGGCCGCTCAGTTTCGCAATGAGTTCATGTGCAAGTTGGCTTTCGGTTGAATTCATTTCAGTCTCTGGAAGTGCCTTACACATCATTTTTTGTATTATATTGCTTATCTGCGGGTGATTAGGGGAGTCGACCATTTCCGTTTGTGTGCTCAAGGCCACATAAGATTGGCCCACTCTTGGAGGAAAGCGTAACTGGTCATGGCTTGTTTGGCGAGTTAAAGCGCGAGGAGCCTGAGGGCTGCAGCTACTCCACCCTTCTCGCTCTCACCCCTGTATCGCATAAAACGTCCGCACCCGCGTCGCCACCCAAAAAATCTCCTCATCACTCAACCCCGTAAAAAACGCCCGGTCCTTCCCTCCCCCCTTCACCCGCACCTGCACCTGCAGCAGCGCCTTATCATTGATCGTCGTCCCGCTCGGCCCTGCGACAATCTCCCGAATGTTCCCCGCCGCCACTTGCCACTCCGCCGCCCGAAACGGCCCCTTCGTCGTAAACACCACCCCCTCCCTCGTCGCCAGCAAAACGCTGCGCGCCAACGCCAACTGAATCGCCACCCCCAGAAACAAAACTCCGATCATCACAAACCCCGAAATGAACACCAGCGGCAGAAATTCCTCCCACCGCATGTTCTGCAACGCGCCAATCAAAAATGCCATGAACACCACCCCGCTGATCCCCAACCAAAAAATCGCGAACACGATAAAAAATCGCGCCGTCCCCCGAAACCCCGACCGCGGATTCACAAATGTGATCCCCGTTCCCCCCGGCATCTCCACGTACTGCACCCGACTGTTGGCCGGCTGGTCCTCGACCTCAAACAGTGTCCCTCCACCCCCATCACCCCCCCTCGACCCCCCACCTACCCCCCCTCGACCC
>JBBRWV010000047.1:0-24566 GCA_038248985.1 Phycisphaerae bacterium
AGGCGGGGATGACGTCAAGTCCTCATGGCCTTTATGTCCAGGGCTGCACACGTGCTACAATGCCGATGACAAACCGATGCGAGACCGTAAGGTGGAGCAAATCGGAGAAAAATCGGCCCAGTTCGGATTGAGGGCTGCAACTCGCCCTCATGAAGTTGGAATCGCTAGTAATCGCGGATCAGCTATGCCGCGGTGAATGTGTTCCTGAGCCTTGTACACACCGCCCGTCAAGTCATGGAAGCTGGTAATGCCCAAAACGCCTTTCGGTGCTACGGCAGGACCGGTGACTGGGACTAAGTCGTAACAAGGTAGCCGTAGGGGAACCTGCGGCTGGATCACCTCCTTTCTAACGGATTTTGTTAGAATCAGGTCCCTCACTATCTCCTACTTCGTCTAAGATAAGACACCCCTTCACGTTCCCTTTCCGAGAGGAGCTTCTCTAAGCCCTCGTTGACGAACGGTAACCGCTGAATGGGAAATGATGTCACCCATCCGTAAGAGAAAAATGAAGGAGTTCGAGGAGCAATCCTCCCTGATCAAGTAAGAACATTCCTCGTCCGCTTACTCCGGTAAGTGGGTCCAGTTGTGGCAACACAATGTCGGTGGCGTCCAAAACCCAGTTCCTGCAATTCGCGCAAGCGACCTGCTCTGAACTGGATAGTCAAACAAACCATGTTCCTGTAAAAGCAGGCGGCCAAGACGAAAGTCTTGGCCGCTTTTATTTTTGCCGCACATCATTACATACCCTGGCTCCCTGGCTTGATGACGTTTGCGTCATCACCATCCTTTACCCGTTTGGACTCCTCTCCCAACCTTCCACCTTGACATCACCATCCACTTTTTCTACAGTCCAAATGATGAAACCCGCCTCCAACATCTCCATCCCCGCCAAAATGAAATCTTGGGTCTGCCGCCAAGCCCGGGCAAAAGGCTTTAAAACCGCTGACGAGCTCGTCCAAGACATGATCCGTCGTGAGCAAGCTGCGGAAACCCACCAAACAGTTGAATCCCAACTTCTGGACGCTATCGACAGCGGCCCCACTGCCCCCATGCTCGATTCCGACTGGGAACGCATCCGCACTGAAGGCCGCAAGCGCTTCGCAGCGCGTGCCAAAAAATGAACACACGCATTCGTACGACACCTCGGTTTCAAGCAGACCTCGACCAGTTTTTTGACTACATCGCCCAAGACAAACTGGAACCCGCCGAACAGTTTCTCGTGGTGGCCAAAGAAACTCTCGAACTCCTGGCTCGCTATCCCTTCAGCGGTAGTCGTTTCCGCACTGCCATCAAACGTCTCGCGGGCATTCGATTTTATCCGATGCCTTCTCCCTATCGCTCCTACCTGATCTTCTACAAAGATTCCCCCGAAGGTATCGAAGCCCTGACAATTCTCCACGGCGCGACGAACCTCGAATCTTCACTTGCTCGTGCAGTGAGCGATTGACAAATTCGCCAGTGTTCTGCCTCTCCCTGAATGGTGATTCCGCCATGAAAAAAGACATCCTCTTTCTCACCCTCGCCCCCCTCTTCCTCGCCCCAACCGCGGCCCCCCGCCAAAAGGCTTCCGTCCTCGACGCCCACGAGGTTTACATCCGCATCATTCAAACTTGAAAAAACGACGAAGCCTTCAATAAATACTGGGACATGGACTCAACACTCCGCATCGGTCTTCGTCCCTTCCCCTTGTCCCCCGCCTCCCAATTTCGTATCGTTTCCAAATTCCCGTTTTGGAGTTCCATCGCCCCATGAATAATCCGCAATCCAATCTCGACCTCATCTCCCGCCACCAAACCTCCCTCACCCTCAACTACGGCAAACTCCCCGCCGCGCTCGTCCGCGCCCAAGGCTCCACCCTCACCGATGCCGATGGCAAAACCTACGTCGACCTCTTCGCCGGCTTCGGCGGCACCATCCTCGGCCACGCCCACCCCGCCCTCGTCGCCGCCGTCACGCAGCAAGCCCAATCCCTCTGGGCCACCGGCAACCAGTTCTACTCCGAACCGCAAATCCGCCTCGCCGAAGCCATCCAACGCAACTCCTTCGACGGCCGCGCCTTCTTCTGCCATTCCGGCGCCGAAGCCAATGAAGCTGCCATCAAACTCGCCCGCCTCACCTCCGGCGTCAGCGGCGGTGCCGAAGGCCGTTTCAAAATAATCTCCATGCTCAAAGGCTTCCACGGACGCACCCTCGGCGCCCTCGCCGCCACCGCCACGCTTGACTACCAAAAAGGCTTCGGACCAATGCCTGCGGGCTTTTCCTACGTCCCCTACGATGACCTCGCCGCCCTCGAAGCCGCCATCGACTCCCAAACCGCCGCCGTCCTCGTCGAACCCATTCAGGGCGAAGGCGGCATCAACATGCCCTCCCCCAACTACCTCGCCGGCGTCCGCGCCCTCTGCGACCAACACCAACTCTGCCTCATCTTCGACGAAGTCTGGACCGGCTGCGGACGCACCGGACGCATGTTCGCCCATCAATTCGACGGCGTCACCCCCGACATCATGACCCTGGGCAAAGCCCTCGGCGGCGGCCTCCCCGTCGGCTGCATGTTCGCCATACCCCAGCGCGCCGCACTCCTCAAACCCGGCATGCACGGCTGCACCCTTGGCGGAAATCCCCTCTGCGCCGCCGTCGCCGCCACCGTCCTCGAAACCATCGAACACGAGCACCTCGCCCAGCGCGCCGCCCGCCTCGGCGACCTCGCCATCTCCCAAATCAAATCCTTCTCCAGCGCCGCCAAAATCAAAAACATCCGCGGCCGCGGCCTCTTCCTCGGCATTGAACTCGTCAGCCCCGATGGCAGCGCCGTCGTCACCGGCGCCCTCGCCCGCGGTGTCGTCGTCAACGTCACGCAAAAAAACGTCCTCCGCATCTGCCCCGCCCTCACCATCGACGAGGCCGCGTTCATCCAAGCCCTCGACAGCCTCGACGCCGCCATCGCCGCCGCCTGATCTCTCTCCCTCCCCTCATCAGAGCGATTGGATTGCGCCCCGCTGCGCGTTATCCTTGTCATTACTCCATCGCCTTGCCCGTGGAGTCTGAGGAGAAAATATGAAGTGCCAGAAATGCTCCAAGACTGCCGCCGTGCATCTCACCGAACTCGCCAAAGATTCCGGCGGTAAAACCCAACTGGTCGAAATCCATCTCTGCCTCCCCCACGCCATCGAAGCCGGCCTCGTCGCCCCCGGCTCCGAAGTCCTCCCGCAATTGCTCAACACCAGTCCCGTCATGTCACAAAAAAAGGCCTCTTCGCCCGCCCAGATGGAGGACCTCGAGCCCACCTCCCTCGCCCCCAACTCCCCCGACGAAACCGGCCTCGTCCCCACTCGCTCCACCAAATCTGCCGACACCGAAGCCTGCCCCATCTGCGGCCTCTCCTGGGCCCAATTCAAACAAGGCGGCATCTTCGGCTGCTCCCACGATTACACCCAATTTGAAGCACGCGTCCTCCCCTTGCTCAAACGCGCCCAGGAAGGTGCCCATCAGCACGTTGGCAAAGTGCCCGCAAAAATGCGCAACCGCGGCGATGATCGCCAGGTCATCACCCTCCGCCTCCGTCGTGATTTGCAACTCGCCATCGATGCCGAAAATTACGAACAGGCCGCCCGCCTCCGTGATGAACTCCGCCAAATCGAACAAAACTAATTCGCCCACCACACGCTCACACAAAGCTCGCCCAACCGATCTTTTCTCACCCACTCCCAAGGGGCACCCCACTCATGCCTTCGGCCCTATTCATCGGCGGCACCGGCCTCATCTCCTCCCAATGCGTCGCGCAAACCCTCGCCCGCGGCTGGGAGGTCACCCTCCTCAACCGCGGCAACCGCCCACCCTCCCCCGGCACAAAATCCCTCACCGCAGATTTTCATCAGCCTGATCAAGTCCGCGCCGCCTTCGGCCAACAGCACTTCGATGCCATCATCAATTTCATCGCCTACAGCCCGTTGGATGTCCAACGCGATATTGACCTCTTTGCCGGCCGCACCCGCCAATACGTCCTCATCAGCACCCGCGCCTGCTATCAAAAACCCCCCGCACACTACATCGTCAACGAAAAAACTCCCCTCGAAAATCCCTACTGGCCCTACGCCCAGGCCAAAATCGCCTGCGAACAACTCGCCATGCAGGCCCACCGCGCCGGTGCCTTCCCCGTCACCATCATCCGCCCCTCCCTCACCTACGGCATCTCCCGCATCCCCGCCGCCTACCACAACAGCACCCATTCCTGGACCACCGCCCACCGCTTCCTCACCGGTCAACCCGTCATCGCCCTCGGCGACGGCACCTCCCTCTGGCAAATCACCCACGCCGCCGATTTCGCCCGCGGCTTCGTCGGCCTTCTCGCCCACCCCTCCGCCCTCGGCCAAGACTTCAATATCACCACTGACGAAGTCCTCAACTGGAACACCATCCTCTCCACCCAGGCGAGCATCCTCGGCGTCACCCCGCACCTCATCCACATCCCCTCCGACTTCATCGCCCGCTTCGATCCCGTCCGCGCCGAAGGCCTCTACGGCGACAAAACCCACTCCATCGTCGTCGATAACTCCAAACTCAAAAGCGTCGTTCCTGACTACCGCCCCTCCATTTCCCTCGTCGAAGGCCTCACCCAAACCATCGCCTGGTTCCGCCAGGATCCCGCCCGCCAAACCATCGATCCCGTCTACAACGCCACCGCCGACAAAATCATCACCGCCTATCAGCGTGCTTGGGTCTGAGCATCAGTTCCACGCCCCGCCCCCTCTTCCCTCGGCCATGCTTTTTTCGTATCTTCGCCATCGCAAACCCGTTCGATTCTTCTCTAAGGATGCCTCCGTGCAAAAATCCCTCGATCAAAAACTCGCCATCCTCGCCCAGGACCGCTACCACAAATCCTTCATCCTCGCCGACGCCAAAGACGCCGACATGGCCTTCGGCATCGCCGCCCCCGGCAAGTCGCCCGAAATGCACAGCCAGGAAGGCAAGTTCCGCACCATCCATGAATACCGCGACCAAATCCGCCAGGTCATCCGCCAAGGCCTCGTCGACATCCTCCTCATGAGTTGCTCCACCTCCGATCTCCTCACCCTCCAGGAACGCCTCTTCGACAACTCCCCCATCACCCCCGCCGCCCGCGCCAACGACGCCACCGATATCCACGTCATTCGCCACGGCACCTATATCCAGCATCCTGCCCAGCCCCACCGCACCACCACCATCGATCACATGCAGTGCGGCAAGCTCGATTGCCCCGACGACCAGCGCGCCTGCGGTGCCAACCTCGGCCTCTACTCCGTCACTTTCAACAACATCCCCGAACTCGACTTCCAAACCCTCGAAGCCTACAAAGCCTTCCGCCTCGAAGCCGAAGCCAAACGCTTCAAGCATTTCCTCGAAGTCTTCGATCCCAACGTCGACCCCCGCATCCCCTCTGAAAAAATCGGCGAATTCATCAACGACCACATCTGCCGCGCCCTCGCCGGCGTCCCTAAAGCCAGCCGACCCGTCTTCCTCAAAATCGTCTACCACGGCCCACGCTACATGGAAGAACTCTGCCGTTACGATGAATCCGTCATCGTTGGCATCCTCGGTGGCTCCAGCGGCACCACCTACGACGCCTTCAAACAACTCGCCGAAGCCAAAAAATATGGCGCCCGCGTCGCCCTCTACGGCCGAAAAATCAACAACTCCGAACACCAACTCGAATTCATCCGCCACCTCCGCGCCATCGCCGACGACCAAATCACCCCCGAAGATGCCGTCCGCTCCTATCACGGCTCCCTGCAAAATCTTCAAATCAAACCCTATCGCCCCCTCGCCGACGATCTCCAACTCACCTCCACCGCCGTCAGCTACGGCGGATCTTCCCCCACCACCTCCGGCAGCAGTGGGGGGGTCACACCCTCCCTCGTCCCCTCCGCCAACCCCGCCCAACCCCTCGTCAAATCCATCCCCTCCGCCCCCCAACCCTCCGGCCCTAAACCCCCCTGGCCCACCCAACCCGACGGCTCCCCCGACTTCGAAAACATGAGCCTCCGCGAAAAACAACTCTATCAAAAAAGCAAACGCGACAAAGTCTTCGGCGGCCCTAAATAAACCTCCCCATCAAATCCCCCCCATCACTCTCCTGCGTCCGGTAACTAAAATTCGCCCCGTGCCCAACCCCTCCCCTCCCCTCTTTATGCTTGAATGCGCCCCGCCCAAAGTCTACGCTACACCCTCAACCACCGGCAGACGTGCGCCCGCAAGGAAGTCCCACGCACTTGCCGCGTCCGTTTCCCCCGAACCTCGCATTGGAACGCGCGACGTTTCTGAATTACGTCATAAGGATAGTCTGTCACTATGAAAAACCCCACCACCCGCCAACTTCCCCGTCACCGCGCCGCCCGCAAATTCCTCCTCGAATCCCTCGAGCCCCGCACCCTCTTCAGCTTCACCGTCGCCGGCAACGCCGCCCTCATCACCGATGGCGACTCCACCCCCGCACAATCTGATTACACCGACTACGGCTACATCGGCGTCTCCTCCGGCTCCGTCTACCGCGCCTACACCATCCAAAACACCGGCGTCGGCACCGTCAACCTCACCGGCTCCCCCCGCGTCGCCATCTCCGGTGCCAACGCCGCCGATTTCACCGTCACCACCCTCCCCACCTCTTCCCTCACCACCGGCGCCTCCACCACCTTCATCATCACCTTCAACCCCTCCGCCGCCGGCGTCCGCACCGCCAACGTCTCCATCTCCAACGACGACCTCCAGGGTGCCTTCGACTTCTCCATCCGCGGCACCGGCCTCAACACCACCACCACCGCCTCCGGCCTCCAAGTCGCCACCGTCACCTCCGGCACCGGCCTCACCGCCTCCACCGGCCAAACCGTCCGCGTCAACTACTCCGGCTTCCTCGTCGATGGCCTCAAGTTCAACTCCTCACTCCTCCCCGACGGCAGCCCCTTCGACTTCACCATCGGCTTCAGCTCCGTCATCGCCGGCTGGCAGGAAGGCATCCCCGGCATGAAAATCGGCGAACGCCGCGTCCTCATCATCCCACCCGCACTCGGCTACGGCAGCACCGGCAAAGACAACATCCCCCCCAACGCCACCCTCATCTTCGAAATCGACCTCCTCGCCATCGGTGCCAATATCGTCGTCAAAGGCAACAACGTCCCCCTCGTCGATGGCGATGTCACCCCCTCCACTTCCGACTTCACCGACTTCGGCGTCCTCCTCCCCAATGATTCCCTCACCCGCACCTTCGTCGTCACCAGTGGCGGCCCCGGTTCCCTCAGCTTCACCAGCACCCCCCGCGTCCTCCTCGCCGGCGCCAACACTTCCCAATTCATCCTCACCCCTCTCGTCATCGACGGCAGCGGCACCTTCGCCACCTACACCGTCAAATACCAGCCCACCGTCGAAGGCCTCGCCCTCGCCACCATCACCATCCCCTCCAACGATCTCGACAACCCCAACTTCACCTACACCATCCAGGGCCGCCTCGACAAAGCCCCCACCGTCGTCCCCGTCTCCCGCTCCTTCTTCCAGGACACCACCTTCACCTTCGCCCCCAGTCACTTCAGCGCCGGCTTCACCGATCCCGACGTCGGTGACGCTCTCGCCAAAATCAAAATCACCTCCCTCCCCGTCGGCTCCCTCCAACTCTCCGGCGTCCCCGTCACCCTCAATCAGGAAATCCCCGTCGCCTCCATCGCCAACCTCACCTACACCCCCGTCGCCGCTTACGTCGGCCCCGACAGCTTCACCTGGACCGGCTCCGATGGCTACCGCTACGCCGTCGCCTCCGTCAACATGAACCTCAACGTCCTCACCACCGATCACACCGCACCCACCGCCACCCTCGTCGTCCGCGACCCCGATATCGTCGGCACCGCCGTCCAAATCCAAATCAAATTCACCGACAACCTCTCCCTCGACTCCTCCACCTTCGCCATCCCCAACGCCGTCTACGTCGTCGCCTCCAACGGCTTCTCCGGCACCGCCGTGCTCCTCTCCGTCAACCTCGCCGGCGATGGTGCCTCGCGCACCGCCACCTACCAACTCACCGCCCCCGGCGGCACCTGGGATTCCCCTGACGCCGGCCGCTACGACATCTACCTCGCCGCCAATACCTTCGCCGACACCGGTGGAAACTTTGTCGCCGGCGGCTACTACGGCCGCTTCTACTACTCCCCCGATCCCTTCTTCTCCGAACGCTACTACGACACCCACTACACCGACATCACCGCCGCACTCTCCGCCGGCGCCATCCTCTCCGGCTACTCCCACTTCCAAGCCGCCGGACAATACGAAGGCCGCAATCCCTCCCCCTTCTTTGACGAAGCTTACTACCGCAGCACCAACCCCGACGTCAACGCCGCCGTCGTCTCCGGCGCCCTCATCTCCGGCTTCCAGCACTTCCGCCTCTACGGCGCCCCCGAAAATCGCCGCCCCAGCTTGATCTTCGACGCCCTCTGGTACCGCTACTCCGATTCCGCCGTCGCCGCCGCCGTCGCCTCCGGATACTTCAGCTCCTCCCTCGAACACTACATGCGCTTCGGCCAATACGAAAATCGCGCCCCCTCCTACTACTTTGACCCCGCCTACTATCTCACCTCCAACCCCGATGTCGCCGCCGCCGTCGCCTCCGGTTTCTTCGCCTCCGCCTTTGATCACTTCCTCAACTTCGGCTCCGCCGAACACCGCCAGCCCGTCGACATCTACAACGAAACCTACTACCTCGCCCAAAATCCCGACATCGCCTCCGCTGTCAGCCTCGGCATGCTCTCCAGCGGCTATCAGCACTTCCTCCTCTTCGGCCAATATGAAAATCGCCGCCCCTCCGCGAACTTCGATCCCCTCTTCTACCTCGCCACCTACCCCCAAGTCGCCGCCTGGGTGTCCGGTGGCAGTGACCGTTCTGCCTTCTTCCACTACATCGTATGGGGCCGCAATGAAGGCCGCCTCACCCACGCCTGATTCCCTTCATTTTTTTGTTGAGCGCAGCCCCGTCTCCCCGCACAATACCCCCACACATCCGTTTTCCCTGGGGAGCAGTGCATGGTCTATCTCGGCGCCAATGACACCCGCGTTACCCTCGTCGATGACCGCGGCCATGAAATCTACAACACCGATTTCCGCAACTTCCCCAATGTCCTCACCCACCTCCGCCCCCTCATCGGCGCCATCTGCATCGCCAATCCCAGTGGCGATGTCGATAAAAACCTCCTCCAAATCTTCGCAGACCAAATGAAAAAAGAAAAAAACTTCCACTCCCTCACCGCCCTCGCCAATGCCCAAACCCCCTCCCCAACTCGTCCCCCCGCAAAAACTTCCAGTAAATCGTTGACTTCCAAATCCGCTTCCCCTTTACAATCCAAAAAGAAATAGACCCCCCACGTCTTCTTGCGGACTGCCCGCGCCTTTTTCACTTCCTTAGCAACCCTGGCCGCTTATTTTAGGAGGTCGCCCCTATGCGTCAGCCCACTTGGTTGAAACGCCTCACCCTTGGCCAGCCCAAACTCATCTTCCTCATGCTCCTCATGCTCGGCCTCTACGTCGCACTCCCCTACATCACCGTGGCCCAAAACCAACCCCAGCCCGCCCCCGATGACCACACCGCCATCGGCCTCGGCGGCACCCTCCTCAAAACCCCCGCCGACGTCTCCGGAAAACCCTTCGTCCCCTTCGGCTTCCTCACCGATAAAGACTTCTCCGACTTCGAACGCGGCGCCCTCTTCGTCGTCCTCGCCATCTCCCTCCTCGGACTTCTCTACGCCGCCTTCCTCGTCCGCGTCGTCAAACGCGCCGACAAAGGCACCCTCAAAATGCAGGAAGTCGCCCTCGCCATCCGCGAAGGCGCCGTCGCCTACCTCGCCCGACAACGCGCCGCACTCATTCCCCTCATCATCCTCCTCACCATCGTCCTCGCCCTAACCGCCAGTTGGTCCACCACCGCCGGAATGCACCTCCCCATCGGACGCGCCATCTCCTTCCTCATGGGCTCCATCTTCTCCCTCCTCGTCGGCACCGTCGGCATGCGCATGGCCACCCAGGGCAACCTCGCCGTCGCCGCCGCCGCACCCATCGCCTTCGGCAAAGCCATGCAACTTGGCTACCGCACCGGCACCGTCACCGGCATGCTCACCGACGGCCTCGGCCTCCTCGGCGGTACCGTCATCTTCATGTACTTCGGCGAACGCGCCCCCGAAGCTCTCCTCGGCTTCGGCTTCGGCGGCACACTCCTCGCCCTCTTCATGCGCGTCGGCGGCGGCATCTACACCAAGGCCGCTGACGTCGGCGCTGACCTCGTCGGAAAAATCGAAAAAGACATCCCCGAAGATGACCCCCGCAACGCCGCCACCATCGCCGACAACGTCGGTGACAACGTCGGCGACTGCGCCGGCATGGCCGCCGACATCTTCGAATCCTACGAAGTCACCATGGTCGCCGCCATGATCCTCGGCTACGCCTCCTTCGGCCACGCCGGCGTCATCTTCCCCCTCCTCGTCCGCGCCGTCGGCTGCTGCTCCGACATGATCTCCACCTTCTCCGTCCGGGCCGACAAAAAAGGCGGCGTCAAACAAGCCATGGCCTCACTCAACAACGGCTTCCGCCTCGGCGCCGTCCTCTCCACCATCGGCTTCCTCATCGTCGGCTTCTTCTACCTCCGCTTCTCCGTCTACCCCGATCCCATACTCACCACCCAACCCGCCGCCCTCGCCGGCACCACCGCCAACATCACCAATATCGATGTCCCCTCCTGGATCAACCTCTGGCAGCCCGGCCTCGATATGCGCCCCGCCTGGGCCTGCTTCGTCGGCATCCTCCTCGCCCTCATCCTCAACTTCTGCACCGAACACTTCACCTCCACCGAGTTCGCCCCCGTCAAATCCCTCGTCAAAGCCTGCGGCACAGGTCACGCCACCAACATCATCCAAGGCCTCGCTGTCGGCCTCGAATCCTCCGTCTGGGCCGTCCTCATCATCGCCTCCAGCATCTTCGCCTCCTGCATGATCTTCTCCGACTCCTCCCCCATCTTCGTCGCCTACGGTGTCGCCATGACCGGCATCGGCATGCTCACCCTCACCGGCAACACCATCTCCATGGACGTCTTCGGCCCCGTCGCCGATAACGCCAACGGCATCGGCGAAATGGGCTACGACCGCGCCGCCATGGGCGAAGAGTCCTACACCAAATCCCGCCAAATCCTCACCGATCTCGACGCCGTCGGTAACACCACCAAGGCCGTCACCAAGGGCATCGCCATCGGCTCGGCCGTCATCGCCGCCGTCTCCCTCTTCGCCTCCTTCATCACCACCGTCGCCACCGGCAAAGAACACGCCATCATCTCCCCCGAAGCCTACGACGCCGTCGCCGGCTTCCTCACCCTCGCCGACCCCCGACTCTTCATCGGCCTCCTCATCGGCGGTGCCGCCCCCTTCCTCTTCTCCTCCATGACCATCCGCGCCGTCGGCCGCGCCGCCTTCCTCATCGTCAAGGAATGCCGCGTCCAGTTCCGCGATAAGGAAATCTGGGCCGGTACCAAAAAACCCGACTACGGCCGCGTCGTCAACATCTGCACCGCCACCGCCCAACGTGAACTCATCGGCCCCGGACTCCTCGCCATCCTCACCCCCACCCTCGTCGGCTTCGGCCTCGGCACCCTCGCCCTCGCCGGCTTCCTCGCCGGTGCCATCCTCTCCGGCCAACTCATGGCCGTCTTCATGGCCAACGCCGGCGGTGCCTGGGACAACGCTAAAAAAATGATCGAAGACGAACCCCGCGATCCCGCCCACAACACCGGCAAAGGCTCCGAACGCCACAAAGCCTCCGTCACCGGCGACACCGTCGGCGACCCCCTCAAAGACACCGCCGGCCCCGCCCTCAACCCCCTCATCAAAGTCATGAACATGGTCGCCCTCCTCGTCCTCCCCCTCGTCATGCCCTTCGACAAAATCCTCCTCGCCAAAATGGCCAAACTAAAACTCCCCCTCGTCGAAGAGCTCCAACGCGAAGCCCCCCACGAGTCCATCCGCTGGCTCATCGTCGCCATCTGTATCATCGCCCTCGGCTGGGCCATCATCCGCAGCAAAACCGAAACCGCCGAAATGAAATCCGTTGAAGAGGAATTAGGCGCGGGATAAAATGCCTGAGACCTTTTGCTTTTGGAGTTTTACCAATGACCTCTAAGGAATTCGAAGCAGAATTGGAACGCGAGCCATTTATTCCCCTCCGGCTCCACCTCGTCAGTGGCAAAACACTCAAAGTCACATGGCCAGGGGCTGCGTGGTTGCTCCAAAACTCCGTCCTGATCATGCGCAACGTAAAACCCGGTGAACGTGGCGGCGATGGCTACGATGTCGTCTCCCTCCGCAATATCGAACGCATCGAACAAATCTCTCATCGTCCTAAAAGCGGCTCCCATAATTAGCCGCCTATTCACTTCAATCCGCTTGCATCTCACGTCGGCCTAAGCCGATGACCGCTTTCATTCTCACTTCTACTTGGCTTTTCTCCGCGCCTATCGTATCCTTCCCTTCTCGTATTTCTCGCACACCTTTCCCCTCTGGAGGAACGAAAATGTCCGAACAAACTCCCGCCGCCGGCGCCCAGGCTCAACCTCAGCAGGTCCAGGTGCAAGTCCGTGAAGACAAAATGCACACCTACTACTCCAACGTCTCCGGCGTCCGCGTCGGACCCAACGCCGAAGAAGTCGTCGTCGACATCGGCATCATCATGCAGGACCCCGCCCGCAGCGATGCCATGATCATGGACATCTCCACCCGCGCCTACATGTCCACCTTCGCCGCCAAAAAACTCGCCCTCGCCCTCTCCCAGGTCGTCCAACGTTACGAGCAACAGTTCGGCACCATCGAACTCGACCCCCGTCGCCGCCTCAAGCAGGGCTAATTCCGCCTCCTCAACTATCGGCCAATGACCGCCGTGGCTCCCCGAGCCACGGCGCGTCCTTCCATTGAGGCCCCTCATGTCCGACCTCCAAAAACTCTCAACTCAATGGCTCCAAACCGATGCCGCCCTCGGCCTCTCCGAAGTCCCCCTCCCCAAGCATCGCCCCGCCCCCGCTCCCGCCCCCGTCATCGCCACCCCCGTCCCCATTCCTCCTCCCCGCCTATCCCCCAGACCCATTCCCGCGCCCCCACGCGTCATCCCACCCTCTCCCTCTAAGCAATCGGATCCCACCATGGCCCAACGCAAACCCGTCATCCCCATGCCCCCTCCGCCCGCCGGGGACATCTCCACCCTCCCGCCCCTCACTCCTGAACAAAAACAATTCGCCATGACCCAATGGCTCGCCGACCTCGCCACCGCCTCCGCCCCCTTCATCAACGAAATCGCCACCCGCCTCGTCCCCGGCGAAGGCGACATCAACTCCCCGCTCCTCTTCGTCGGCGAAGGCCCCGGCACCGAAGAAGACCGCACCGGCCGCCCCTTCGTCGGCAAGTCCGGCGAGCTCCTCACAAAAATGATCACCGCCATGGGCTTCTCCCGCCAAACCGTCTACATCGCCAACATCGTCAAACTCCGTTGCGCCTCCTGGGATGAAGATCTCCAACGCCTCAAAGACCGCCCGCCCACCCCCGAAGAAGCCGCCCGCGGCCTCCCCTTCCTCCATCGCCAAATCGAAATCATCCGTCCCCGCGCCATCGTCACCCTCGGCGCCACCGCCATCAAATATCTCACCAACGAAACCCGCGGCGTCATGTCCATCCGCGGCACCTGGCAGTCCTACCGCGGCCTCCCCGTCATGCCCACCTACCACCCCGCCTTCGTCCTCCGCAACTACACCGAAGAAACCCGCCGCAAAGTCTGGCAGGATTTGCAGGATGTAATGAAACGACTCGCCCAACCTGTTTGATCCCCCCGCAGTCTTTCTTAAATGGGCAATCCTTTTTCCCGTCGCCGCAATTCACGCACCTTCAGTACGATCATATATTCATAGATCGAAAGCAATATGCAGTACGTAAGCCCCGCACCCCCGTCCAGAATTCCCAGCTTGAAAAAATACATATAAACAAACCGTGCCAGCGGCCTCGCCGGCATTCGAAACGAAAGCTCCTTCAGCGCCCTTCTTCTTTCCGACGGCACACCGCTGAACAGCAATCCCCACGGCATCCTCCCCATCGTCAAACTCTTGATGGTCTCCCGCGCCTCCGACCAACTGTAACGGTTGTGTTTCTCAAACCACGCGTTCATCCCGTTATTGAAACTGTAGTGATCAAAATGTGCCTGCAACTTCCCCTGTGGCCCGTCTAACACATAGTGCAGATTGATCTCCCGCTCAAACCTCACCTTGTCCGGCCTGAATAGCCGCACCACCCACGTCGGATACAGGCTCGATCGCTTGATCCATTTTCCCATAAACTGATTGCGGAATCGGCACCGATACGCAACCTCGTTGCGGCTCGAATCGCCTACCACCTTCACCAACTCGTCACGCAAGTCGTCTGGGCACAACTCATCCGCATCCGGATTGAACACCCACCGATGCTTAAAACCCACTGCAATCGAAGCTGCCCGATGATCTCGTTCATTGTCAAATGTGCGCTGCACCACCCGCGCCCCCGCCGCCTTGGCTATCTCAACCGTGCGGTCGCTGCTGAATGAGTCGAAAACTACAACATCATCCGACCATTTCACCGCATCCAGACACCTTTGCAGATTGGCTTCTTCATTCAGCGTCAGAATCAAAACCGAGATCATGCTGTTTCCCTCTTCGCCCCCCTCTCAATATCGCCTCCCACCTGACGCTTCGATATTGGCTTCGCCGGATTCCCCGCCACCACCGTCCAATCCTCCACATCCTTTACCACCACCGAGCACGCCGCCGCCACCGCGCCCGGCCCCATCGTCACGCCCGGCCCCACAAACGCCTTCGCGAATACCCAAGAATCATCCCCCATCGCAATCGGTCCCGTCACCAACGGCGTCTCCGCTGACGTCAAGTCGTGGCTCGCCGTGCACAGCATCGAGTACTGGCTCACCGTTGCCCTCCGCCCCAACTTCACCTTATCTATACAGTAGCACTCTACATCAAACGCCAGACATGCGTAATCCGCCATCTCCAAATTCCACGGTGCCCAAATCCGCACGCTCGGATACACGATAGTGGCCTTCCCCATCTTCGCACCAAACATCCGCAGCAAAAACCGCCGCCAGCCAAATAACACTCGCGGCGACGGCCGGAATAACAACGCATACACGATTCGCCATGCCAGGCGCGCAACGCGGTTCTTCATGGATAACCGATTTACATACGGAACTGTCTTCATGGCTCACACTCGCACGAACGCGGCAGACCTTGGGGGTACTTGGCCTTGCCGACCTTTCCCCATCGTCCAGATAATCGGCTAACTCGATATCTTCTGGCCAATCAATCCCCGCACCTTCGCCGCATCCGCCGAAACCCCCTTCGCCGCCACCGCCTTCATCACCGCCCCTATCGCCTTACCGCTCTCCTTCGCCGTCACCACCCCCATCCCCGCCAACGTCTCCGCCACCAAAGATTCCAACTCCCCATCCTCTATCTGCTTCGGCAAAAACTCCTCCACAATCGCCAATTCCGACTTAATCTGCGCCACCCGCTCCGGCTGATTCAACCGTTCCATCTCCACCACCGACTTCTGCAACTTCTTCGCATACCCCTGCGCCGCTATCAAGTGATCCGCCTCCGGCTTGTCCGCCTCCTGCGCCTTAATCTCCGACAAGACCATCCGCAGCACCTGCGTCCGCCCCTTGTCCCCGGCCTTCATGGCCGTCACCATCTGCCCGTGTACCCGATCCTTGAGGGTGGCCTCAGCCATTGTGACTCCAATCCAATTCAGAAACTTTCCATCCTAATGATACCTGAAATTGCCTCCCTCTGCTGAACCCCCAAAAGCTGCCAAACGCCCTCTCGCCAGCCAACTTCAAGCGATCAACGCGCGCCAACCTCACCATCGGCATTATCGGACTTTCAAAATTCGCGACTTTTTTCACTTCTTGTGTGTTGACACCAGCCAAAATTTATATATTCTTAGCGCCCACTCACCCGATAATGGCTGGGGATGCGTGTAGTTCAACGTGTCACACCCACTGAGGATGAGCCCAGATAAATGCCGCATAATTGGCGACGATTATCCGGGATAACTGTTCAGAAGCGAAGTGTGACCAGCTTTCAACTGCCTAAAAATTGAATACTGTTCAGCACATTTTAAGACGTTTGCCTAAAGTTGCATCGGTATTAAATCCGATTGCTTGGACTTGAAGCACCAAATACCCGCTTCCTGGACCGCCAAACTCTAGTTCCCACAATCACGGTGATCGGCACAGTGATTGTTATATAAAGTCGAAATAACCTCGTGACCTTTTTTGATCTAAGGAGTGTATATGTTCTACCGGAAGGACGCAGTTTCCATGGCCGTTCTCGGCCTGCTCGCCTGTGCGGGTATCGTCAAGGCTGACACGTCGGACGTGAACGCCGCCCCCTTGTCCCTCAGCCCCTCGGTCATCACCGCCGGACCCGTCGCGGACCGCGCCCCCCTCATGGATGTTCTCGACAAAGCGGGCGTCGCCGGCCAACTCGATGAACTCAAAATCAACGTCCATGGCCACATCCAAGTTGGCTACTACGCCAACCTTCGCAACAACCAGGGCAGCAAGAAAAATGTCGTGACGGATGCGCCCAGCATCACCCGTCCCTCCCCCTTCACCGAGCAAGTTGGCCACCATGCCGCCTTCAATCAGCTCTCCATCATGATCGACCGTCAGGTCGCTTCTGATAAGTTCGATGTCGGTGGCGCTGTCCAAGCCATCTACGGCACCGATGCCAACTACATCAAATCCAGCAACGAAGGCGACGGCGGCCCCCAGATCCTCACCCCGGGCGATAACCCCGGCGAAGTCCCCAATTTTGACATCTTCCAACTCTATGTTGATGTGAACATTCCCGTCGGCAATGGCCTCAAGATTCGCGTGGGTAAGTTCGCCACCCTCCTCAGCTACGAATACGTCAACCCCACCCTCAATCCGTTCTACAGCCATAGCTACCTCTTCAACAACGTCGCCTTCTCCCAGACTGGCGTTCTCGGCTTCTACACGATCAACGATAAGTGGTCAGTCACTGCCGGTGCGACCCGCGGTTGGGATGCTTCGACTGAAGACAACAACGGCTCCTCCGTCGATTTCCTCGGCCAAGTCACCTACACCCACAGCGACTCCCTCAGCGTCTTCTTCACCACCTCGGTTGGCCCCCAAAATAACGACGACAGCAGCCACTACCGCGTGACGCTCAACCCGATCGTCGTCTGGAAGGCCACCAAAGAACTCACCATTGGTGTCGAAGGCCTCTACAACTACGATGGTGGCAAGAACGGCAACGCTCCCTCCCCCTCCCACGCTTATGGCGATAACTGGGGCGTCGCGGTCTACGCCTCCTACTTCATCAACGAATACCTTACCCTCAACCTTCGTGGCGAGAAGTTCCACGAATACACCCTTTCCGAAGACACCGGCAAGGCTTCCACCAACTACTACGAAGGCACCATCGGCCTGACCATCACCCCGATGCCCAAGGATAACCTCCTCAAGAATCTCATCATCCGTCCGGAATTCCGCTACGACTGGTCCGAAGACTCTGTGTTCGCCACGGGCAACAAGACCTACCAGGATCGCTTCAGCGCCGGCCTCGATGTCATCTTCAAGTTCTAAAACTTGCTGATCCATCGAATCCCCCACGAGGAAATCCTGAGCGGCGTGACGAAAGTCACGCCGCTCTGCTTTTTGCCCGGCCAATTCCAGAAAAAAAGAGTCACTTCCCCACCCAAGCGTGTATCCATCCCGCGCCCCCGCCACATACGCCCCATCAACCCCACATCAACGCCCTCATTGAAGCGCATGAAACCAGTGCAAGATCGAATCAAGGACGAGAATGAAACCAGGGCCCAAACATGGTATGGATTTGCACCCCAGCTCAACGCATCACTTCCCCCCAGTGCGCCAACCCCTTCCCTTCATCGCTGATTACGAGTGTTTGTCCCCGGCTGGGGCACCTTCCCGCACGCCGCCGAACCACCTGCGAATCCTGCGGCCCCACCGCACATCCACCGCTACCAACACCCCCGTCAACCCGCCATAGATCAATGTCGACACCCACCACGCCGATGTCGCCATCGGTATATCCTGCCCCAGCGGCGATAGCTGATACATCGTGGGCATCCGCGCCAAATCCACCCGCAAAGACCATTGCACGGCCGACAGCATCGCCAGCCCCGGGCTCCCATACGCTATGCCCGTCGTCAGCGCCACCCGAATCCCGCCCCCACTCGCCCGCACCAGCGGTACCGCCAGCACCGGCAACGCAATCAGCACCATCCCCAGCACCATGGGCAATATAACTCCCGCTCCCTGTGAAAAGAGTTGCCGCGTCAGCCGCGTCATCGCCCCCAAAAATAGCAGCCACGTCAAAAAAAAACCGTACAGTTTTAACGCATCGGCCATCGTCAGCGTGCCCGCGTTATACACCACCAACATCAACAACATCCCGCACCCCGCCGCCACCGACGACGCCGCAATCAGCGCCTGCCTACGCGTCCCCACGCCCTCCAGCGCCGCCACCCCCCCGATCGTCCCCAGCGACGCAATCACCAGCATCGACAGCAACCATCCCGCCGTAATCGTCGGCAACATCGCCGACCGCTCGTCCCCATTCAAGTAGCCCCACCGGCTCCAGGCCCACAGCCCCGTCAGCACCACCGTCACAATCACGGTCGGCGCAATCGTCGAATATCCCAAAAGTTGGCCCGGACGCGATCTCACCGCAATTCCATCTCCATGTGTTGGGTGCCCCATCATTTTGTGTGCCCGCCAAGTAGTTCACGCTGCAGTATAACAATTTTACATCTGTGGTGTTTTTCGAATCAATCGTGTTTCGACTTTCGCTTTTCTTGCCCCTCCACCCACCTCCTTTAACCCACTGTTTTTCCACAAATATGTCTCCACGAAAAAATCCGCCGCCCGCCGCGCCTGCTGTCGCTGCGCTTGACCCTTCCACTTGCGCCATGCCGTCGCCCGGCGCCGTCGCTCCGTCGGCTTCCGCGACATATCCTCCCCATGCCCCTGCACTTCCGCTTCCAGCATCGCATTGATCACCGCCACATCATGATGGGCCCCCAGCAGCTCTTGCATCCCTTTCAGCACGCGCACCGCCCGCTTCGCCCCCGCCATTCCCGTTGTCGCCCCAATCTCTAGCATATAGCGCAGCTTCTTGATCGTAATGCGTGCCTCGTGCAATGCCGTGTCCGTCTGTTTCTTCGCGGCCCTTCCGCACTTCTTTTCCATGGCCCGTCGTCGTTTGCGCAGCAGCTTGACCAACTCCCCCTGCAAAGCTTTTTCCGCCAACCAAATCCGCTCGGACCTCTGCGCCTCCGCCACCGCCCGCGTCAGCAAAAACAGCATCCCCTGAACGCCCCCGCCCTTCACCACGAATCTCAGTTGTTCCTCCAGTTGCACCCGCCGCGCCGGAATCCTCCCCAAAATCTCCAGCACAATTTTCCTCAATTCCGCCGGCCAGCGCCATCGCTCCAGATGCTCCCCCATGACATCCAGATCCCGCAATTCCCCCGCCGCCTTGCGCAATTTCCCCAACGACTCCGCCACCCCCACGCTCACCGGCTTTTCCACCAGCTTCGCAAACAACCGCCATATCTCCGTCACCCGCCGCGTCAACACCCGCAAATCATGCACGTACTCCACCCCCATCGGCGCATCGGCGTCCAGTCCCGTCACCATCCTCCCCAACTCCTCCATCCGCTCCGCCGCCAACTTCACGACCCCCTCCGGCGATGCCGATCCCGCTTCCACCGGCAACGCTTCGGCCAAACGCCCATTGGCATCATCCGCCGCGCCGATCTCTGTAATCACCTTCGCCGGTTCATTCACCACAACACCTTGCCCATGCGTTCACACTTTAATCATAGACATTCTACTTCACTGCAACCATAATCGTCGCATGGTGCCACACTCCGCAACAAAAAAGCCCGTCAAAAAACCCGCAATCGCGCGCTCCAAAACCGCCCGCGCCCGTTCCTCTCGCTCCTCCCCGCCCGCCCCGCCGTCCATCGCCCGACAAACCAACATTGCCTCCCGCATGGTCACCCCTCACGGCCTGCGCCTCGCCGCCATTGATATCGGCACCAACAGCCTCCACATGGTCATCGTCGAAGTCACCGACTCCCTCTCCTTCCGCATCCTCTCTTCCGAAAAAGATCTCACCCAACTCGGATCCTCCGCCCTCGTCCATCACCGCCTCACCAAAACCGCCGTCGCCCACACCCTCGAGGTTCTCGCCCGCTATCAACGCATCGCCCGCGGCCTCGATTGCGACGTCACCCTCGCCTACGCCACCTCCGCCGTCCGCGAATCCACCAACGGCGGCGATTTCGTCTACGCGGTCAAACGCCAACTCGGCATGGCTGTCCAGGTCATCTCCGCCCAGGAAGAAGCCCACCTCATCTACCTCGCCGTACGCCAGGCCATTGACCTTGCCGAAGGCGGCGGTCCCTCCCTCATCGTCGATATCGGCGGCGGCAGCGCCGAATTCATCGTCGGTGACAACGAACGCTCCCTCATGCTCGAAAGCCAGAAACTCGGTGCCTCACGCCTCACCCAGCAGTTCATCACTTCCGACCCCATCAATAAAAAAAACCGCGACGCCCTCCAAAAACACATCCGCAAAACCTGCAAGCCCATCTTCGATCGCATCAAATCCCACAATGTACGCCGCGTCATCGGCACCTCCGGCACCATGCAAAATCTCGTCTCCATGTGCCTCCTCCAACACGGCGCCGAAAACACCCGCCACCGCCTCCTCACTGAAATGACCCATCCAGATTTCCAAAACGTCCTTTCCCAGTTGCTCCACCATACCGTGCAGGAACGCCGTAAACTCCCCGGCCTCGATCCCGGCCGCGCTGATCAAATCCTCGCCGGCGCACTCCTCGTCGATTACGTCTTCGACCGTATGAAGTTCGACAAAATCGAAGTCTGCGATCGCGCCCTCCGCGAAGGCATGATCATCGAATACATGCAAACCCACTGGCCCAAAGTTCGCCTCAGCGTCCAGATACGAGACCCCCGCCGCCGCAGCGTCGTTGAACTCGGCCGCCGCTGCAACTACGACGAAAAGCATGCCCTTAAAGTTACCCAGCTCGCCCTCGCTATCTTCGATAATTTCGCCTCCCACACCGACCTCGGCCCCCCCCAACGCGAACTCCTCGAACATGCCGCCATGCTCCACGATATCGGTTGGCACATCGGCCACAGCGGCCATCACAAGCATTCTTGCTACCTCATCAAGAACGGCGATCTCGAAGGCTTCTCCCCCAACGAACTCGACATCATCGCCAACGTCGCCCGCTACCATCGCAAAAGCCTCCCCAAGAAAAACCACGCCGACTTCGTCGCCCTCGAACCCGCCGGCCGCACCCTCGTCTGGCAACTCGCCGGCATCCTCCGCATCGCCGACGGCCTCGACCGTGGTCACTTCGGCAACGTCGCCCAGCTCAAAGCCACCGTCCGCGATGACACCATCAGCTTCCGTGTCTGGACCCAGACTGACCCCCAACTCGATCTCTGGGGCGCCATGCATAAAATCGACATGTTCGAACACTGCTTCAAACGGCGTGTCAAATTCACCGCACGCAGCGCCAAAGAGTTGCAGAAAAAACCGTAGCTCCCGCTCTCTCCTCAACGCTCCCCACTCGCCCCCTCTCCGATCAAAATCCATCCCCCACCTCGGCAGCTCCGCCCCTGCTGTCCCACGCTCCATCCATCCCTCCGACGCCCCCCTCCCTCACTTCTCCGCCGGTTTCGTGGCGGGCTCCGCCTTTACCGCACCCTTGGGCATCTCATAAACAATGTTGTAATTCGGCCGCGGAAACGCCAGCGTCTTCACCCACGCCGCCATCGACGTAACTTCCTTCGCGTTCGCATCTGCAATCCGCCGCACTTCCACCTTCCCGGGATGCGGCAGCTTCGCAACATTCTTCGGCATCCCATACTGCAGGAACAAAGAATTTGTCGGGTCATCCCGATTGATCATTTGCACCCCATTCTTCGTGGTATACGTTGCCATAATATAAAAGTTCGTGTACGTCTGCTGCGGCGACAACGTCCCCTTCCCCGTCAATATAAAATCCCCCGCGTTGCCGCCCCCATGACACGCCGCGGTCGCACAATTTGCCAGCACATACGGCTGAATCTCCCGGATAAACGTCACCATCGCCGCCGGATCACTGGATATCGACACCTTCTCCATGAACTTAACCGTCTTCGATTGCTTGATCTTCGCTACCTGGTTCGCAAAATTGTTGGGACTCACAAATTTCTCATAGTCCTGACGCGTGAGATTCCCCTGACGCTCGTTCTTCTCGTATTCGTTCCAAAACTCCTCCAGCGTCTTGGGCGGCACGTTCCCCCGTATCTCCTTCTCCCCATCCGCCAACTCCAGCAGCCGAATCAGCGACATCTGCTCCTTCGTCAGCAACTTCAATTTCCCCGTCGCCGGCGCGTCCCCCGTCGTTGGCGTCGTGTCCACTTCCGCCTCCCCCAGCTTGTCCGCCAAAACCTTCCGCAGAACTTTGGCTTCCACAAAACTCGGATCCAGCGTCAGCGCCGCGGTGTTCTCCACCATCGCTTCCTTCAGCTTGCCTTCTTCATAGAAAGCCTTCGCCGCCTTGAACCGCGCTACCGCCGTCGCTTTGGCATCCAGCACCGGCGCGGTCTCCGCCGGCTTGCTCGTCGTGGTCGTCGTCTGCCCAAACCCCACCAGCTCACCCGCTATCCCCACGCCCAACCCCATGCTCAATACCGCCATCGCTAGAAACCATTTTCCGCTTGTCGTACGATTCATATTCTTACCTCATTCGGAATTCGTGGAATTGTCTTGTCCAACGCCGCTGCGACGTTCCTGAATCCGCTGCGCGCACTATAATCCTGTCGCCGCTTATCCTCAAGCAAGAAACGCCTTTTCGGGAACTTTACCATGCCAGACACCCTATCTCCCCCCGCGATAGAATCCTTCCTCGGGCAAATCGTCGTCCTCGATACCCAAGGCCCTCTCATCTACATCGGCACACTGCAATCCGTCTCCCCTCACTTCTGGACCCTGCACGACGCCGATGTCCACGATCGCCACGATTCCCGCTCCACCAAAGAATTCTACCTTACCGAAACCCGCCAACTCGGCGTCCGCATCAACCGTACCCATGTCCACGTCGCCGCCTCCCAAATCGCCAGCTTCAGCCGCCTCGAAGATATTGTCGGCTGACCGCCCCTCCCCCCTCACCGCGTAAACACCCGCTTCACCATCTCCAGATACGCCGTCCCATGCACCTCGTCCGGCAGCAAATACGCCCCCTCCGTCCATTCATTCCACGCATTCAACGTCACCATCTTCACCTTCACTTCCGCCCTCCCCACAAACGCCCGCGCATGCTCGAGCCCATTCCGAAATGCCCCCGGCGAATTCCCCTCCAGTATCGGTATCCACGGATACCCCCGCATCTCATAGTGATCCGTCCCGCAGCACCGCGGCGAGGCGTCCCAACCCATCGTCACATTCGGTATGTACGGCACCTTCATCTTCACGCACTTCTCCCACGCCGCAAAATTCGCCTGCGCCGCCTTCGCATAACTCCCTTTCGGAAACGTGTCCCCATCCAAATGGTAATGATCGCAATAGTTGTACGCCGTCACCGAATCAAACCCCATGTCCAACGCCAACTTCTCCACCCCGCCAAAGAGCTTCCACCGCGAATTCTCCGGCCCGCACCACATCACCATGTTGAAATGCACCCCCGGCAACCCCGCCGCCGCCGCCTTCAACTGCATCCGCTCCATCGCCTCCCGCGCCCCCTCCACCCCGCCAAAAGAATCCACAAACGTCACCAGGTCGAAAATCGAAAAATACGGGCACCCCTCAATCCGCAGATAACTCGGATGCAAAAAATACCGCTCCACAATCAGTGTGATCATCCGCTCATACACCGCCGCCGAAATCTTCCCCTCCGCCAGCAATGCATGCTCCACCCCCAAAGGTGCCGGATGCCAGTTCTTCCAATTATGATTCGCCCACATCAACGCAAACTTCAACCGGTCATTGTTATCCGCCCCCAGAAAACCATGATCCAACGCCCCCGCTAAAAATGGCCCATCCTCATAATAATAATAATCATAGATGAACGCCGTCACCCCATGCGTCGCTGCCAACTCAATCTCCCGCCCCGCGAAAATCGGGTTCGATTCGTCAAACATCCCCCACGCCGGCACAATCGGCTGCCGATGCCCCTCAAACCGCGGCCGCGCCGCTTTCACCAACTCCCATTCCGTCCACCCTTTCCCATGCCATTTGTCGTTTCGCGCGTCTGGATGCCACTGTGGAAAATAATACGCCGCCACTTCGATCTGCGCCATAAAACCTCCTACCCATCTTTCCTGAAATTATCCGCCGGATCGCCCGCTGCCACAATGGCCCCGTCGCAGCACACCCGGTCTCCATATTCAGTTCTCAATCGACTGCGGCCGTGGCCCCAGAT
>JBBRWV010000048.1:0-23655 GCA_038248985.1 Phycisphaerae bacterium
CGGCTCGTATCGTCCTTGAAACTTATTCGCCATCCTAAGGCCTCCTTGCCCGCGTCGTAATTAGTCCTTTCAATGCATCGAACCACAGGCCCCTCTGACATGATATTATTTGACATTTATTGATGCGCCGGCCCTTAGGCGGTCCTGACCCTGATTCACTATGCGTGCCACTCGCCCACATGACGACGCCATCAGCTACGGCCAAAAGTGTGGGGCGTGGGCTAATTCAACTCGCGGGTCCATAGACCTTCCCTTCCCGGTTCACGCGATAGGCGATGCTGTTGGGAATATTCTTCCAATGATCGAACGCCTGGCTCGACAACACCAGGAGGTCGGTCGGAAGCTTGAGTGGGCGCAGGGCTTCGCTTAGCCGGAGCATCTCGCGTACGCGGTCTGCGACGTGCGGCTCAACGACCAGAAAATCCACATCGCTGCGGGCATCGGCGTGTCCCGTCGCGTGCGAGCCGAACAAGATCACGCGCGACCCCGGTGGGGCCGCAGCCAGCAAAAGCGATGTCGCCTTTTCGATGGTGGATAAGTTGATCATATAACGCACCTTGCTGAGGAAACATAATAACAGGCGCGTAAGTGGAAGGCTATATAACCGTTTTAACGTTAAAGATAAGGTGTCGTCCCCGCGGGTCACTCGCTGGCCGTGTTTTTCATACCCCGCCCCGCCCAGGTTCCAGATGTCTTTCTGGCGCGCCTGTGTCCTGTCGATTGGTTCGCGGAGACTGCGGGGGCCGGGGTTGAGTTGGGGAGGGCGAGGATTCCGGCGCACTGCCAGATGAGTTCGCAGGCGGTGTCGGCACCGGTCATAGCTGATATCTCGTGAATCATGCCTTGGGAGTTAGTCTTCGCCGAGGTAGGCTTGGCGGACTTGGTCGTTGGTGCGGACTTCGGGAGCGGGGCCTTCGAGGGCGATTTTGCCGGTTTCGAGCACGTAGGCGTAGTGAGCGATTTGCAGGGCCATGTGGGCGTTTTGCTCGACGAGCAGGATGGTGGTGCCCTGGGCGTTGATGGCTTTGATGACGTGGAAGATTTGATCGACGAGGAGGGGGGCGAGGCCGAGGGAGGGTTCGTCGAGGAGGAGCATGGTGGGGCGGGACATGAGGGCGCGGGCGATGGCGAGCATTTGCTGTTCGCCGCCGGAGAGGGTGCCGGCCATTTGGTTGAGGCGTTCGCCGATGCGGGGGAAGAGCTGGAGGGCGCGTTCGTAGTCGGCTTTGATTTCGGCGGTGTCGCGTCGGAGGTAGGCACCGAGTTCGAGGTTTTCCTGGACGGACATGCGGGGGAAGATGCCGCGGCCTTCGGGGACGTGGGAGAGTCCGGCGGCGACGATTTTGTGGGCGGGGGTGCGATGGAGGTCGAGGGAATTGCGATAGCGGATGGTGCCGCTGGCGGTGGGGACGAGGTTGGAGATGGCGCGAAGGAGGGAGGATTTACCGGCGCCGTTGGCGCCGATGAGGGTGACGATTTGGCCTTCGAGGACTTTGAGGGTGACGCCGTGGAGGGCTTCGATGACGCCGTAGCGCACGACGAGATTATTCACCGCCAGGATGCCGGCGGCCGTGTCGCGGGCGGTCATGTAGTCAGTGTCCTTCGACGATGCCCGCAGGGAGGGACATCAGCATTTGTTCTTTTTTGAGGACGGTGATGAGGTTGAGGGCGCGGAGGGCTTCGCGGCGATATTCGGCGGGGACAGCTTTCAGGGCGGCGTCCATTTCGAGGTTGAAGGTGGGGGCGATGGAGACGTCCATGGTGAGGCCTTCGCGAATGATGTCGGCGAGGGTTTTGGATTCGGGAAGAATGAGGACCTGATATTTGGCATCGATGCCGGCGGTTTTGGCGGAGGCGGCGATGGTGTCCTGGAGGGTGCCGACGTTGTCGACGAGGCCGGCTTTTTTGGCGGCATCGCCGGTGAAGAGGCGTCCGTGGGCGACCTCGTCGATGTTTTTGATTTTGGTACCGCGGGCGGAGGTGACGCGGCCGGTGAAGACGGTGTAGACGTCTTCCATTTGTTTGGTGAGGTAGGTGCGTTCTTCATCGGTGAAGGGGTGGAGCATGGAGAGCATTTCGGCGTGTTTGCCGCGGGAGATGGGTTCGATGTTGAGGCCGACTTTGTCCATGAGTCCCTTGATGACGATTTTGCCAGCGACGACGCCGATGGAGCCGGTGATGGTGTGGGGGTCGGCGGTGATGGAGCGGCCGGAGCAGGCGATGTAGTAACCGCCGGAGGCGGCGACGCGGCCCAGGGAGACGGTGACAGGTTTTTTGGCGTCGGCGGCTTTGAGGACAGACCAGATTTCATCGGAGGCGGAGGCGGAGCCGCCGGGGGAATCGACGCGGAGGACGATGGATTTGACGAGGGGGTCTTTGAGGGCAATGTCGACGGCTTTGCGGATGAGGGTGGGGGTGACGAGTTCAGTGTTGTTTTCGGAGTTGGGGGAA
Source organism: Phycisphaerae bacterium (assembly GCA_038248985.1). Taxonomy (GTDB): domain Bacteria; phylum Planctomycetota; class Phycisphaerae; order WQYP01; family WQYP01; genus JBBRWV01. Next base: position 2,452 of record JBBRWV010000048.1, read on the forward strand.
TCGGGCATGATTTGGCCGGTGGCGTAGATGACGGCGACGGCGGGGTCTTTGGATTTGACGGGGGGTTTGGCACCCATCATGGAGAAAAGGGCGAAGGGGGAATCGAGGTCGAGGGCTTTCTTTTTGGGCTGGCCGTAGTCCTCGACGAGGGCGGCGCCGGCGGGGAATTGGGAATCGAGCCAGGCGTCGGCTTTTTCGCGCGGGAGGGTTTGGTCGATGAGGCCGATTTGTTTGGCGCGTTGGCCGGTGATCCAGCCTTCATCGATGGCTTTTTTGACATCGTCTTCGGTGAGGTTGGGGCGGTTGGCGGCGAGTTGGGAGACGACGGCGTTGTACATGCCGTCGACGAGGCCTTCGATCTGGGCTTTGTATTCGGGGGAGGCGGAGGTGCGGGTGAAGGGTTCGGAGGCGCCTTTGAATTTTCCGACCTGGATGAAATCGGCGGTGAGGTTGAGTTTTTCGAGGGTGCCTTTGAAGAACATCATCTGGAGGGAGACGCCGGGGATCATGACGTTGCCGTTTTCGGGCATGATGACGGTATCGGCATGGGAGGCGAGGAGGTAGGTGGCGGTGTCGAAATCGGCGGAGTAGATGGCGACGCGTTTGCCGGCTTTGCGGAGGGCGGTGAAATGCTGGCCGAGTTCGTGGGCTTGATTGAGGGTGAGGGAGAAGGAGGAGAGGTCGAAGAAGAGGCCGGAGAGGGCGGGATCTTTGGCGGCCTTAGTGAGTTGCTGGGTGAGGGCGCTGAGGGCGGAGGCCTTGCCGGAGTTGTTGAGCGAGGCGAAGGAGATTTGGAAGGAGGCGGGTCGTTCGAGCAGTTGTTCGGTGAGTTTGATGACGCCGACGCGGGCTTTGGCTTTGGGGGCGACGACTTCCTGAGTGGTGGGGGCGGTGGTGGTGGAGGGTGCCGAGGTTTGGCTGAAGGCGGGGGACATGACGACGACGGAGAGGAGTGCGGCGGTGAGGATGCGTTTCATAGAGATGGCTCCAGAATGGCGAAAGAAATTGCAGCGGGCATCGTACCGTAATGTGCGGGGCGAATGCCAGTAACGCGGGATGTGAGTTGGCGGCAACGGCCGGCGCGCGGGATGGTTGAAGTGTGATGTCGTTACGGCCGGGCGACGAGGGGTTTTTGCACGGTGCCGCGAATGGGGATGCGGGCGGCCATACCTCCGAGGCCTGGGCTGCCCCGGACGTGGGTGACTTCGAGGGCGAGTGCGCCGGTGACTTCAGTGCTTCCGGAAAAGCGGAGTTCTTCAAGTCCTTCGGGGGATGACAGATCGAAGCCCAGTCGCTCGGCGGTGAGCGTCAACTCTTCCAGTCGCACGGTGAAGGGCAGCACGGCCATGGTGTACTCCGCATCGGCGACGCGTTCGCCGCGCAGAATTTCGCGCACGATGCCGGCATTGGCTAACTTTCCTGGTCCCAGATCAATTGTCGCCAGGAGGCTGCCGCGCACGGCGGGTTGATCCGCGCTGCGCGGGGGTGCCAACTCCACAGCCATGCGTTCCACTCGGAGGCGTAGATCGCGGGGCACCTGGGTTACTTCACCAAACAGGGGGTTCACTTGCCGCAGTATTCGCCGCAGGGGAGCTGACCAGCGCAGATTTGCGGTGCAGTAGAACTCCTGCGTGTGGCGGCCGTTTACGGGTGGGGCCGAGGATTGTTCGGCAGGCGCGGGCACACGCAAAACGGGAACGGCGGGCCAGCGGGTCATCAGGATGTTGGCATGAATTGCCTGGCCGCCAGTACCGACGGCGTCCAGTTGCGGGGACCACAGGCCCAATTGCGGGCGGGTGTCAGCGCTGCGAAACTGGAGGCTGGTCAGGGTTTCGCCGAGAGCCTCGCCCCAGCCGCTGCCGAGATTGAGCCAGTCGGCGATTACGTCTGTGGAGATTGTTCCGCCGGTGAATTCGACGCCGGGCAGGCACTCTGCGAGGGGCGCGGGCCATTTGCTCATGGGGGGGAGGGCGGCGTTGCAGGTGACGATTCGGGCGCCGGGCTCGCCAGGGAGATCAGACATTCCGCGAGCGCGGACAAAAAAGGTGGAGGCAGGTGAGGCGATCGTGACTTCGGCGGAGAAGTCTTTGAGGCGGATGGCGCGCAAACTTGCTTCGCTGCCGATGAGCAGGCTGCCGCTGGTCCAGGTGAAGGCCCCGCGGACTTGGCGGAGCATGCCGCCGGGCGCGGTGGCGGCGGGAAACAAGCGGGTCAGATCGGTGGAGCCATCGACGTATTTGGTGATGGCCAATTTCGCTCCAGCGATTCGCGTATCGCCAAAATCCCAGGTTCCCCAGAGGATGCTCCAGAGGGTGAGCTCGGATTGGAGGCGCGGGCAGTCGACAATTTTGCGTCCGTCCTTGAGGGTGACGGTCAGGCCGTCGAGCTCCATGCCGCGCCACCAGCTGACGGACCAGCGGTCAACGGCGACGGTGCCTTCGGCATTTTTGTTGATGCGGGCGAGGATGTAGGCGCGGCCCTGCTCATTGCTCATCCAGACGGGGAGGAGAAGGAGGACGACCGCGACGATTACGAGGAAGCCGCCGCCAAAAATGATGACCCTCTTGGCGACTTTGCGCCAGCGGACTTGGGTTATTTTTGCGGTTGCCATGGGAGCAAGTGTGAAGGTTCGCGGGGCAACTTTCAAGCCGCGGGTGGGGTGTTTCCCCCATTATCAATATTGGCAAGGCCATTTTTACTTGATTGCCTCAAGAAATTTACTTCACAATCCCGATGATTCCGACAGACAAATTAATACCGTATCCGGTCTCAACATTGTGTCGCTGAAATAACTGTGGCGACTATTTTCAATGCTCATGGATGAGAGTTGGCAGGATGCCGACTGAAATGACCCGGACAAGCACTCGAAGCAAGGATGCGTGCACATGCGAACAATCGCCCTTATCAATCAAAAAGGTGGCTGCGGAAAAACGACTTCATCCATCAACTTGGCCGCTTGTCTGGCCTTTATGGGGCAACGTACCCTGCTTGTTGATATGGATCCGCAGGGGCATTGTGCGGTGGGGCTGGCGGTGCCGGATCAACAAATCGAAAAATCCATTTATGATGTTTTGCGTTCGCCCGGCGGCACGACGACGCTGAAGGACATTACCTGGCAGATCGCTTCACATTTTGATCTGGCACCGGCGACGATTTCACTGGCGGCGCTGGAAACGGAATTACATGGCATTCCTGGCCGGCAGGATCGGCTGGCGGATGCGCTGGCGCGCGTTCAGAATGATTACGACTATGTCATCATTGATTGCCCGCCAAACGTTGGGTTGCTCACCTTCAACGCGATGCGGGCGAGCGGGGATGTGATCATTCCTGTGGAAACGGGGTATTTTTCGCTGCACGGGCTGTCGAAGCAGTTGGAGCTTCTGGAGCAGCTTCGCAAGCAGTGCCGGCATGATATTCGGGTGCGGATACTGGCGACGCTTTATGACATTCGCACAAAGCTGGCGCGGGAGGTTTTGGCGGAGCTTCGCGAGCACTTTGGCGAGTTGCTCATGGATTCGGCGATCAATTTCAACACCAAGCTGAAGGAAGCGGCATCATTTGGGCAGCCGATTACGGAGTACGATCCGGCGTCGAAGGGCTTCAAGGATTTTCAGAAGCTGGCCAAAGAGATCATGGGGCCGGCGTTGCGTATGACGCTTTCGCCTGGGCGCGTCATTGAGGCGCCTGCGGAACTGACGCTGGAAGATGCACTGGACAACGCGCGCAGCACCGTGGAAGAGACGCTGGAGACGTTGCAGGATGGGGTGGAACTTGCGGATTCGTACACGTTGTCGCAACCGCTGCGGCGCAATCAACGGTCGCTATCGCAATCGCTGAGTTCGCAAGTGGAAACGCTGACCCGCAAGGTGGATGAAATCCGGGTGGCGGCGTCGAATCATGGGATGACCAGCGCTGGGAATGGTTTGGGGCGGACCACAGGTCAGAAGATTGCGGCGTTTTATGGGGTGCGGCAACTTCCCGATGGGATTTTGTTTGTGGCGCACTTCCCGAGTGCGTCGTCGGTGGCCATTGCGGGTGATTTCAACAATTGGTCGCCGGAGCACATGTCGGGCGATGATGCGGATGAAACTTTCCGGAGGCTGGTGGCGCTCAAGCCGGGGCGTTACCGCTACCGGCTGGTGGTGGACGGCCGCTGGCAGGCGGATCCGCATAATCTTTATTCCGAGCCGAATCCTTTCGGCGAACTGGATTCGATTGTTGAAGTCGTGTGATCGCCCGCGCATCGCTCCGTGACCTGACAGTATCAACCCTCGGAAAATCACCGTCATGCACAATGAAAATTCTGACCAAATGCCTGGAGAGGCCGAGAGCCCCAAGACGCCGGGTGGGCCATCGCAAAGCCCACCCGCGTCTTCTGATTCTTCTCCCCCGGTAAGAAATATGGCGGACATTGCCCGGCTGTTTTTGGACGGTGCTCGACCGGCGCGTACGCCGCCGAAGCGCACGCCGCCGGCTGCGGGGGCTTCGCCGGAGCGTGAAGTTTCGGCATACGATTCCGGGGAAGATTCGGTGGAGGATGGCGGGGAGGAATCGCCCGTGGAGATGGGGATTCCCGTTGCGCAGCCGGAAGTTGCCGCGGCAGTGGCGGATACACTGCCAGCGTTCCAACTGGCACTGGCGCCGGCGGATGAACATTACTATGAGTTGCTGGCGTCGGCCGCGAACGCGCTGGCAGCGCGGTACGATGTGCCGGTGGGGCTGGTGGCGGTACACGCGGGCGATGTTATTTTTGATTTATTCAACACGGATGGAGAAATACCTCCGGTGGCGATCACGGGCGGCGGAGGGGCAGGGGAGGCGCGACTGGCGCGGGTTTTGAAATTTTTCCACAAGCAGGCCCGTCACTGGATCATTGCTATTCCGGCCACTATGCCGGCGGGGTTCCGTAAGAATCGGGCCGATGACAGTTCGCTGGCGGAACCGGTGCAACTGCTGCGGGAGACGGTGACGGATATTCTGCTGGTGTCGGGCATCGACAAGAACAGTGTTATCGGGGCGTATCAATCGCTGAAATCCGTGTGTGTGCCCCAGTCGCTGCTGCCGCGAAAAATGCGGGCGTTTATGGTCGCTGACGACCTCACGGAGGCGGTGGCGGTGCATCATCGGCTACGTTCGGCGGCGCAGAATTTTCTGCATGCGGAACTTTCGCATGCGGGTTCAGCGTCGCGCATGGAGAATGCGGAGCCGCTTTTCACGCTTCCGCTGGATGGTCAGCCGAGCGCGCTTTGGGAGTCGGTCCTGGACCTTGTGCATGGGGTGCGGCAGGCGGAATCCTCGCAGAGTCATTCCATCGATATAGATTCGGCACTTATTCACCTCACTTCCGCGGTCGACGAGCTCATCGTTTCTTCGGATGATGCTTCGGCCATATCGGCGGCGACTTTTGATCAACTGGCCAGCGTGCTTGATCCGGAAGAGCGAAGTGCGCTCAACGCGGCATTTGATATTCGCGAGTTTGTCACGCCGGAGGGGGAAATGACTGCGGAAATTCCGGTTGCGGCGGTGATTGCTCCTCCTGAGCAAAAAGTGAGTGTCGAGGGGACGGACACCGCCAACGTCAATTTGGAAACACTGCCGTCGCGCGGTCTTCGGCCGATCGATTCGCCCATGCCGCACACTCCGGATTCGCAGTGGCAGGTTATCAGCAGGAGCGCATGCGACTTTTTGGAATCGGCTACGCTTCTGGAGACCTCGAGCCCGCTCGACCCGCACTCGCTGCTGGCGCTCGATGGGCTGGGCCACCTTCATTTGTTCACGCTGGCCTCTGACGCGACGACGTGGCCGGCGCTGTGGCAATGGGCGCGGGATCACCGGCACTTGCTGGCTCTTACTCAGCGTGAGACCCCCTTTGACCCGCTCGCGCCGGTGCATTTGCACCTGGTTCTCCCCCTTTGCACCCCCCGCAGCCCCCTGGTCCTCCACCCCCCGATGCCCCATTTGCACCTCTATCGACTGCACTGTCTGGCCCAGCAGAAAAGTTCAGCCCTCCTGCTTGTGCCCGTCGGGTAAGCACTTTTTTGTGTCAATAGTGCCTGTCGTTGATTGGCCGGGGCGACGCCGTGCCCTATAATTGCTGATCTATCGCTACCCCAAAAACCATCCTCTATCTTGCGCGGGGCGGCAATCTCGACGGTGCCGAACGTCAACTGTGTTATCTCATCCGCAACCTCGATCGCGCGCGCTTTACGCCGCTGGCGCTACTGGACCGTGACGGCCCGATGACGCAGGATCTGCGCGCGGGGAACGTGGACACGCGGATCGTATCGATGCGTCCGTGGCGTCGCGTGTCGACGCTGGTTTCGCGCTATCGTGATGCGCGGCACCTGTTGGCCCTGGCGGAGAATTCCCTGGCGCGCATCGTTCACGCGTCTGATCTGTGGAAATCCGCGTATGCGCTGCATCTGCATCAGCGGTTGGAGATTCCCAGCGTCGTGCATGTCCGCGGGCCGCTGTTGCGCCGGGACATCCTCAAACATCGACTGCCCCAGGCCACGGCGCTGATTCCGATTGCGCAGCGTTATGCGACCGATCTTCTTCACGCGGGAATCGCACCGGAAAAAATTATGATGATCGATGACGCGGTGGATCTGGAGAAATTTTCTCCCGACGCCGCGGGCCATCAGGCATTTCGCGAGGCCCAGATACCGGCGGGGATGCTGGCGGTGGGACTGGCGGGCCGCATCGAGCCGTTCAAGCGTATTCTCGAATTTCTGGATGTGGTGGGGCTGGTCAAGGAGAAGGCTCCGGGCCGCGCGGTGTTCCTTTTGATGGGGGAGCCGGGGCCGGCGGACTATATGCGGCGCGTACACGAGCGGATTGAGAAACTTCAGCTTGGAGATTCCGTGCGTCTGCTCAATCGGCGCTCAGACATGCCAGCGGTGCTGGCGGCGCTTGATGTATTGGTCACGATGTCGGGGGGCTCGGTGATGTTTGAGGCGATGGCGACGGCCAAGCCGGTTCTTTCAGTGCGGGTGGATACGCGTCCCTCGATTCACACACGGCACGATGAGACGGCGTTGTGCATCACCACGCGGGAGCCCCAACCGGCGGCGGAGGCTTTGCTGGGACTGCTGGGCGACGCGTCGGTGCGGGCCCGACTGGGTGTCGCGGCCCGGGCGCATGTCAAGGCGCAGCTTTCCATCCCGCACATGGTTTTGCAGACCGAGGCGTTGTACGACCGGCTGCTGAGGCGTGCGGTTTAGATGTGTGGTTCAGGCTCGCGGTTTCGTCTTTGGTGATTGCAGCAGTTCGCGACGGCTTTTCTCCGAGCCGCGCAGCAACTTTCGAATGGTGTTGCGCAGCGGCAAGAACGGTTTTTTCAGTGAGGCGATAACCTGTCGCCGCTTGCCACGGGCCAGGGCTTGACGAATGGCCGCCACCCAGAGTTCATTCTCCAACCCCGCACGCGCGGCTTCTTCGAGCAATTCATTCCACAAATCCATGCTTACGGCGATCAGAAAGCGCGTGCGACGGATCTGGCGATTGTCCGCATCGTGGGCAAATGCGGGGGGCAGGTGTCCGTGTCCGTGTCCGTGTCCGTGCGCGGCAATGCGAAATGCCAAGATCGTGCGGGTGCATTTTTCACACAGGCAACAGTTCGAAGCGTTGCCGGGATTGTTGAAGCAGACGCGGAGATTTTCCATCGCCTCGGGCCATTGGCTTATTAACTTGATCTTCTCGATGCGTGATGCCTCACCGCCGTCGTCACGCACGGTAAAACCTGCTCCGCCCAAGTGCGGATCACTGAGCGGGGTGCTGCCCCAGGGTTTTTGCAATTGGGCGTAGGGCATGCTGTTGGGCACCATCATGCTGCCGAACCGGCCCGACAAGAGCATCAGACCGCTTACCAGATGCGTGCCGAAGCTGTGCCCCCAGACGGTTTTGAGCTCATGGAAATTGCTCGTCATGGGCACGCAAGGGACGCCCAGACTTCCGAGCATTTTTTGTCCGCTGGCGAGGACGGTGGCGTACATTTGTGCGGCGCCGGGCTGATCGAGCCAGATATCAAAGCCATTCATCACGACGCCGGCGCCGATTTTCTGGCGGCGTCTGCCCACGAGCCCGCGCACGTGTCGATAGGTGGTGAAGGTGGAATCGACGCCGCAGGAGAAAGGGACGACGCATTGATCGGGGTTGAGGGCGCGGGTTTCGACTTCGTCTTGTGCCAACATGCGGACCGGGCGGTATTTTTCGGGGGACCAGGAGCGCCAGATGGCCATGAACGTTTCGAGATTTTCGAGCAGAGAGGGTGACGCGGGGCCTTCAATGTGCACATCGCCGCCGCGGAGCATCATGGGAAAGAGCATTCCCACGACGAAGGGATCGGCATGGGGTGTGGCGGCGGAGCGCCATTCTGCGGGCAGGCGCCACCACAGGCGCTCGGTTTCGCCGAGGCCTTCGAGGCGCGCGGCGCGTTCAATGAAGCCGCCTTCTTCGCGTTCTGGTTCCAAAATGAGGCGCATCGCATTCATGCCGCAAATCTATCCCACGGCGGTCAACTAAGCCACTCTCGTTGTTCCAACGATGCCGCAGCAAAGTCGCGTTAGCGTTGAGGAACTGCGCGGCGCACGGGGCGCTGGGTATCCACCAGCAGTTTTTCGCCAGCGATGTCCTCCCAGGCATACAGTTTGAAATTCTGGTTCTTCATTTCGGCAGCTTTTTTGTTGGTGCCATCCTGCACGATGAAAAGCCCCTTGGGGAAAGCTTTTCCGAGCGGCACGTTGATAACGTCGATGCCGTCGGTGTCATTGACATCATCCAGTTGCGCCTCCGCGGGATCGATCGTCAGGATATAGGTGTTCTCTCCGGCGCGGTCGTAGACCTTGAACGTGTTGTTGCCCTGGCTCGAAACGATCAGGTACCCCTTCTTGACTTGCGCGTAGTAAATCGTCAAGCCTTCGACATCCGCGGTAAGCCCATGCTCGCCGACTTTGTGGATCAGCTTGCCTTCGACTGGGGCGTCGGGTTCGGCGGAGAATTTCCAGATGCCGATGCGTTCTTCGCCGAGGTACAAAAATCCCAGTTCATTATCCGCAACGCATCCTTCCGGGAGCGTATTTACCTTCAGGGAGCGCACCAGTGTCCCCTTCACCAGACCTTTTCCATCGGCAGTGATTTCGTATTGTTCCACCGCCCCCGCTTTGTTATTGACGAAGAAATAGCACTTTCCCGATTTGGCGCTGGTGTAGCCGCAGATGCCGTAGGGCTCGCCTTTGGCGTGGCCGCCGGCGAAGACGGGAATTACGCCGCCCTCGGTGACATCTTTTAGTTCCCCGGTTTGGGCGTTGATGGACCAGATTTTTACGCCGCGTTCTTTTTCGGAGCGGCAACTCGCCACGGCGAGGTCCATGCGTTCGTCGCCCCATTTTATGCCGTAGAGCACATCGACGTTGTTGGGCAGGCAAGTTTCGGAGACCACTTGCCGCTGTTTTCCATTCAGGCCATAGGTGTGAATTCCGCCTTGCTTGTCGGAACCGAGGAGTAAACTTTTTTCCGGGTCGGTGGGATGGACCCAGATGGCGGGGTCGTCGGCGGCGTCATTGGTGTGGGGCATGGGGTCGGTTTCGATTTTGGCGGTGGGTCGCACGATGGTTCCGAGATCGTCGACGGCTGCTCCAAAAGCGGCGGCGACCAAGAGCAGGGCCATCAAGGGGACCCTATAACAATTTATCGAGCGCATTTTTTGTATCTCCGGATAAACCTTCATTTTTCGGGCGACTGGGTGTTGCCCATCAGGCCAATTCCCCTACAATTTATAGCGTGCCAGGAGAGTGTTTCCCAGCCTGTACAACCTCAACGGCATTCTCACTCCTGCCGAGGCCATCGATTGGAAGAACGGTGGACTCATTACCGCTACGGGTGTAGTTCAGGAAATCGATCCGCGGTCCGCGTTCATGGCGGATTCCGTTTACTTCGAGGTGAAGCCGGAACATGCGGAATTGAATAATTAAGCGCCTCAGGCAGCAAACAAAGACTGCGCATCGCCTTTCGTTGGCGAGACTATTTTGGTTGGGCGTGTTTTCCCATTGTCTCGTGCCGGCTGAAAGCATGGCTTGCATAAAGGATCAATTATGTCCGCCACGGTATATCTTGTTGGGGCTGGTCCGGGGGATCCGGGTCTGTTGACGGTTGCGGGGGCGGAGGTGTTGCGTCGCGCTGCGGTGGTTGTTTACGACTATCTGGCGAATCCGGAACTCCTCAAGCTGGCACCGGCGGGTGCGGAGCTTCTTTATGTCGGAAAATCGGGCAATATGCACACGAAATCGCAGGATGAAATCAACCAACTGCTGCTGGAAAAGGCTCAGGAATTGTGGTCAGATAATTCGCCACGGGTGGTTGTCCGGCTGAAGGGGGGGGACCCGTATGTTTTTGGCCGGGGCGGGGAGGAGGCGGAATTTTTGGAGACTCACGGGGTGGGCTTTGTCGAGATACCGGGCATCACCGCGGGAATTGCGGCACCCGCGTACGCGGGGATTCCCGTAACGCATCGCGATTTCACCAGCAGCGTTACGCTGGTCACGGGTCATGAAAAGGAAGGCAGCGGTGGGGCGGTAGCGGAGGAATCTGCGGGGCGCGTCAACTACGATGCGCTCGCCAAACTGGATGGCACGCTGGTTTTTTATATGGGGATCAAGGCGCTTGCGACCATTGTCGGAAAGCTTCTCGCTGCGGGCATGTCACCGGAAATGCCTGCCGCAGTGGTGCGGTGGGGCACGCGTGCGACGCAGCAGACGGTGACCGCGACGGTCGGTACGCTGGTCGAAGCTGTGACCGAGGCCAAGCTGACGGCGCCGGCCATTACGATCATCGGGCGAGTGGTGGCGCTGCGGAATAGTGGGGGGGTGGGGGGGCTCGATTCCGGCGGGGCGCTGAATTGGTTTGAGAATCGCCCGCTCTTTGGCCAGCGAGTTCTGGTGACGCGCACGCGGCAGCAGGCTTCGGATCTCTCGGCCCGGCTTGCGGAGCTGGGCGCGCAGGTACTCGAAGCGCCCACTATTGAACTGGCGGAGCCGGACGATTGGACGAGCATCGACCAGGTGCTGCAGCACATTCCGGCGTTTGACTGGCTGGTTTTCACTTCGGCCAATGGCGTGCGCGCCACGTGGACGCGACTGCGTACGCTGGGGTTTGATGCCCGGCATTTTGGAGCATCATCCATAGCGGCGCTGGGCCCGGCGACGGCCGAAGCGCTGGAAGTCATCGGGATCACGCCGGATCTTGTGCCGGAGAAATTCGTGGGTGAAGAGTTGGCGGCGGCGCTCAAGTCGCACATTGGTTCGGCGGAGATCGCGGATAAGAGTTTTCTGCTTCTGCGGGCGGACATTGCACGGCCGGTATTGTGGGAGGAGCTGGAGAAAGCAGGCGGGCGGGTGCAGGATGTGGCGATCTACCAGACGAAGTTGCCCGACGCGCTGCCCGAGGAAATACTCTCGGCCTTGCGCAACGATGAAATTGATTGGATCACGTTTACCAGCGCCTCGACCGCGAGCAACTTGCAAATGCTGCTGGATGAAGAGTTGCGGCAGAAGGTTTCGCGGATGAAGCGTGCTTCGATCGGTCCCATCACGACCGCCGCTCTGAAAAAGCTGAACTGGGCACCTACCTTGGAAGCGGTGCAGCACGACATTGCGGGGTTGGTTGCGGCGATTACCGAGAATTGCAGATCGAAGAAATAGGCGCGAGGGGAGTGCCGACGTGTGATTAGCTTTGGGGCACCGGGGCCATCGGGTTTCTCCAGGGGCCGTGGGCGGAGTCCAACAGGCCCAGCTCGGAGAGGGCCATGGCCAGGTTGGCCCGTATGGATTTACCTTCGGTATGCGGGGAGGCGCTGGCGGCGACCAGTTTTTCAACGGTGCGGTCAAACTCGCCCAGATCTGCCGCGGCTTCGGCAATTTTCAGATAGCGAGCGAGCGTTTCGGGACCGACCGCCAGGGACATTGCGAGCATCGGCATGACGGCATCGTCACGTTTCAACTGGAGGTTCGTCGCAGCAAACAGGGCTGCGGCAACAAGGTGGTGAGGATGCAGGATCAGGACGCGCGAGAACGCGGCGGCGGCATCTTCCATTCGTCCGAGCGTGCGGGCCAGGAAGCCCATGCGATAGAACAAGTCCACATGTGAGGGATGGAGTTGGGATTCGGCACGCAGTTGTTCAAACTGGCGCGTGAGGAGTTCATCGACATTGCCGCGGCCGGCGGCCAAGAGGGCGAGGTCATCGCGCAGATGTCTTTTTCGCAGCGATGCGGCGAGGTTGGAGGCCAGGTTGGCGCGAGCAAACATGCGTAGCAGTAAATCGCCGAGTTCAGCGAGCGGGATCAAAGATTCCGCGGCCGCGGCACCTTTGACGTGCCTCATGCGGGAGTCGGAAACGATCAAGCCGGCGTTGGCCGCCAGGAGCGTTTCGACAGTCTCCATTGCGTTCTGTAGGGTATCGATGGCGCGAGCGAAATGGCTCTGGGCCAGTTCGCGATCGGCGGAGGCGATCAGGCGGTCCAGCGCGTTGCCTTCGGAGGCTTCATTGTTTTTTTCGTTACCGACGGAGTTACCCAGGAGGCTGTTAATTGCTTCATCAAATGCTTCGGCGGCGAGGTTGGCCTGTCCTGAAAGCAGGCGCAACTGGGCGAGGACCAGTTTGGGCCCGACGGCGTCCGGGCGCGTTTCGAGCAGTTGCTCGTAGAGGTTGGCCGCCGAGTCAATATCGCCGGACGCGGCATCTACGGCGGCTTTGCGGAGTTGCCGCTCGATTGCGGAGGGTCGGAGACCGGAGTTGCCAGTTCGCGTGACCGCTTGCCCGAGCATGTAGAGAATAAAGTTCATCGCACTCCAATACGCGTGATGCGCGCAGAATCCCCGTGACGACACTCGCCCATTTAGGATGGGTGTTTGTACAGGAGATAAACGCGGTCAGGGATGGGTTACTGATTTCACAAGCGGTTCCGCCGGCCGCTCGTGCGTCGCTCACGGTGGTTGCGACACTTAATGCATCGGGCATTTATCAGGGTGGGTTGATGGAAAATGGCGGTTCGTGTGTCCGAGAATGCGCCGTGCCAGAATACTGATGAATCGACATTGGGAGAGGCGCTGGGATCACTGAGGCGGCTGGTGAGGGGCGTGTTTTTTTGCGTGTGCCAAAACCGGCGATCGAATAGACCATGGCCAAGGCTGCGACAGTGATTATTCCGGCAAGCGAATTGACGGCCCACGATTCGACGAGAAATGCCAGCGGGCAAAGGGCGAGAATCGCCAGGGCGAGGCCCTGTTTAGTGAGGCGCGCGGGCTTCCACAAAAGCAGGGGCGCCACAATCAACACGGAGATGGACATCGCGCCCACCATCGCCATGGAGCTGCCCTTGGGCGCATTGGTCCAGAGGTGTGCTGAGAGAATTAGCGCCAACTGAATGACCACGGCGCTGGCCCAGAGATAGACGCCGCGTTGAGGGGTTTCGCGTAAATCGGCAAGCACCGCGAACAGCGTCAAAAAGCCGTACCACAGAAAAGTCGCGAGCAGGGGCGGCAGCAGATATTCCAATGCCGCGTGATAACTGTTCGGAACAAGGGGCATAAGGACCGGACGAAGCCACAAGGCAATATTTGCCATCACCAACAGAGCGGCACACGCGCGAATTCCCAGACGGAGCAGCGACAGTTCGGCGCGCTTTCGGCGACCGTGCGACCAGGCCGCCGCTGCGGTGCCGTAGGCCGATGCCCAGACCGTCACCGCCAGGAAGCCGAGCAGTTGGGCAATACGCAGGGGCAGGCCAAAATCTGCGGACTGATCCATCGCGGAGGAGGCGACACTTATTGTTGAGGGCGCGTTTTGGGCAATGTGATTGACTCCCCATACTGCCAGAAAGCCAAAGGTCATCGTTAGCAGCAAACGGAGCAGCGTCCAAATTGCGAAATGACCAAATTGGGGCGCGGCATTTACGGTGACTGTGGGGCGTGAATGCTGAGCCGTTCGCAGCGCGACAAACCCGACGCCGCTCGGCAACACCACGGAGAGAAGATATCCCCAGACCATGGCCGAGGCTGTGCCGATGTAAGCGCCGCCACAGGAAAAGAGGAGCAAACCCACCGCGCCGAGGACTTCACACAATGCGACTTGGGAGTAGCGGCCCAAGCCACGCAACAGCGCCATCACATGTTGATAAAGGGCCAACATGACCATCGTGCCGGCACAGGCCACGACGATTCCCACGCTTTTCACTTCGGCCCCCCATACGAATTTCACGACCCACGGTCCGGCAGCAATCAGCAATGCACCCAGTGCTAAACCGATCAAAAAGATGCGTAGTACGTGGGTGCGCATGGTCTGCATCAGGCGATTTTGCGATTGCAGCAACATGCCGTAGCGTTCCCCGACATCGGCCAATCCCAGCATGGCCAGGGGCACGAGCCAGTTGATGAGTTCGAGTGCGGGCTGGTAGGTTCCAAATTCGCGTCGCCCGGCATCGCCCAGAATATTGGCCACCAGAAAGAGCCGCAAAAACGCCAGGCCTCGCGCTCCCACCACCGCCAGCAGATACGACCGTCTTGCTGCGTCCACGCTGCCATCCTAAAACACGATATCACCCCTGACCAGTGGTGAGTGCGGCGACCGAGAACGAATCACGGAACCACAATGACCAGCGGGTGCTTCTTCAATAATTGAGTCCGGTCAAACTCCGCCCCATTCCAGGTCGAATATTTTCCGGAACGAACCAGAAACAAGAATTGGTTGTCGCGCAACTCACTGGCGACGATGGCGGTAATTCCTTGGGCCTTCAGAGTGCTGACATACTCCGCGGCCTTGGGACCTTCCTTAAAGGCGGCATATTGCAGTTGAAAATTGGTGGCGTTCAGCCGCTGCAGGGCGCGCACACGGAGCAAATCATCGGGTTTGGAGGCCAGCGTTTTGGTGAAATAGGGTTTGGCTTTGTCCCACTGTCCCAAGGCCTGCAGGCTGCTGCCCAGGCGATAGTAGGCACTCACCGGCGCGTTGCCTGCGGGATATTTTTCCAGCGCATTCTTGAAGTAGTCGAGGGCCTGTTCCCAACGCTGACCTTCAAACGCGATATCGCCCAGGAGCAAAAGACTCTTCCCCTGCAAATCGTCGCGCTTGGATTTATCAAGAGCCGTCAACATGTCCTGCGACGCCCCGGGCTTGTTGCCCTTGCCATACCGTGCCAAGCCCCGCAAATAATAGGCTTCATCGACATTCGGCTCATTGGGGAATTTTTCAATGTAGTTGGAAGTCAGCGATTCCGCCTCATCGAGTTGACGGCCATCGTATTTCGTGAAGGCGTCATTGAGCGATTGGCGATCGGCATCGGTTGGGGCGCAGCCCGCACACCCCAATGCCATCATAAGAAAAACAAAACTATGCCGAATCTTCATTGTCGCCTCCGTGCCTTGCAGGTACAGTCATCGCCCATCACTCCGGTCCACGCATCCTAACGCACATCGTCCATAACGTGAACCTTCTTTTTCTACGGAGCCGCAAATATGATCCTCGAGAAAGTCATCGATCATGCCATTGAGTCGCCTAATAACGTCGCCATCGTTGATGACAAGCGCACGCTCACGTATCGGGAGTTGGTCTGGGCTTCGCACCTTTTCGTCAACCACCTTCGAAGACTCGCCCCGCAGGAAAAATTCGGAGATAACCTGGGCCTGCTCATTCCCCCGTCGTCGGCGTTCGCTGTGGCCCTTGGAGGAGCCCGTTGGGATGAGCGGATCCTGATGCCACTCAACTATTTGCTGAAGCCGAACGAACTACTTGCGGTGGTCAAAGATTCCGGTATGAAGCTCCTCGTGGCGATAACCTTTTTCAAACCCATGGCCGAAGCCCTCCAGAAGGCCATCCCGCAGCTTACCGTTATCTATATCGATGAGCTCACCTGGGAAAAGCCGTCGCTGATGACGATGGCTTCGATTGGCATAAATCCCAAAAATCTCCGCAAGCATCTGCACCCGGTTCCGGCGCGCAAGCCCGAAGATGTGGCGGTCGTCATGTATACGTCCGGTACTGCCGGCCTGCCGAAGGGGGTCATGCTCACCAATCAAAATCTGGAATCCAACGCGACGGATTCGTGCGATCACGCGCGCTTCACCGACAAGACGGTATTTTTGGGCGTGTTGCCCATGTTCCACACGCTGGGGCTGCAGGGGTGTCTTTTGATCCCCATGATGCTGGGCTCGAAGGTGATTTACCAGGCCCGTTTTTCGCCGGTGAGCACGTTAGATCTCATTCAAAAACATGCGATCGAAGTGCTCATCATGGTGCCCACCATGTACGCCATCATGGCGGGGGCGAAGTCGGGGAATGTCGAAACGATGAAATCGGTCAAGATTGCCGTCTCGGGCGGTGAGCCTTTGCCCGTGACACTCATTGAACAATTTCAAGAGAAATTCGGCATCACGCTGATGGAAGGCTTTGGTCTCACGGAAACGTCGCCCATCGTTTCGCTCAACATGCCGTGGGCACACAAGCCGGGTTCTGCGGGAAAGATTATCCCCGAAGTGCGCGTCAAGACGGTGGATGAAGCCGGTAACGTGCTTCCGATTGGCGTGGATGGAGGCGAACTATACATCCAGGGCCCCAACGTCATGAAGGGGTATTACAACCAGCCGGAGCTTACGGCCGAAGTGCTCACGTCCGACCGCTGGTTCAAGACCGGTGACATCGCGCGGATCGATGACGAAGGCTATCTTTATATCACCGGCCGCAAGAAAGACATGATCATCATGGCGGGCGAAAAAGTCTTTCCGCGGGAGATTGAAGACGCGATCAAGCAGCATCCTGCGGTGGTGGTATCGGCGGTTATTGGCGTCAAGGACCCGGCGCGGGGGGAAATGCCGGTGGCGTTCGTGCAGCTCAAGTCAGATGCGGATCTTCTGGCGGCCAACACTCCCAAGCCGACCGCGCAGGACATCCGGGCGTTTGTCCGCGAGCGCATTGCCCCGTACAAAGCGCCCAAGGATGTTTACTTCCTTGAGGAGATGCCCAAGAGTCCCACGGGTAAGGTGCTCAAGCGGGAACTAAAAATCCCCGCGTAACTGCCCCTCTGGAAAAGCTCCGGGTTCGATATGCCCCTTCCCGATTCCCGCCTCCCCGGTTAATCTACGCTTAACTTACGTTCGACTCGACGAAAGGATTCGCACAATGATTCGCAAGGCCTCTACCTTTATCCTCCCGGTGTTCGCGCTGGCTCTGGGTGTCACGCTGGCTTCGTGCGGGAGCGATGGCACGTTGAAAAACCCATTTGTCAAAGAAAAGCCGTTTGTGTCCACACCCGTACCAGCGGATTTTGCCATCGTGATCGATGAGAATCACGACACTTTTTATGCGCGGCAGCATATTCAGCAGATCATCACGCCCGCCGATGCCATGTCGCGCACGCGCTACACCACCTATCGCGATCTCAATAATGTTCCGTCGAATGATTTCACGCAGGAATCGCCGCTGAGCCCCGTGCAACTGCAGGATATGTGGGATGCCGTCGTGCGGCATGACCTGCTGCAAAAGGGCCGCCCGTTTATCAATTGGCTTTCGGAGGCGGATGTGTACAAGCAAGACTCGTACACGCTGCAGGTTCGGGCGAACGGCCAGGTGCAATCTTACTATGCGACCAACGGCTTCTCGGGCCAGGCGCGGCCTTTGATGCTTTTGGTGGAAGCGGTTCGCCTGCCCATCACGCAGGATTCCAAGACGAAGGTTCTGGGCGGGCGGCCGACGGCCCCTGCGACGGAACCCGCCAGCCCTCCGGCGACCGATCCGGCTTCGCCGCCCGCGACATCGCCCGCCATGTAATCCCTCATGCTCTACAAACCGAAGATTATTATCGAGGGGGAAGAAGAGACCCATCTCTTTAGTTCAAGGTTGCCCCGTGAACAATCCCGCTAGCCCCCCACCCGCGAATCGAAACCCACTTTTGCCAACCCACTACCGCGTATTCGTGTATACCGGAAATACCCGCGGTTAAATGAGAACGTCCATTCCAGGAGACCCCCGAATGCCCCGCGAAAACCTTTCCGCTCTTATCGCCGAATACAGGGCGCGGATGAAAACCATCCGCGACTCTCTTTGACGTCCCGACCAAGCATGAACGCATCAAGGAACTCGAAGAAAAAATGAATGCCGCCGACTTCTGGTCCAACCAGGAGGCCGCCCAGAAAGTCATTCGCGAGCTCAAATCCGTGCGCGGGGCGATTGAGCCGCTGCTGGCGGTGGAGCAGTCCATCGACGACGTCGACACGATGTATCAGATGGGGGTTGAAGCCAAGGATGCGGCGACGATCGATGAAGCCGACCAGATGCTTTACAAGTTTGAGAAGCAGTACGAAAAAGTAGAGCTTCAGGCCCTGTTCACCGGGCCGCATGATCTGGCGGATTGCTATGTGCAGATTCACGCGGGCGCGGGCGGGACGGAGGCCTGCGATTGGGCGTCGATGCTTTTTCGCATGTATTTGAAGTACTGGGAAAAACAGGGGTGGGATGTCTCCGAAGTCGATCGCACCGATGGGGAGCAGGCGGGTATCCGATCCATCAACCTGATCGTCAATGGCGCCTACGCGACGGGCATCATGAATGCGGAAGTGGGGGTGCACCGTCTCGTGCGGGTCAGCCCGTTCGATTCCAACGCGCGGCGGCACACCAGTTTCGCCTCGGTGGATGTCACGCCCATGTTTGAGAACGAAGATGCGGCGATCGTGATTCCCGAGCATGAACTGGAAATTGTCGCGTTTGTACGGTCCTCCGGTCCGGGGGGGCAGAACGTGAACAAGGTTGCCTCGGCGATTCGCATTGTTCACAAACCGACGGGCATCATGGTGGTGTGTACGTCGGAACGCTCGCAGGTGCAGAATCGGGCGTTGGCGCTCAATCTTGTGCAGGCGAAGGTGCAGAAGTTGGCGGAGGCCAAGCGCGACGCCGAGCTTTACAAGCTTTATGGTGAGAAGGGGGAGATCAGCTTTGGCAGCCAGATTCGGTCGTATATTCTGGATGATCGCCGCGTGAAGGATCACCGCAACGGCCATGAAGTGTTTCAGCCCGACCGCGTGCTGGATGGCGATTTGCAGGACTTCATTGACGCACAACTGCGTTTCAAGGCAACGGGCAAACGCGAAGGCACGGACTGATTGCGGACTAATTTTTGGCGCTTCGGCGCAAATAGGCAAAAAAACGCATTATGGCCGCCTCATCTCTCACGGTGTGAAATAAAGGGTCATTGAATGCCCGTATTTGGCTGTATTTCGACATATTGCGTGCGAAATTGCCGAACCGCAGCGTATGTCCGACTGATAACTCCGTGGTTATTACACTCGTCTACTCTAAAAATATGTTGACAGCCTCTATTCCTCTGGTATCCTTCAAACAGATGTGTCTCTCAGGGCGTTTTTTATACCTTTCTCGCTTGATGTAAACAGCCCTTCTACTCTATTGCCCAACGCGGCACATCTTCTCCGGGATCGTACCCATTTCGTCGTTGGAATTTCCCAGGCGGGTTTGTTGAAAGCCCTTCTGAAATTCCTGGCTCGGAGTCCCCTTACTGCAGGTTAAAATTTGGCGGACAGTCAGCGAAGGATTCGCTGGAGGAACAGGTCACCTCAACGGGCAACCTTCCTCTCTATGTCTTGCGGTACCTCTAGCATCGGCTTGTGGCCTCTGGGCTTGCTGCCTTGGGTCTCATGTCCCCTCCCCCTTGGTTTCTCACCATTGACAATCCGGTGTCTGTGATTCGCAAGTGCATTTCCATCCACGGATGGTTCTGTCTCTTGAACTCGGATGTCTGGTTCGGCCGTCGAAGGTTTTTATCTCGAGCCGTGCGGCTCTACTTCGGCGTGGTGCGAACTTATTGCGTTTCTCTTCCCTCCCGTTGGCTCGGGTTTATGTTGACCCGGCTCAGACGCGACGCCTCGGTCCAATCGCGTAGGAGATGTCCTGCGGGAGTATCGGCCGTCAAAAAGGGCTGGAACCAGACAGGTGTGTCTCTCACTTGGAGGACGTTTTATGAAACGTCGCGGATTTACCCTCATCGAGCTGCTCGTGGTCGTTGCGATCATCGCGCTGCTCATCGCGATCTTGCTGCCCTCGTTGGGCCGTGCTCGCGAACTCGCCAATCGTTCGTATTGTGCAGCCAATGTCACCGGCATCATGAAGGCCATGGTGATTTATGGTGCGGAAAATGACGATGCGTTCCCCACCGTCAAGCAATCAGCCGCTAACACCTACACCGTTGACAATGCCTCGGCGGTTGCCGCAACGGCCAACACGATTCTCAGCAATGGTACCAATGGGTACTATGCGTCGACCGGTGCCCTCGCGGGCAACCCTGGCGCCTGCTTGTGGATCCTCGTCTTGAAGAATCAGGTTGCTCCCAAGCAGTTTGTCTGCAAGAGCGACACGATCGGCACCAAGACTGCTCCCACGCAGAGTGGCACCAGCAACTACAATGGCATCAGCGTGCTCAAGGATAACCTGAGCTACTCGATCGCCATGCCTTGGGGCGCCGCCGTAGGCGACATCGCTCCCTACTGGAACTCCAAGCTCACCGACTCGAGCTTGCCCCTCATGAGCGATATCGCTCTGTCGGGTGCCAATGCCGCCAACACCGACAAGAAACTGTACAACTCGCCCACCCACAATGGCGATGGACAGAACGTCGGCTTCGGCGATGCCCATGCTGAATGGACCCGTACCCCCGTGGTCGGCCAGAACGGCGACAACATCTTCTCGCTTGCAGATCTCACCGCGAGCCAGACGGCGGCTTCCACCGTGGCTGCAAGTGCCGCCACGGCGACAGGCAACCCGTCGGTTGCTCCGTTCAACATCCTGATGGTTCCGGTTCGCACGGCTGCTGGGGCAGTCCAGTAAGGCAACCCGGAAATACCTCAATCCGTTGAGCTTCCCGCCCGGCCACACGTGGCCGGGCTTTCTTTTTGCCCTATCTTCATTCATTATCTGATGAGGTACTCCACTTATTTTGCGTGTACAAAGGTTCTCCCCTGCCATGGCCCGAAATCGCCCTCATCCGCTCATTGCTTCTGCTGAATCGGGCTGGTCCGTTCGGCGCGTTTTACTGCTGCTGTTGGGCATCGTTGCGCTGACCTTGCTGGCGCACCTGCAATCCATGCAAAATGGCTATATCTGGGATGATGACGCCCACATTTTGGACAACATCAATTTGCGTAACGACGCCGGCC
>JBBRWV010000049.1:0-23479 GCA_038248985.1 Phycisphaerae bacterium
CTACAATCCCCCCCCAAGGAGACCTAATCATGCCCATCCATCTCGATCCCCAAGGCTATTTCCACGACGGCCAAAAACGCATCATCCCCATCGGCGCCAACTACTGGCCCGCCTCCGTCGGCGTCGAAATGTGGCAAAAATTCCCCGGCGAAGAAATCCGCCACGACCTCGCCACCATGAAATCCCTCGGACTC
This sequence comes from Phycisphaerae bacterium, assembly GCA_038248985.1. Classification (GTDB taxonomy): domain Bacteria; phylum Planctomycetota; class Phycisphaerae; order WQYP01; family WQYP01; genus JBBRWV01. The sequence goes on from JBBRWV010000049.1 coordinate 195, forward strand.
AACTGCCTCCGCTTCTTCCTCCGCTGGCAGGATTTCGAACCCGAACCCGGCGTCTACGACGAAGCCATGTTCGACAAACTCCGCCAAATCCTCCGCTGGTGTCAGGAACGCGCCATCTGGGCTCACCCCTCCCTCTTCGTCGGCTTCATGTCCGGCGGCACCTTCTGGCCCAAATGGAAAAACGACCGCAACCTCTACGCCGACCCCCAAGTCGCCGCCCGCTCCCTCGCCTTTGCTCGCCGCGCCACCGAAGTCATTGCCGAATTCAAAGACACCGTCATCGCCATCGACCACGGCAACGAAATGTGCTGCCTCAAAGACTCCTTCAACGCCCCCCCCGCCGCCGTCATCACCTGGTGCCAGGCCATCAACGAAGTCATCCGCTCCGTCTGGCCCGACGCCCTCACCATCTCCGGCAACGAGCAAAACCAATTCCTCAATGACTCCGGCTGGCGCTTCGGACAGCAACCCGGCTGCAGCATGTACTCCATGCACGCCTACCCCGTCGAAGCCTGGCACAACGTCCGCTTCGACGGCCTCACCGACCCCTTCTGCCACACCCTCCTGCCCTTCTACACCAAGGTCGCCCGCGCCTTCGGACCCGTCTGGGTCCAGGAGTTCGGCACCATCGTCACCTTCGGCAAAAAGCAGCAAGACACCTACCTCCGCGCCATCCTCCCCGCCTGCTGGAAAGCCGGTGCCAACGGTTTCCTCTGGTGGTGCCTCCGCGACATCACCGCCCCCCTCTTCCCCTACACCCAGCACGGCTTCGAAGGCACCCTGGGCCTCATCGACTCCAACGACAAGGTCAAACCCGGACTCGAATACTATCTCGAATTCGCCAAATCCCTCGCCACGCTCCCCGAACCCCAGCCCGACCCCGCCCAGCCCGTCATCGGCCTCTACGCCCCCAAACACTTCTACAACCGCGACAACCCTGCGGCCCTTAACAACCCCGGTGCCTTCAGCAAGCACCTCATCGTCGCCAACCACCTCCTCACCACGCTCGGCTACGAAACCCGCATTGTCCGTGGCGACCAAAACCTCCCCGAAGACCTCACCACCCTCCTCATCCCCAGTGTCCTCATCGGCGCCGAAGAAGTCCCCGCCCTCCGCGACTGGGTCTCCAACGGCGGCAACCTCCTCTGGCACGGCCCCGATCCCGTCAACTGGGGTCCGCAGTATATCGAGCTGTTGGGCGCCAAACCCGTCGACTACCGCCTCCGCCGCGACACCGTCGTCGCCCTCGGCGGCAAGTCCTGGAAATTCGGCTCCTGGCCGCGCGGCATGCGCGTCGAAGTCATGCCCGAAACCGCCGCCGTCTGGGGCACCGACGAAGAATCCCGCCTCCCCGTCATCCTGCATCACCGCGTCGGAAAAGGCCGCGTGATCGCCGTGTTGCCGCAGGTGGAAGATTCCATCGCCAGCCAGACCCCCAATCACGGCCACTGGAGTGACTGGTACGCCGCGATCCTGCAAAAGTTCCAGGATTGAACCCCGCCGCCCACCGCGCAAAAAGAACCACCAGTCAAGGTGGACGGGCGAAGGCACACGGGTCCGAATGCCTGCGCAGCGACCACGTCAACAGGTGGTTCGATAGCGTCAGTCCAACTGCCGCCGCAACGCGTTTAGCGCGCCGGCGTCGGCTGGGGCGCCTGGGTCGGAATCTTGAACAGCGTCGTGCAATTGGAGCACTTCACGTTCTTCCCGCGGGCCGTCTCCGGCACTACCAGGATGCTGCGGCATTTCAGGTTGGGGCACATGATGCGAATGTTTTTTACCGGGTTCACAATGACGTCCTCCATGTGAGTATCAACAGGGCCAGGGAAACCTTGGCCCTACCGCCGCTAATCGGTTCGATATTCACCCGGGTTTAGATGCGATTAATGTGTGCCCATAAAAATTCGCCCAAGCCCCTCCCAAAATGGGCGATTTCCCCACGTCCCCGTCACCCCCCTCTACCCTCCTTCGGGCTTCCACCCCGCCCTATCAAAACAGAATCGGTTTGCCCAGCTTGCGCCGCAACACTTGAATCTGTCCAATATGCATAGCCGTATGCCCAATCAACAACTGCACCAAATCCAGCACCGTCGGCGCCAATCTACGAATGTGCTCCGGACTCTGTGTCGCAAATTGCTCCGGCGTCGCCGTTTGCGCAAAGTCAATCGCCACCACCCGCACCTTCTCAAACGTCGCCAGTAGCACGTCTTTCGTCAAGAAATTCTCCGCCCCGTCGAGATTCGTCTTCGACCGCGCGTACAAATCCCCAAATTTCTCCGGCAGTTCCACCACCTTCCCTCCCCCCATCGCCACAATCGCCGCCTCCGACTTGATCAGATGCCCGATCTGCCAATTCCCATGATTCGCCCCCGCCACCGGCCGCGTCAGCAATTCACCATCCGTCATATCCGCCAAAGTCATCTTCACCATCTCCATGCTGCCCTTCAGGGACGTCGCCAGGTGGTCCTTCAAATACATCGAAATCGCTCCAAAAACGAACAATTACTAACAGCTTAAAAATAACCACATGCATTGTAACGCCCCGTGTTACGGTTACAATTTATTCGCGATTAGTCCAAACAGCCCAATTTCAAGAAAAATCCCTGCACTTTGCAAAAATTGCTAGCCTTTTATAGGGCATTGTGTTCTAGTTAAGCGTGGTTTCTGATAGCAATACGGTTGGCGGCAAGAACAAGGGGTTGGCCATGCGAACGGCAATACACGCTCATAAACTTGGTAAAGAAGAACTCGAAGAAATCGCTGCGGGTGACAAATCCAGCCGCATCGACGATATGGAATTTCTCGAAACTCTCGCCTGTCGTCATTGTATGATCATGCCGCCCTGGGTTTATCATGTGACCCGCAACGGCACGCTCGAGCACGTCACACCCGTGCGCTACACTGAGGAATATGAGTTGGACAAAGCCAACATTCTCCTGGCGGTGATGAAACGCCTTCACGGCGACCAAGTTCACTGACCAATTCAACGCTTCGACCGCCCCGGTCAGCTGAGAAGCGCAAAGAACCCGCCGTCATGCGTGGCTGCGGGGTCGTCCGACGTTGCCGGCAACGTGAAATCGTGCTTCGCAATCTTCAACCCCTGGGGGAAATCCTTCAGCAGCGCACGCACCAGCTTCTCATTTTCTTCCGGATCAATTGAACACGTCGAGTACACCAGCAACCCGCCCAAATTCAGATACGCGCCACCCTGAATCAGCAGATTCTTCTGCAACGTATGCAGTTCCTCATGATCCAGCGATGCCCAACGCCACCGCGATTGCACGCGCTTGGCGAACACGCCCGTATTCGAACACGGTACATCCACCAGCACCGCATCAAATTTCCCGCCCGCTTCCCCACCTGCCGCCAATATATGATCCGCCAGTTCCGTCGCCACCACCGTGGTGATGTTGGTAATCTTCGCGGCCTTGGCCCGCGCTGCCAGGCGCACCAGCTTCAATGAATCCACATCGGAGGCAATGATCTGCGCCTCGGGAAAAACTCGCGCGAGTTGAATCGACTTCGTCCCCAACCCGGCGCACAGATCCAACACGCGCTTGATCTTCACGCCCGCCTTCGCCGCCTGTTCGGCTATCGCCAGCACCGGCTTGGCGGATGTCGGATCCTGCGGCGACAGCGTGCCCTCCTGCACCAACTTCTCCACGATTGGATTCCACCCCTCCTTGGCCACCAGGAAATGCTTGGCCGTCGTATGCGCCACCAACCCCGCCAGCGACGAAATATCCAGCGTGTCTTTATCCGCCCGCAACGTCACCACCGGCCGACGATTGTTGGCCAGCAGAATGTCGGATGTCACCTCGTCGCCGTAATGCTTCCGCAGATAATTGACGTAGGCCGACGGATGGCTTCGCACCACTGAAAGATGCGCCGTCGGTGTAGTCACCGGATCGGCAAAAATGTCCTCGCTCAACTGCACACTGTTTGCAGAACCCGTGGCGAAGGCCCGGCGACTGCTCAACTTCCCCTCCACGCGTGTCGGCTTCAAGCGAGTTATTCCACGCAACACGGCGTTGACCAAACCCGCCGCGGCCCGCGTGGATTTCATCTTCTTCGCCAGGTCCACCGTCGTGTCCACCGCTGCATAATTCGCCGTCCCCTCCTGCAGCAACAACTGATACGTTCCGATCCACAACAGCACGCGCACCGGATGATCCACCGACTCCAGCGTCTGCTTCAACCGCGAGGCAATGATCTCATCGAGCAGATTCCGCCAGCGAATGACCCCCGTCACCATGTCAAACGCAAACGACCGATCGCGCGGCGTCAGCCCCGCCCACGGATCCTCGCCCGCCACCAGCGTGCGCTCCGGCAACTGCGGCGGATCCTGCAGCACATGCCAACGACTCAACAGACGAAACGCTTGTTCACGAGAAGACGCCATTCTTCACCTAAAAGAGAACCAACACTCAGGTTGCCAGCGGCAATTCCACACGAAAATTCGTACCCTGCCCCGGCTCCGAAGTCACCGAAATCAAACCCCCATGCTCCTCAATGATACGCCGCGTCGTCGGCAGGCCCAGTCCCGTCCCGCCTTTCTTCGTCGTATAGTACGCGTCAAAAATGTAAGGGAGATTCGCCGCCGGTATCCCCACGCCCGTGTCCGACACATGCAAGATCACCTGCGCCCGGCTCGCCAGCGTCCGAATCAGCAACTCTCCGCCTTGCGGCATCGCCTGCACCGCGTTCAACATCAAATTCAACAAGGCCTGCTTGAATAAATTCGTGTCCAGCCGGCACGTCGGGTTCTCCGGCGACAGCGACGTCAGTATCCGCACCTGGTGCGCCTGCGCCTGGGGCAGTAGAAAATCCACCAAATCCTCCACGATCTCATTGATCGCCACCTGCTCCAATCGCAATTCGATCCGCCCCGCGTAACGCAGAAAATCATCCAGCGTCTGCCGCATGCGATCCGCTTCTTTTTTCAACGTTTGCAGGCGCGTCCGCGATCGCTCCCCCACCGGCCCGTCCGCGTTGCTGAACGATTCCGCCAGATCCTCTTCCAGCAACTGCAAATTCAGTTTCAACGTCGAGAGCGGATTCTTCAACTCGTGCGCCAGACTCGCCGCCAGCTTCCCCATCTCCGCCAACTGGTTCAGCCGCGCAACGCGCTCATCCTCCCGCCGCATCTTCCGCGGGCGCTTGTCTTGTGCTGTAATAGTCGGATCGCTCATTCCGACATTCTACCGCAAAAGGCTACACAGAGTGCTCTCCCCGCATACTCAACGCGGTCAACATCGTCAATAACTTCCTCGTTTGGCAAAAAGCATCACGTAGCCACAGTCGGTACACCGATACGCGTCAGCGATTTCAGCTGCGACTCGTCGGACACTCGCCCATGCCCAACACGCGACCCGCCTCTCCCACCGATCCAGCGCCTACACTCATGTATCCGTATGGAGGACCTGCACATGCCCAATATCCCATCCATCCTGCTCGTCGCCTTCTCCCTCCTTCCTCTCACTGCCTGCGACAAGCCCACGGAAACCCCGCCACCACCCGCAACCAAAAAACCCGCCGCCCCCGCGCCCACTCCCACTCCTCCCTCCACAACTCCCCCACGTTCCCCCGCTCTCTCCCGCGAGCCCCTTGATGCCCGCGTGCAGCGCGCCGGCTCCGTCTCACCACCCCACCCCGCAACCCCCACGGACAACTCCGCGGCCGGTCAATCCCTCACCCGCACCCTCCCCACCTCCGACGAAGTCTCCGTCTTCAAAGACAACCAGTGGCTCCCCGCCCGCATCCGCCAACGCAACGGCCAGCGTGCCTTGGTCGAATTCGATGGCCGCTCTTCTTCCGAAAATCAATGGGTGTCCGCTGACCGCGTCAGACCGCGCTAGGCCGCTTGCACGCTTCCGATGTCACCCCAATCCGCGCTGCCGGTTCACGCAGCCCGATCATCTGTCGCGCCTCACCCGCCGTGGCAATTTCTCTCCCCACTCGGCGCGCAATCTGCACCAGCCGCTCTATAAACATCGCATTCGTTGCCAGCGTCGTCCGCCCTTCATCAAACCACAAATTATCTTCCAGCCCCACCCGCACATGCCCGCCCAGCTCAATCGCCATCGTGTTCATCGCCAACTGAAACCGCCCGATCCCCGCCGCTGCCCACGTCGTTTCCTTCGGCAGCGCACGCACGCACCCCTCCAAGTTGCTTCGCGTCGCACTCAGCGTTCCCAAATTTCCCAGCAGCACATTGCAGTACAACGGTGCCTGCAAAACTCCCTGCTTGATCAAATAATGCGTAAACTCCGCCATCCCCAATTCAAACACTTCCAACTCCGGCACGATCCCCCGCTCCAACATCCGCCGCCCCAGCGCGCGAATCATATCCGGCGCATTCATCGACGCATCTTTCGCAAAATTCATCGACCCCAGCGTCAGCGATGCCATCTCCGGCGCAGGATCCGTCACCTCCAGCACCGCACTCCGCTGTTCAAACAACTTGTGCGTCCGCCCCGATGTCGACACGCACAAGATCACCTCCGGACACGCCGCGCGCACCCCGCGCAAAATTCCGCGGTACACCTCCGGCACATACGTGGCCAATCCCATTTCATCCCGCGCATGCAAATGCAAAATCGCCGCTCCCGCATCCACGCACCGCCGCGCATCGGCCACAATCTCCTCCACCGAGATCGGCACATGCGGCGAATCCGCCTTCATCGGCACCATCCCCGTGATCGCCGCGTTGATGATAACTTTTTCCGTCATGCCCATTACTTTGCCTCAATATTCGTCTTCGTAATCTTCGCCGGCACGCCCATCGCCTGCACCCGCTCCGGCAAATCCGCCGTCACCACCGCGCCCGCTGCTATTACACATCCCTGCCCGATCGTCATCTTGTCCAGCACCACCGCGCCCATCCCCACGTAGGTCGATTCGCCCATCGTAATCGCCCCCGCCACATTCGCCCCCGGTTGAATCGTGCAAAAATCCCCAATCGTCGTGTGATGCCCCACCAGCGCCCCGCGATTTACAAAAACGTGCTTCCCCAGCACCGTATGCGTCGCCACCGTCGCCATCGCACTCACAAAACACCCTTCGCCCAGCACCGCCCGCTTCGATACCCGCGCCGTCGGATGCACCAACGTCGCGAAACCCATCCCCAGCGCCGCCACCTGCTCCACAAACTTCCGCCGATGCGTCGTCGATAACGCGCACACCGCCCATTGCGTTCCAGCAAACCTCCGCACGTCGTCCACCCAATACACCGGCAATCCCTCGAGCGGCGTATCACAAATGCCGCGCTCCAGATTTTCCACAAACCCCGCCACCTCATACCCCGGCATGTCCCCAATCAGGTCCATCACCTCCACCGCCAGCGTCCGCGTACCCAATATCAAAATCGGCTTCACCTGCGCCATCACCAGCCTCCCTTGATCAATCCGCACACATACTGAATCTCGTCCTCCGTCAAATCCAAATGCAGCGGCAGCGACAACACCCGCCCGCAAAACCGCTCCGTCTCCGGCAACTCCGCCTTCTCAAAAATCGAATACGCATCATTCCGCGTGTAATGCACCCCAATGATCACGCCGTTGGCGCTCAGCTTGTCCGCCAGTGCATCACGCCTTTCCGCCAGCACCGCAAACAAATGATAACTGCACCACCGATCCTCCTCGTGCCGCAGCAACTCCATCCCCCTCACCCCCTCCAACTCTGCCCGATATCGCGCCACCAATTCGTTCCGCCGCACATTCTCCTCATCCAAAAACTTCAAATGCACCACCCCCATCGCTGCGGCAATGTCATTCATGTGATACCGAAACCCCACCTCCGGCACATCGTATTCCCACGGCCGCTCGTGCTGCGCGATCCCCTCCACACGCCGATACGCATCCTTCGTCAGCCCCATGTATCGCAAATTCCGCACCCGCGCCGCCATCGCCTCCGTCGGCGTCACCAGCATCCCTCCATCCCCCGTCGTCAGATTCTTGATCGGATCAAATGAAAACGCGCACAAATTCCCGCTGCTCCCCACCCGTCGGCCTTGAAACTTCGCCCCCGCCGCATGCGCGCAGTCCTCAATAATCTTTAGTCCGTGCTTCTTCGCCTCTGCCCCAATCCCCTCCAGATCACACGCATACCCCGCAAAATGCGTGATCAAGATCGCCTTCGTCCGCGCCGTAACTTTTGCCGCCACGCTCTCGGCCGTCAGATTTCCCGACCGGCCGTCCACATCCGCAAACACCGGCCGCACGCGCTCATACAGCAACGTCTCATTCGCCCCCACAAACGTCGCCGCCGATGTAATCACCTCGTCCCCCTCCGAAAGCTCCAATACCCGCACCGCCAGATGCAACGCCGATGTACACGTATTCACCGCCACCGCCAGCCCCGCCTTCACCCCCAGGTACTTCGCAAACTCCGCTTCAAATTCCGCCACCTTCGGCCCCATCCCCACCCATCCCGAGCGCATCACCCCCGACGCCGCCGTTATCGCCTCTTCACGAATCCTCGGTTTGAACAGCCTGACTTTCAATGTCGCTCCTCTTTCGATCATGGGATCATCGCTTCCCACTCCACTATCTTCAACGGAATTTAACTGTCGACACTCACCATCGCGTTTGTGTTGCAATCGTCACGCGCCCCGCACCATCGCCCGTAGCCCCAATGCGTAGCATTTCCAATCCAGCGGCCGCAGCGCAATCGCCCGCTTCAACCACCCCCGTGCCTCGGCCACATTCCCGCCGTTGCTCAACTGCACCCGCGCCAACTCCCGCATCCAGCGCGACCGCTGATACCGCACCACTCCCGCCAAATCCGGCCGCCTTCCCAACAACCACCCCTCCACCTTCTCCATCATTGCCAACGACCCCTTGCACATTGCCATCCGCTCCCGCGACCACTGCCCCTCATGTTGCCGATGCAAAACCCCCACCGCCGAATCCGCCACAATCACTCCCTCCGCCGCCTGTCGCAGCCACATATCCCAATCCGACACCATCCGTATCCTCTCATCAAACATCCCCACCCCTACCAGCGACTCCCTCCGCATCATCACCTGCGAAGGACACATCACCATGTTCCGCCGCAGCATTTGCCTCACCGGATCACGCCCCACCACAAACGCCCTTCTCTGTTTTCTCCGCACCACTCCGTTCTCATCAATGTGCCGGTAATGGCAAAACGTCATCACCGCCTCCGGTCTGCCCTCCAAAACCTCCACCTGCCGCGCAATCTTCTCTGGCAAAAACAAATCATCCTGGTCCAACAGTGCCACATACTTCCCCCGCGCCTCCGCAATCCCCGTGTTTCGCGTGATCGCCGCGAACCCCCGCCGCTCCCGATGTACCAGCAATCGCGCCCCCTCCGACAACTCATATTGCTTCGTAAACTCCTCCCCCGACGCATCATCCGCCACGATGATCTCAATGTTCCGATACGTCTGCCCCGCCATCGACCGCAACGCTTCATTCAAATATCCCGGCTGCTGATACGCCGTCAGCACCACCGACACCAGCGGCCGCCCGTCCTCTGCGCTAAGCCCCATGCGCTGCCGGCCCCACACCCTGGCTCTGCAAATACTTCAACTCCGCCTGCTCCTCCGCATGATAGCTGCTCCGCACCAGCGGACCGCTCTCCACCACCGATATCTTCAAATCCACCATGCAGTACCGCTTGTACTCCGCAAACTGCTCCGGTGTCACCCACCGATCAATCGGCAAGTGCTTCTTCGTCGGCTGCAAATACTGCCCAATCGTCATAATATCCACCTCCCGCGCCCGTATGTCCCGAAACGTCTGCAGCAACTCTTCATCGTTCTCCCCAATCCCCGCCATCAGCCCCGTCTTCGTCACAAACCCCTGATCCTTTGCCCGCTGCAAAAGCTCCAGGCTCCGCCCATACTTCGCCTGCGGCCGCACTTTCTTATACTGGCTCGGCACGCTCTCCATGTTGTGATTCAAAATATCCGGCTTCGCATCCAGCACCGCCTGCAACGCCTCCCAATCCCCGCAAAAATCCGGTATCAGCACCTCGATCGACGTCTTCGGACTGCGATTCCGCACCCGCACAATTGTCTCCGCCCAGATCGTCGCCCCACCATCCGGCAGCTCATCGCGATTCACCGAGGTGATCACCACGTGCTTCAACTTCATCAGCCCCACCGCATCCGCCACCCGCCGCGGCTCATCCAGATCCAACTCCGGCGGCCGCCCTGTCGCAATATTGCAAAACCCGCACGACCGCGTACACACATCCCCCAGAATCATCACCGTCGCCGTCCCCCGCGCCCAGCATTCCCCCATGTTCGGACACTTTGCCGATTCGCACACCGTATGCAGCTTGTGCGTATCAATCGTCGAACGCAGATCCTGGTACGCCGGCCCCTGCGGCAACTTCACCCGTAACCAGCTCGGCTTGCGCCCCGGCAACACATGCTCCGGCCGCCCATCGGTCACCACATTCAAACTTACCAAACGCGACATATCGCCTCGCAAACAGAAGCATCACCAATCCGCCAATCATACAAAATTCACCCCCCTCCAACCACCGCCGCCCTTCCCCGCCTATTTCACCACATTATTCAACGGATTCACCAGCATGATCGCCACCGCCGTGCAGTAAAAAAACATCCCCAGCATCAGCAGCCGAATGCTCACCCGATACGCGTACGTCTTGCGGTTCCGATACTGCAGGCAACGCACCAGCCAGGCCGAGCGATCACTCCCCGTCTGCGCCGTCAGCCAGTGCAGGTGCAGCACAAACCACACCATCACACCCGCCCCCAACATTGTGATGCTCAACCCCAGAATGATAAATATCTGCGCGTACACATTCGTTCCCGCTATGATCCGCCCCGAAAAACCCGTCAGCGTGACCACGATCCCGCAGAGCGTCAGCAGCAAATGTGCCCGGTTGTGAATCACCGTAAACTGCCGCTCCAACGCCCCCATCAGCGCATCAAAATCCTTGTGCTCGTATTCCTTCAGAATCCGCGCATGCTCCTCGTCAAAATTCAACTGATCCCAATGCATATCACTCCGATCATTCCCCCTCGCCGCTCACAAATGACTCACTTCCCCGGCGGCCCCGCCGGAAGACTGCTCGAACTGGTCGGCCCAGTCGCTGGCCCCCGCTCCTGCGGCTTATGCGCTGCCGGATTAAATAGCAACACAATCACCACCCCCGTAATCGCCAGCACCAACCCCACCAGAAACATCGGATGCGGCACCCGCGCATGCCCCTTGATCAAATCAATCAGCCACGAAAACAGCACGTTGATAATCGGTGCGCCCGCAAACACAATCGGCGCCACATACGCAATCAGCGGCGGCTTCTGCGCCCCGGCGTCCCGCAGCGCAAACACCACGCTCAACGCCCCCGCCGCGCCCAACACCCCCGCGATCAACGACAACCATATCCCCGCGCTCGGCCACCCCTGGTCCGCCGGCGACGCATGGGTCCATATCCACACCCCCGGCACCACGATCGCCATCACAAAATACGCGATCCCCACAAACAAGAACGCCTTCATCGATCGATTCGGATTCCCCGCCCCAAACGCCGTCTGCCCATAAAAAATCGTCGGCACATAGCAGCCCCAAAATAACGCTGCCGAAAACGAAAACAGAATCCACGGTTTCATCCAAAACTCCAATTTACCCGCCTGTAATTCCCTGAACCGAGCCAAACCCCAGCCTTCCAACATCGTCGCATTTTTCAAACTCCATGCAACGACGCGTGACCTTTCGCGTTCCTTGCTTACAATAGTGTATTGATCGCTATCTTTACAGCTCGCGCGGTCCTTTGAGGGTACACAATGAAAAACTGCTTTCTCGCGGCCTCCCTGTTCCTCGCTCTCTCCGCCGCCGCCCTCTCCGTCTGGGCCGCCGACTGGCCCCAATGGCGCGGCCCCGAACAATCCGGCCTCTCCCGCGAACGCGCACTCGTCCAAAACTGGGACCCCGACACCGGCGAAAATGTCCTCTGGTCCAACGACGTGGGCGGCATGTCCAGCCCCATCGTCATGAACGCAAAAGTCTACACCTGGACCCGCGTCGGCGATGTCCCCGCCGGTTCCCCCGATCAACCCACCGCCCTCGCCGGTCCCAACACTCGCGAAGCCCTCGTCTGCGTCGATGCCCAAAACGGTAAAATCCTCTGGCAACATCTCGAAGCCGTCACCCAAACCGACCTTCCCTTCCATCGCCTCGGATGGGGCAACGTCGTCGGCGATCCCAAGGCCCATCGCATCTACGGCTTCGGCGGCCAATGCACCCTCGTCTGCCTCGATTCCGACACCGGCAAACGCGTCTGGTCACGCCAGACCTCCGAAGAATTCGGCATCATCTCCACCTTCGGCGGACGAACCCCCTCCCCCGCCCTCGACGAAGACCAACTCCTCATGGGCGGCGTCGCCTTCGGCTGGGGCGATCACGCCCAGGGCCAGCACCGCCTCTTCGCCTTCAACAAATACACCGGCGAACTCAACTGGTCCGCCCCCACCGGCGGTCGACCCGTCGACGCCCCTTACAACACCCCCGTCGTCGCCGTCATCAACGGCCAGCGCCTCGCCATCTTCGCCGCCGGCGATGGCGGCGTACATGCCTTCCAGGTCCGCACCGGCAAAAAGATATGGTCGTGGCAGGCCAGCAAACGCGGCCTCAATTCCAGCGTCGTCGTCCAAGGCTCCCGCATCTACATCTGCCATTCCGAAGAAAACTTCGACAACGCAGTCCTCGGCCGCGTCAGTTGCATCGACGCCGCCTCCGGACAACCCAAAGAAGTCTGGCGCAGCGACGGCCTCGAAGCCGGCTTCTCCTCCCCCGCCCTCGCCGACGGAAAACTCTACGTCATCGACAACAAAGGCACCGTCTTCGCCCTCCATCTCAGCACCGGCAAAATCCTCTGGCGCAAAAACGTCGGCACCATCGGCAAAGCCTCCCTCGTCCACGCCGATGGCAAACTCTTCATCCCCGAAGCCAACGGCCGCTTCGTCATCCTTCAGCCTCGCGATGAAAAACCCACCGTCCTCTCCAATGTCGAACTCACCGAAAAACTCGGCCGCGAATACGTCATCTTCGGCTCCGTCGCCATCAGCGATGGCCGCATCTATCTTCAGGCCGCCAACAAGATGTATTGCATCGGCGACAAAAACGCCCAGCCCGTCCCGCCAGATTTCGTCCCTGAGCCCGTCAAAGAAGAACCCCTTCCCAATCTCAAGTCGATCGAGCCCGCCTGGATTCAAGTCGTCCCCGCCGATGTCGTCCTCCATCCCGGCGAAACCGTCACCCTCAAAGCCTTCGCCTTCGATGAAAAAGGTCGCGCCCTCGGCCCAGTCAACTGCAACTGGGCCGCCACACCTCTCACCATGCCTCCCCCTCCCGGCGCGCCGCCCGCCACCCCACCCGCCACCGCCGGCAACCTCGCCGGAAAAATCACCCTTCCCGAGCCCGGCCCCGCCGCCACCTCCGTTTCCTTCACCGCCGAAGGCACCACCATTCAGGGCGGCACCGTGCAGGCCACCAACGGCGGCATCACCGGCGCCGCCCGCATCCGCGTCCTCCCCGCTCTCCCCTGGTCCTTCGATTTCGAAAAAGCCCCCCTCGACAAACCCCCTCTCACCTGGATCGGCGCCGGTGGCAAGTTCGCCGTCAAACAAGTCCCCGGTGAAGACGCCAACAAAGCCCTCGTCAAAACCGGTGAGATCGATCTCTACCACTCCGCCCGTACCTACTTCGGCGACGCCCACATGCACGACTACGCCATCGCCGCCGACATCAAGGTCGGCGAAAAAATGCTCGGCGAATCCCGCCAGGTCCCCGACGCTGGCGTCATCAACACCCGCTACGTCTTCACCCTCCAAGGCAATCACCAGCGCGCCGTCATCCAGGTCTGGCCCGGTGCCGCCCCCACCGAATCTAGCCCCTCCGGTGCTCTCGCCAAATCCATCAGTTTTAAGTGGGAACCCAATACTTGGTACCGTATGAAACTCCAAGTCATCCAGGCCGCCGGCAAATCCCTCGTCCAAGCCAAGGCCTGGCCCCGCTCCGAAAAAGAACCCGACGCCTGGACCCTCAAACTCGAAGATCCCTCCCCCAATACCCAAGGCAGCCCCGGCCTCTTCGGCGAATCCCTCGTCACCCCCGCCAAGAGCGAAATCTACTATGACAATGTGCTCGTCACTCCCATCAAATAACCCATTAAAAACTCTTGCCCCAAAACTCCTGCCAAAAGGTTTTGCTATGAAAAAATCCCGCTCCCGCAAAACACGACTCCTCGCCTTGCTGATCCCCGCCCTCGTCCCCTTCCTCGCCCACGCCGAAGACTGGCCCATGTGGGGACGCACCTCCGACCGCAAAATGATCAGCCCCGAAAAAAATCCCCCCACCGACTGGGATGTCGAGTCCGGCAAAAATATCAAATGGACCGCCACCCTCGGCTCACAAACCTACGGCAACCCCGTCGTCGCCGGCGGACTCGTCTTCGTCGGCACCAATAACGGCGCCAAACGCGACCCCAAAATCACCGACGACGCCAGCGTCCTCAAGATCTTCCGCGAATCCGATGGCAAATTCCTCTGGCAAAAACTTAGCCCCAAACTCAAGGCCGGTCGCGTCAATGACTGGCCCTACCAGGGCATCTGCTCCACCGTCTGCGCTGAAGGCGATTTCGTCTGGTACTGCACCAGTCGCTGCGAAGTCGTCTGCCTCGACGTCTCCGCCCTCCGCAAAGGCACCGGCGATCCCAAGGAAGTCTGGGTCGTTGACATGATGGCCACCCTCGGCGTCTTCCCCCACAACATGACCAGTTGTTCCCCCGCACTCTTCGAAGACCACGTCTACATCATCACCGCCAACGGCGTCGATGAATCCCACAAAAATATCCCCTCCCCCAAAGCCCCCTCCATTGTCTGCTTCAACAAAAAAACCGGCAAGGTCGTCTGGTCCGACAACGCCCCCCTCGAACGCGTCCTCCACAGCCAATGGGCCAGCCCCGCCGTCGTCACCGTCGACGGCGTCACCCAGGTCCTCTGCCCCCTCGGCGATTCCTGGCTCCGCTCCTACGAAGCCAAAACCGGCAAGCTCCTCTGGAAATGCGATATGAATCGCAAAGATACCGTCTACCCCACCACCCGCAATGAACTCATCTCCACCCCCATCGTCGCCGGAAACCTCATGATCCTCGCCACCGGCCAGGACCCCGAACACGGCGAAGGCCCCGGCTCACTCTGGGCCGTCGATGTCACCAAATCCGGCGATGTCTCCGCCGAAATCGACAACCCCCAAGCCAAAGTCGATGCCGACAAAGAACTCGTCGCCCCCGTTGAGCAAATCAAGAAAAAAGGCCTCCCCAACCCTCAGAGCGCCGTCGTCTGGAGCTTCGAAAAACTCCCCAACGTCCCCAAACCCAAATCCCAGCAACGCATGAACCGCTCCATCTCCACCGCCGTCGAACTCGACGGCCTCGTCTACGTCCCCGATTTCTCCGGCTACCTCCGCTGCTTTGACGTCAAAACCGGCCAACTCCACTGGACCCTCAATACCGAATCCGCCATCTGGGGCTCACCCTTGATCGCCGATGGAAAAATCTATCAAGGCAACGAAGCCGGCGATATCTTCATCCTCGCCACCGGCAAAGAACTCAAAGAACTCGCACGCATCAACATGGGCTCCGCGGTCTACTGTTCCCCGGTCTTCGCCAACGGCGTCCTGTACATCAACACGCGCGACACTCTCTTTGCCATCGAGCAGAAAAAGTAAGAGGCCTCATGACCGCTTCCGACTCCGCCATCCAATCCGCCGCCCGCGCCCTCGATGCCCACGTCCGCACCATCATTGAATGGCACTTCAACCCCGCCACCGGATGCGACTTCTGGCTTAATTGGGCCCAATCCGCCTCCTTTGACCCCCGCCAAAAAATCACCTCCTTCGACGACCTCCGCCTCTTCCCCCACTTCCAGGATGACTGGCTCCGTGGCGGACCCATCCGCCGCTGGCTCCCCCAAGGCCTCGCCGACAAGCCCCTCTACGTCTTCGAAACCGGCGGCTCCACCGGCGTCCCCAAAAGCCGCCTCCAAATCGATGACTTCCGCATCGATTACCAGGAGTTCAGCAAAACCCTCAATAACACCTCCTTCCCCCAAGGTGCCGATTGGCTCATGCTCGGTCCCTCCGGACCACGCCGCCTCCGCCTCGCCATCGAACACCTCGCCCAAATCCGCGGCGGCATCTCCTTCTGCGTTGACCTCGATCCTCGCTGGGTCATCAAATGCCTCAAACGCGGTGCCATCCAGGAAGCCAACCTCTATAAACAACACTGCATCGACCAGGCCCTCACCATCCTCCGTGCCAACCCCAACATCCAATGTATGTTCACCACCCCCAAACTCCTCGAAGCACTCTGCGAAAAAATCGACCTCGTCCGCTACGGCATCAAAGGCATCTTCTGCGGCGGCACCGAAATGACCTCCCAGTTTCACCGCTTCGCCCGCGAAGAACTCGTCCCCGGTATCGACTTCGTCCCCACCTACGGCAACACCCTCATGGGCCTCGCCTGCCACAAACCCTTTGATCCTGTTGACAATTTCGAAATTATCTACCACGCCCCCCAACCCCGCGCCGTCGTCCAGATCGTCAACCCCAGTGACGCCGAACAACTCGTCCCCTACGGCCAAATCGGCCGCGTCATGCTCACCACCCTCACCCGCGAAACCTTCATCCCCCGCTTCCTCGAACGCGATCAAGCCTTCCGCCGCCCCCCCTGCGAAAAATATCCCTGGGATGGTGCCGGCAATGTTCAGCCCTTCGCGGCTTTCTCCGGCACCGTCGTGGAAGGCGTTTATTGATGCTGCACATCCCCCTGCTCCGCCATGGAAAACCCTACACGTCCATCGAGACGACCACCCTCCTGCACCATGCCACCGGGGCCCACATCGCCCAGGTCAGCCTCGCCAACCCCGGCCTCATCCGCCGCGACATCCACCGCATGAACTATAATTCTCTTGAGAGCTTCACCGTCCGCGACCTACTATCCATCGCCAAAAAAGCTGCAACCCTATTCTCTACCGCGTCTCTCCCCCTCGGCAATGAGTCCCAATCCTTCAACGACTACATCCGCCAGCTCTCCGCCACCACCGGCATGCCCTACAGCTACTGCCGTGGCAATGCCGCCAAAATCTTCCGCGTCCTCGATGAACTAGACGTCATCATCGCCGGCCTCACCCGCGGATTCGATCTCTCCATCCTCGACCAAGGCTTCGGCTACGACCACGGACGCACCCTCAGTTGGCAGCGCCAGGCTCGCACTTTCGGTGCCGTATTGCCCAGCAATTCCCCCGGCGTTCACTCCCTCTGGATTCCCGCCTTTGCCCTCAAAACGCCCCTCATCCTCAAGCCCGGCCGCGAAGAACCCTGGACCCCCTGGCGCATCATCCAGTCCCTCATCGCCGCCGGCGCGCCCCCCGAAGCCTTTGGCTTCTACCCCGCCGATCACGCCGGCGCCGGCGAAATCCTCAACACCACCGACCGCTCCATGCTCTTCGGCGATGCCGCCACCACCCGCCTCTGGGCCAGTGACCCCCGCGTCGAATTACATGGTCCCGGCTATTCCAAAGTCATATTAGGCGAAGATGCCGCCGATCACTTCGCAGACTATGTAGAGACTATTGCCAGTTCCATCGCCGCCAACGGTGGCCGCTCCTGCATCAACGCCTCCGCCGTCTACACCCCCAAAAATGCCGATGCCCTCGCCGCCGCACTCGCCCAAAAACTCTCCACCATCCGCGCTCTCCCCGCTGAAGACCCCAACGCCCAGATCGCCGCCTTCTCCAATCCCGACACCGCCTCCCGCGTGAATTCCGCCATCGACGCCCTCCTCGCCACCGATCCCGCCTCCGCCCAGGACCTCACCCTCCAACTCCGCGGCACACCCCGCCTCCAAACCCTCGGCCGCTGCGCCTACCTCCTCCCCACCATCATCCGCTGCTCCCCCACCCACCCCATCGCCCACCGCGAATACCTCTTCCCCTTCGCCACCGTCATTGAATCCCCCGAATCCGAAATCCCCGCCTCCATCGGCCCCACCCTCGTCGCCACCGTTATCTCCCAAAACCAAAAACTCATCCACGCCCTCATGGCCTCCCCCGATGTCGACCGTCTCAACGTCGGCCCCGTCCCCACCTGGAAACTCTCCTGGGATCAACCCCACGAAGGCAACCTCTTCGAACACCTCTACCGCCAACGCGCCTTTCAAATTGAACCGGTGGTGTAGCCGTGCAAATCCTCCCCTCCAAAAATCTCCAACAACTTCCCGGTTCCAACGTCCCCATCCTCTTCGGCAAGGGCTCCCTCCAATTTCTCCCCCGCGAACTTCTCCCCTTCGGCTCCCGCGCCCTCGTCGTCTCTGACCCCGGCCTCGCCGCCGCCGGACACGTCGACCACGTCATGCAAAATCTCGCCCACGCCGGCATCACCGCCCAATCCTTCACCGACCTCAGCCCCAACCCCACCACCGATGACGTCGCCCGCGGCCTCGCCCTCGCCCAGCTATTCCAGCCAAACGTCCTCGTCGCCCTCGGCGGCGGCAGCGCCATGGATTCCGCCAAAGGCATCAACTTCCTCCTCACCAACGGCGGACAAATGTCCGACTACTGGGGCGTCGATAAAGCCTCCCGACCCATGCTCCCCCTCATCGCCATCCCCACCACCGCCGGCACCGGCAGCGACGCCCAATCCGCCGCCCTTATCACCGACGCACTCACCCACCGTAAAATGGCCTGCCTCGACAAAAAAGTCCTCCCTCGCTTCGCCATCCTTGACCCCACCCTCCTCATCACCTGCCCCCGCCCCATCCGCGCGGCCACCGCCCTCGATGCCCTCGCCCATGCGGTCGAAACTTCTGCCGCCTCCAATCGCAACGAAACTTCCCGCGCCTTTTCACTCAGCGCCTGGGCCCTCCTTTGCCCCTCCTTCGGTGCCTACGTCCAGCTCCGCGAGTCTCCCGACGACCGCGACGCCATGCTCCTCGGTGCCCACCTCGCCGGTGCCGCCGTCGAAAATTCCATGCTCGGCTCCGCCCACGCCTGCGCCAACCCCCTCACCGAACTCTTCGGCCTCAACCACGGCATCGCCGTCAGCGTCATGCTCCCCCACGTCATTCGCTTCAACTCCGCCCTCCCTGAAAATCACTACAGCGACCTCGGCGAATCCCCCGAAGCACTCATCGATATCCTCTATTCCTTCCTCGCCGCCTCCGGCATCCCCACCCGCCTCGCTCTCCACGACGTCACTCCCGACTCCTTCGAAAAACTCGCCGCCGCCGCCGCCCAGCAATGGACCGCCAAATTCAACCCCCGCCCCATGACCCCCGCCGACTTCCTCTCCCTCTACCAGAACGCCTGGTAAATCCCCCCTTCCTACTACCGCCGCTCAAAACAATACACCGTTCCGCCCGTGTCCCCCACAATCAACACCCCGCCCCCAATCGCCACCGGCGCATCAATCTTCCGCGTCCCCGCATATGACCACGCCAACTCCCCCGTCCGCACATTCAACGCATACAAATTCTTATCCGCCGATCCCACGTACACATAGCCCCCCGAAACCACCGGCGAAGCCACAATCTCCCCGCCCGTCCGAAACACCCACCGCGCCTTCCCCGTCGCCAAATCAATCGCATGAACGCACCGATCTTTCGCCCCCACTATCACCATCCCCTCGCTCACCGCTGGCGTCCCATACACCATCGCAACATCCTCAATCCCCGTATAAATCCACCGGCTCGTCAACTTCTGTGGATCAATATTCAACACCCGCCCCTGGTCTGTTCCCACCACCCATGCCTCCCTCGTTGCCGCCGTGCCCCCTCCCGTCAACATCTTCAAATCAAAAATCCCCGTCTCCTTCCCATCCGCCGCCGACAGCACCCGTAACCGCGCATCACACCCCGTCACCAGCAACTTCCCCTCCCACACCGTCACCGCCGCATTCACCCGATCCTCCGCCTGCCCCTTCCACACCAACTTCCCATCCTCCGCATCCAGACTGTAAATCTCCTTGCTGTCCATCCCAAAAACCACCCGCCCTCTCCCCGTCCCATCCTTGAAAAAATTCGCCGACGAATGAATACCCCTCTCCGCCCGCTCCGGCCCCGCCGCCTGAAATGTCCAAACCTTCTCCCCGCTCACTCCATCCACACAATGAAACCTCCCCTGCATATCCCCCAGAAATACCCGCACCCCCTTCTCCCCCTGCACCACCAGCGGTGCCGTCTCAAACGCCGCCGCATCCCCCTCCCCCTCCCCCTTCGTCTCCGCCGTATACGTCCACCGCGTCGCCCCATCCTGAATCGACAGCGCCCGCAATCCCCCCTTCAAATCCGCCACATACACCACCTCCCCAAATATCGCCGCCGAATTCCCCACCGCCGCCCGCTCTTCCTCATTCAACTTCCGCGACCATCGCAACTTTAGCGGCGGCGTCCCCAAATCCTCCCCCGCCACTCCCACCAACGCTCCGCCTCCCTGAAACCCCACCCAATTCCCCGCCTCATTCTTCTTCGTCAAATTTCCCCCCGTCCCCGTCGCCGCCCCACGCGTCGCTGTCGTCCCAGGTTCCTCCCGCCCGCACCCCATCCCCCAAATTCCCACCCCCAACCCCATCACGCAAAAAATCCATCTCATGAAACAACCCATGCCAACCAACCTTCACGAAGTCAGGAGAAGCGCAAAACCCACAACATTATACCCCCCCCAAAAAAAAGTGAACCTTGAAACTTGAGCCTTGAAACTTCTCTCACCCCTCCCCCCCTGACCCCTCACCCCCCCGGCAACTCCACATGTATCTCCCGCCGATACGTCTCAAACAACGCCATAAACTGACTGTTAAATACAAAATTGAAATCCGGAAATTTCATCCCCGACATATTGTTGTCGATGTGCGAAAACATCATGTCCACCTGCCCCACCGGCACCTCCACCATCGCCCCCTTCACCGTCGTCCGCGCACTGATCACCCCCTCAATCGCCGCCCCCGTCTCGTTCACATTGCTGATCTTCGCCGCATACACAATCTGCTCCCCCGGCCGCACCAGCCGCGAAAACGTCGCCCGCCCAATCTTCGCCAAAATCACCTTCTCTTGAAAATTCCGCGCCGCACCCACCAATATCCCCGCCGTCTGCGCCATCCCTTCCACCATCAAACTCGCCGGCATCACCGGAAAACCCGGAAAATGATCGTGCAGATGATCCTCCGCCAGCGACACATTCTTGATCGCCACCGCCGCCACGTTCACTTCAAATTTCTCAAACTTGTCGATCCAGATCCAACGCATCCACGTCCCGCTTCCACAAGTTCAAAAACACGCCAGCCCTCTTGCTCGCCTGCGTGCCTCCGTGCTCCAATACCGTCATTCACCTGCAACCGGGCCTGCCCGCCCAGGCCCGCCGCCGCTCAGGTATTCACCTTCGTCATCACATACTTGCACAGCGTGTCCACCGTGAAAATATCCCGAAACTTGTTGATGTCCGGGTCCGCCACAAACTTGCTGATGTCCGCAAACGCCATCCGCGTCTTCAACTCCTCGATCCCCTTCTCCGTCATCCGCCCATTCTGCACAAACTCCGGGTTCGTAAACAGATTCTCCGGAATTAACTCCCCCTTCGGAATCTTGATCGTGAACGTCTTCTCCAACTGGAACGTAATATCCAGGTAATCAATCGATTCCGCCCCCAGATCCTCCGACAAACGCGCCTCCGGCGTCACCTCATCATCATCGACCGCCAACGCCTCCGTCAGCACTTTCTTAACTTTCTCAAACACTTCGGCTTCTGTCATCGGCATGATCGCCTCCAATTTATTGACACTTCGTATTATCCGGTAATCCGTTCAGCCCGGCAACATGACCGGGCTGTGTTGTACAATCGTCTGCCAACGCTCACGCATCGCCGCCACAAGATTCTTATCCACCAGCCCCATCGCCGGGTCCGTATCCGCCAAATTCAAATGCGCCAGCTCCAGCCGCGCCTGAAATGCCGTCTGCCCATTCACCACCCCCTTCACCTTGAAATCCGAGCGCCCCTCCCCAATCTCCGTCGCATCCGCCGTGATTACCAGCGTGTTCCCCGGCACCACAAACGTCCCGTACCTCACCCCGCGTGCCTCCCGCAACACCACCACGCTCTTCTTGAAATCCGTCGCCACCCGCACCAGCCACGCCGCCGCCTGGATCGATGCCTCCAGCATCATCACCCCCGGCAAAACCGGAAACCCCGGAAAATGATCCCCCAGATATTCCTCCGCCATGGATACATTCTTCGCCATGACGATCTGCTTGTTCGTCTCCAGCGCTATCAATTGATCCACGAGAATAAACTTCACGCGATTTTGCTTCCTTGCAAGACCATTCCCGGCGGCACTTCGATCAAACCCAACGAAGCGTCAGGTTTTACCCGCATCCCCCCCATTTGACAAGCCTGTCCCCCCAGCCGATCTCCCCTCAAATAGTAAGTATCCCCTCCGCCCCATATGAACACCCCGCCCACTTCGGGCCCTGA
Source organism: Phycisphaerae bacterium (assembly GCA_038248985.1). Classification (GTDB taxonomy): domain Bacteria; phylum Planctomycetota; class Phycisphaerae; order WQYP01; family WQYP01; genus JBBRWV01. The sequence goes on from JBBRWV010000049.1 coordinate 22,714, forward strand.
CCCACTGACCCCTCCAGCTCCCTCATTGACTTCTCACGCCTGAATCTTATGATCGTTAACTCCTCTTGATGTTCACCCATGTTGATAGCTTGCTGGGCCGATATGTTGCTCGTGCCCTTTGACCACGCTTCACCCTCATGCCATAACCACGTGGAGGTACCATGGCTTCTAAATCCGCCGCCGCTGAAGAACAATCACTCGCCAGCCTTTGCCAGCTCTTCCGGCTCCTCTCCGACAAAACCCGACTCCAGATCGTTGTCCTGCTCGCCTCCGGCGAACGCAACGTCACCACCCTCTGCGAAGAACTCAAACTCCCCCAGCCCACCGTCTCCCACCACCTGGGCCTCCTCCGCATGAATCGCATCATCACCAACAAACGCAAGGGCAAGCAAGTCATCTATACCCTCGACGGCGCCTCCAAAGTCTCCGGCGGCCGCCTCAAATTCGGTGCCCCCCCCTACACCGTCACCGTCGAAGGCTATTAAAACAACACCCCGATCCCCCCCCACCCATATAACAGCCTTGCGCCCCCACTGCTTGTAGTACACGCCTTAGAGCGTAAAAATCTACATATATAAATACAATAAATCCTCACCCAATCCCTCACCCAATTATCCATTGCCAATTGCCAATGGATACTTGCCTGTCAATCCCCACCTCCCACCCCTACGCCCCCTTATACAACTCCTGAATACTCTCCGGAATCGCCTTCGGCCGAAACGTCACCCCATCCAGCAACACCCAATCCGTCTCCCCCCGCGCCAGC
>JBBRWV010000050.1:0-23466 GCA_038248985.1 Phycisphaerae bacterium
CTCCCGTCCTTCCCAACCCGATGCCATCAAAGTCATCCACGCCGCCGTCGACGCCGGCATCACCCTCATGGACACCGCCGACGTGTACTGCCTCGATGAAGCCGACCTCGGCCACAACGAACGTCTCTTCGGCAAAGCCATCGCCGAGCTCTCTCCCGCAATCCGACAAAAAATCCTCATCATCACCAAGTGCGGCATGACCCGCCCCGGCGGTCGCTGGGAGCGCGATGGCTCACCCGCGCACGTTCGCAAAGCCACGGAATCCTCCCTCAAAAATCTCCGCGTCGACGCCATCCCCATTCAGCAATACCACCGTATCGATGCTAAAACCCCGCTTCATGACACCTATGGCGAACTCCTTAAACTGCAAAAAGAAGGCAAAATCCTCAACATCGCCGCCTCCAATCATTCCGTCGCCGAGCTCACCACCGCCCTCGCCACCGGTGCCAAAATCGTCTCGCTCCAAAATCAATATTCCCGGGCTCATCGCAATCCCGAATTCGACGGCACACTCGCATTCACCCGCGCCCACAATATTGCATTTCTCCCCTGGTCTCCGCTCGACGGCATGGACGGCGCCAAAAACCTCGCCACCAAGCATGCCGCCATCAGCCAGATCGCCACCTCGCGCAACGTCTCCCCCCAGCGCGTGGCCCTCGCGTGGCTCCTCAGCGCCGGCCCCCACGTTCTCCCCATTCCCGGCACCACCAAGATCCCAAACATACAGGACTGCGCCGCTGCGGCCGCGCTCACTCTTACCCCGCAAGAACGTCAGCTACTTGCGAATGAACCTGCCCAACAAGGCCCCCCGCACTAAACCTGAAAAACGTGCTCCTAAAAAATACTTGAAACTTGAAGGTTTAGTTTTAATACAGCACATTATCTGCTCAATAATGCAGTTTCGTCCAAAAGTCAGTCCTAAATTTCCTTCCAAAAAAGTGGTTTTTGAAAATGCGGTGTCGTCGGTGTCAATGCGGTTCTATATTGCCCAAGCTCGAAGGTTAAAGCAAATTGGTATATGTTGCCCATTGTTCATACTCAATTAAATCACACCGCATAGCGGTGTGATTTCTCTCTCCCTCACTCATCCCCATTGCCCTTGGGGCAGCATTAAATGGGGTTCAATGTTGCCGATTGTTCGATTGATGCATATGGATAACCCATTCCCCGCGTGCGAATGTTTCGCAAGGTCGGCACCTTCATACCCGAAGGATTCCGCGATCGTCATCTCCTTACGCATCCAACCTCCTTCCGCTATCCTCTATTCTCTTCACGCCGCAAGGAGTCGCTAAATCGCCTCGTCTGCTCCCATATTCTTCCTTTCCGCCGCGGAACACTCCGGTGATGCCCTTGGTGCGGCACTCATCGCCGCACTCCAACGCAAATTTCCGCACGCGACCTTCGTCGGGGTCGGCGGCGACCTCATGAAAGCCGCCGGCTGCCGCCTTCTGGCCAACCCTGTCCGGCAATCGGCCATGGGCATCGCAGCGATCTTCACTCACGCCCGCTACTGGCAACGCACTCTCAAGCTCATCAAGAAAGAGCTCGCCACCCTCCATCCTCAGGTCGTCATCCCCATTGATTCCTCCACCGTCAACCTCCGCATTGCTGCGGCCGCCACGCGGCTGCGCATCCCCGTCTGCTATTATGTCGCGCCGCAAGTGTGGGCCTCGCGGCCTTGGCGCGTCGCCAAAATCAAAGCCGCCGTCAACACCCTGTGCTGCGTCCTTCCGTTCGAAGAATCCTACTTTCGATCGCGCGGCATTCACGCCGTTTACGTCGGCCACCCCCTGTTCGATATCTCTCCTGAAAACTCGCCGCAACTTTTCCACAATTCGCCGGACTTCAACCCGGTGCTCCTCGATCCCCCTCTCCCGGGCATCAAACCTTCCAATCAGTCCCGAGCATCAGGGACCCAACGCATGGCGTTCACGCGCACGACCGCTGACGCTTCCACCGCATCGCCTGCGGCTCCCCGCATCGCCATTTTTCCCGGTTCCCGTAAAGCCGAAATCAACGCCCACATGCCTGCCATGCTGGAAATCCTCTCCGAAATCAAAGGCCGTTTTTCCAACGCCCACTTTGTCGCCGTCGCTCCTTCCAATGAACGCGCTTGGCAAATCCGCCACCACCTCCGCAACGCAAACACTCCCGTCGATATCCGTGTCGGTTCCGCCGACGCGATCATTCGCTGGGCCGATCTGGTCCTCGCCAAGTCCGGCACGGCCACACTTCAGATCGCCCGGCACGCCAAGCCGATGATCGTCCTCCACCGGGTCAATCGCTTCACCTGGCACATCCTTGCCCGTTTCTTCATCAACACTCGCTTCATCTCCATCGTGAACATCCTGGCCGACCGGCAGCTGGTCCCTGAGTTCATCCCGTTCTACGGTTCTCCCCTGCCCGTCGCCCGCCAAGCCATCGAGTTGCTTAGCCAACCGGAGCTGCGTCAAAAGATGTCGCAGGACCTCGCCACGCTCACCGCGCCCTTGCACCCCCGCGATAACATCCTGGCCTCAGACCGCGTCGCCAACGAAGTCGAGAAGCTCCTTCACGCGCAGCCCCCACCGGCCAAACTCCTGACTTAAAACACCAGCCACTCATCCACCAGCCCTCACGCAAAATTCCCAACTATTTATTGGAGGTACATATGAACAACAATCTTCAAACCTTCCCCCTCTACCCCAACACTCCCGAACCTACGCTCCAAGTCTTCCTCCCGCAGAGCCCTACAGGTGCCTCTTTCATCGTCTGTCCCGGAGGCGGCTACCAAAACCTCGCCGAGCACGAAGTCAATCCTCCAGCTCTCTGGCTCAGCTCCCTCGGCATTACCACCTTTGTCCTCCGCTACCGCCTAGGCCCTACTCACCGTCATCCGGTTCAACTACATGATGCGGCCCGCGCCCTCCGCACGATCCGCCACAATGCCCCAACATGGAACCTCGACCCCCAACGCATCGGTATCCTCGGCTTCTCCGCCGGCGGCCACCTCGCGGCTACCCTTGCCACTCACTTTGACTCCGGCAACCCCGCAGCGCCTGATCCCATCGAGCGCGCATCCTCACGTCCCAATCTCCAAATCCTCCTCTACCCCGTCATTACCATGTCCCCTCACGGCCACTCCGGCTCGCGTGAGAATCTGCTGGGCCCCAACCCCTCGCCCGATCTGCTCCGCCTCCTCAGCAACGAACTCCACGTCACGCCCCACACCCCTCCTGCGTTCCTCGTTCACTCCACCCAGGACCAACTCGTCCCGGTCAAGAACTCCGATGATTACGCCGCCGTCCTGACGCAAAACAACGTCCAGCACGTTTACCTCCGCGGTGAATTTGGCGGGCACGGCTTCGGCCAAAAACCCTTTTGGACCACACCTGCCGCCCACTGGCTCCACCAGCAAAACTTCGCCCAGCCCTCGCCTGAATCCTGAAACTTTGAAACGTAGTGCATCCCCATGAATGCCGTCCCCTTCATCCTCACCTCCCTCTCCGCGGCACTCGCCGGCGCTATCAACGCCATAGCTGGCGGGGGTACATTCCTCACTTTTCCCGCGCTCGTTTCCCTCGCCGGGCTGACGGAAAAATCCGCCAACATCACCTCGACTGTCGGTCTCTGGTTTGGCTCCGCTTCTTCCATCGCCGCCGCCAAGAATGATATCGCCAAGCTCCCCCGTAACATGGTCAAGCTCTATTCGGCCATCTCCCTTCTCGGCGGCACCGCCGGCGCTCTTCTGCTCGTCTTCACCCGGAACGAAACTTTCCGCTACGCCATCCCCTGGCTGCTCGCCTTCGCCACCCTCCTCTTCGCCTTCTCCAAACCCATCGCCCGCTGGGCCGGACGCAAGCATGGCGACCGCTCGTTCAAGTGGACTCTTTTCGTTGGCTTCATTCAGTTCTTCGTCGCCGTCTACGGCGGATACTTCGGTGCCGGCATCGGCGTCCTCATGCTGGCCTCGCTCGCCTTCGCGGGTCTCGATTCCATCCATCAAATGAACGCCCTTAAAGCACTCCTCGCCACCCTCATTAACGGCGCGGCGGCTCTCGTCTTCGTCCTCTACTCGCTTTTCACCGCAACTTCCTCCGAAAAAGTCCACTGGCCACTCGCCATTGCCATGGCCCTCCTCGCGCTCCTCGGTGGCTACTACGGCATGAAACTTGCCCGCAAAATCAACCCCCAATCCCTTCGCCACATCATTCTCGGCATCGCGCTATCCCTCACCATCATCTACTTCAAGAAGGCCTACTTCGTATAACCTATCGCCATCGATCGCCACCCACCTGCCCCATACTGGAGATCTCATGAACCGCCTGCTCCGAAGCGCCGCGCTCCCAGCCTTCGCCCTCGCGCTGGGCCTCAGCCTTACGCTCTTCGCCGCTGATCCCGCCCCCGCGACCCAGTCCACCAGCTCTGGTACCACATCGGCCGCCTCCCAAAAATCCGCCACCCTCCCCGCATTTGTTGATGCCTACCAGCCTCTCACCCACACCGATGCCGCCGGCAAGACCTTCCGCTACCGCCTCTATGTCCCCAAGGCCGCCAAAGATCCGAACTTCAAAGAGAAGCTCCCCCTCGTACTTTATCTGCACGGTTCAGGCGGCTCCGGTGACAACAATTCCGGGCAACTGACCGATGGCGGATTTACCGCGGCCAAACTTCTCGTTTCCGATGCTACTCAAAAAGATTACCCCTGCTTCGTTCTCGCGCCGCAATGCCCCAAAAAACAGAGCTGGGGTGGCGTCGATTTCAAAGACCAAAAAATCACCCCCATCAACCAATCTTCTGAGACCCTCCAGCTCACCCTCGAACTCCTCGCCGCGATCACCCAAAAATATCCGGTCGATTCCTCCCGCCTATACATCACGGGGATTTCGTTGGGTGGCTTCGGTACGTGGCAGGCCATCACCGAATCGCCCGACACCTTCGCCGCCGCCATTCCCATCTGTGGTGGCGCAGTAGATTCCATTGCGCCCCTTCTTGCCAACTCCAAAATACCTGTTTGGAATTTTCACGGTGCCAAAGATTCCACCGTCGCTCCCGGCCTGTCACGCCAGATCGTCAAAGCGCTTCAGGAGGCCAAGGCAGACATCAAGTACACGGAATATCCTGATGCTCCGCATAACTCCTGGTCCAGAGCGTATGCGGAGAAGGACCTCCTCCCCTGGCTTTTCCGCCATAGAAAAAAAACACCGCCGCCAGCATCGCGCCCCTGAGAAAACTTTCTCTCGACCCTCGCGCCCTGCGCCTTTATCATGTTCAAACCTTCACTCGCTTTGCACTGTGGCCAAAATTCCCTAACCCAAAACGTTCTGCTTTTTCGGAGCACCATGTCCACCCGCTTCTACAATACTCTCCAGCATGAACTCATGAATTTCCTCCCCCTTCAACCCGGCCCCAACCCAGCCGACCCCCTTTGCGGCGCCCTCGTCAAGATCTACTCCTGTGGCCCCACCGTCTACGACTACGCGCACATCGGCAACTTCCGCGCCTTCCTCTTCGCCGACACGCTCCGTCGATACCTCGAATTCTGCGGTGCGACAGTCCAGCAAGTCATGAACATGACTGACGTCGGCCACATGACCGAAGACACCACCGCGGACGCCTCTGGCGAAGATAAGATGGCCGTGGCGCAGGCCCGCATGAAGGAATCCAAGAAAACTGGCCGCGCATTGGTTGAAAACCCCGACGATCCCCACCAGGTCGCCCAGTTCTTCATTGATGCCTTCCTTCAGGACGCGCGCAATCTCCAACTCGCGGTCGTTCAAGATTTCGATGCCGCTGAGCCCGCCAACCAAGAGCGCATCATGCCGCGCCCCACCCGTTTCATCCCGGCCTTCATCGAGATGATCCAGCGTCTCATTCAAAAAGGTCACGCCTACGTCGGCACCGACGGCGTCGTCTACTACTCCGTCGGCAGTTTCCCCGCCTACGGAAAACTCAGCGGCAACAGCATCGACAAACTCTCGCACGGTGCCGGCGGCCGCACCGCCGAGGGCGCGGCAAAAAAACATCCGGCCGATTTCTTCCTCTGGAAACCCGACTTCACCCACGTCATGCGTTGGCCCTCGCCCTGGGGCGAAGGCTACCCCGGTTGGCATATCGAATGCAGTTCCATGGCCACCACCCTGCTGGGCGACACCATCGACATCCACACCGGTGGCGAAGACAACATCTTCCCCCACCACGAGTGCGAGATCGCCCAATCCGAAGGCGCTACGAACCATACATTCAGCCGCTACTGGATGCACAATCGCCACCTGATGATCAACGGCGCGAAGATGTCCAAATCCAAAGGCACTTTTTTCACCATTCGCGATCTGATCGCGCAAGGTTATGACCCGCTGGCCATCCGCTTCGCCCTCATCAGCACGCGGTATCGTGAGAGCATGAACTTCAGCCTCCAGGGGCTTCACGACGCCGCTGCCGCTGTCACCACCCTGCGCGACCTTGCTGAAAAGCTCGCCGCAGCGTCAGGTGCAAATGCCGCGGGAGGTCTATCACCAGCGAATACCGCCGGCGATGCCAAGATGCTTTCCGAATTTTCGCTCGCCATGGATGATGACCTCAACACCGCAGGCGCTTTCGCCGCCGTCTTCACATGGGCCAACCCGCTCATGAAACAGAAGAAAATTGAACCCGCCGCCGCCGCCGCCGCCCTCGCCGCATTGCGCCGTGTCGATCAAGTCCTGGGCGTTATTTTTCCTCCCCTGCGTCCGCTCGATGCGGAAAAAACCGCACACGTCGAATCACTTGTCGCCGCCCGCATCGCCGCACGTAGCGCCAAAGAATGGGCTAAATCCGACGAACTTCGTGCCCAGCTCACGGCGTTGGGCGTCGAAGTCAAAGACACCGCGGCGGGCTCCACTTGGCACCCCCGCCTTGCCCCCGCGGCACCTTAATCTAACTTGAACGGGGGGAGGATATACATGCAATGGAGCTTACCCGGCCCCTACTGCTAAAAATACCTGCAACCCTTCCGCGCCTGCCGTGTTAGTCTGCTGTCCTTTCACTTACCGAGGTACTCCCATGCTGCGCCACGCAAAAGTCTCCTTACCCCACATCCGCCCCTTCGCCGCCGCGCTTCTATTCTTCCTTTTTACCCTCTCCGCCTGCACCCAGCCCGCGATCCCCCAACCCTCCATTGCGGATGGTGCCGCTACGCAACCCACCCAACCCGTTACCTTCACCGTCGCCACCTACAACATCCAGAACTTTTTCGACACCCACGATAATCCCTACACCGACGACGACAAAACCAAGCCCAAAACACCGGCGCAGCTTGACACGCTCGCCGCCGCCATCAAGGAACTCAACGCCGACATCCTCATCCTTCAGGAAGTTGAAGCCGGAGGATTCCTCAAACAGTTCAACAAGGAAAAACTCGCCGACCTCCGCTACACCTACGCCGTCGATACCGTCAGCGAAGACCCTCGTGGCATCACCGTCGCCCTCCTCTCCCGCTACCCTGTCGTCCGCACCGTCAGCCACCGCTTCATGGAACTCGTTGAGGGCGTCGGCCACCGCACCTCCAACAACTTCGCCCGCGACCTCACCCGCTTTGACGTCCGCATCCGCCCTGGCTACGAGATCGCCGTCTTCGGCGTCCATCTCAAATCCAAGTGGAACACCGAAGGTGATCCCCAATCCAACGCCTGGCGTCTACGCGAAGCCAACCGCATCGCTGTGGTTTTCGACGATCTGCAGAAGGTCAAGCACAAATCGCTCTACCTCATTGCCGGTGATTTCAACGATCTCCCCGAATCCCCAGCTACGCAGAAAGTTCTCAACGCGACCCATCCCCCCCTCGTCGATACCCTCGCCGGCGTGGAACCCCGCATCACTTTCCGCAATGCCCGCTACAAAGAGGCCATCGACAACATTTTCATTTCCCCCGCCCTGAAATCTTACCTTGTCGGCCCCGCCATAATATCTGATGGCGGTGTATTTGATGACGCCTCCGACCATCGACCCGTAACGGCCACTTTTCACCTGCCGTAAGGTTGCGCGCATCGCCGACCCATTCTCATAAGAATGAGTCGGTGTACGGAGTGTGCTAAAAGTGCAAGCTTGGAATCAATGGCCCGAAGAGAGAAAAGAAGGAACCAAGTCCGAGGCACCGACAACACATCGATTACGAGCTGGATTTCAGGCGGTGCTCAAGAGACTCCAGCTCTTCGGTTAATCCTTGCGGTAACCGATCCCCGAACTTGGCGTAATGTTCCTTCACCGACGGAACCTCGGCCAACCAGCCGGGCGCGTCGACACTTAACAAATCCTTCAGGTTTGCAGCGTCCATGTTCAGACCGCTCAAATCCACAGTTCCCGGTTTCGGCAGATAACCCACCGCCGTCTTCGCCGCATCGCTCTCGTCACATGTCGGCTTGGTCAATCGCTCAAAAATCCATTTTAATACGCGGCAGTTATCTCCATACCCCGGCCACAGAAATTTGCCCTCAGCATTTTTGCGGAACCAGTTCACCTGGAAAATGCGCGGCAGCTTGTCGGCCTTCGGTGCATTCGATCCGACCTTCAGCCAATGCGCGAAATAATCACCCATGTGATAGCCACAGAACGGCAGCATAGCCATTGGATCACGCCGCAGAGCGCCGACCTTTCCCGCCGCCGCCGCCGTCGTCTCCGACGCCATGATCGAACCGAGAAACACGCCGTGACGCCAGCTCAGTGATTCATTCACCAGCGGCACCACGCTTGCACGGCGGCCGCCGAAAAGGATCGCGGAGATCGGCACGCCCCGGGGATCTTCCCATTCGGCAGCGATGACCGGGCACTGGCGCGCCGGCGCGGTGAAGCGGGCGTTCGGATGGGCCGCTTTTCTGCTCGACTGAGGTGTCCACGGGCGACGCGTCCAATCCGTCAGATGCTCGGGCGCTGGTTTCGACATTTCTTCCCACCACACGTCCCCATCAGGCGTCAACGCACAGTTGGTGAATATCGTTCCGCGAGTAATCGTTCGCATCGCATTGGGATTGCTCTTCATCGAGGTGCCCGGCGCCACGCCGAAAAAACCGGCTTCCGGATTAATCGCGTACAGTTGGCCATCGGCTCCGAATTTCATCCACGCGATGTCATCGCCAATCGTCTCGACCTTCCACCCGGCCAGCGTCGGTTCCATCATCGCCAGATTCGTCTTGCCGCACGCCGACGGAAATGCCGCCGCGACATATTTCACTTCGCGCGCCGGCGACGTCAACTTCAAAATCAACATATGCTCGGCCAGCCAGCCTTCGTCCCGGGCCTGGACGGAGGCAATGCGTAAGGCATGGCATTTTTTGCCAAGCAGAGCATTGCCCCCGTACCCGGAGCCAAACGATTGGATCTCCCGCGTCTCGGGAAAATGACATATATATTTGTGCTCCTCATTGCAGGGCCACGGCACATCTGCCGCGCTCTCACCAAGAGGCATGCCCACCGAGTGCAGCCCGCGAACAAAGTCCTCGCTTGCCCCCATTTTTTCCAGCACCTGGATGCCCACCCGTGTCATCAAGTGCATGTTTACAACCACGTACGGACTGTCGGTGCATTCAATGCCAATCTTTCCAATCGGCGAGTTCACCGGTCCCATCGAATACGGAATCACGTACATTGTCCGGCCCTTCATGCAGCCGGAAAAATGCCCCGCCAGTTTCTCCTTCATCTCCCGTGGATCGGCCCAGTTGTTGGTGGGACCGGCGTCCGAGCGATTCGCCGAACAGATGAATGTCGACTGCTCCACGCGCGCCACATCCGCCGGATCCGAGCGGCACAAAAACGAGTCCGGACGTTTTTTGGCATCCAGCGGAATGAACGTCCCCGCCTGCACCATCAACTGACATAAGCGCTGATATTCCCGACGCGATCCATCGCACCACACCACTTCATCCGGTTTGCACAGGGCGATGGTCTCTTCAATAAACAGTTTGAGTTTGGGGTTCTTCCCCATATGGCATGCGCCGTCGCAGCCACACTCGCAAAGGTCGGTTTCTTGATCGGTCTGCAAAAGAGTCGACATTCAGGCAATCCTCGTACTTTAAAACTCTTGGCAGGTCCAAACGAAGTTCCTGCCAGATTTCAGCCAATGTAAAATTTTAATTGTGAATCCCAGATCGAAAAGACTACTTATTAGTCTTAAATTAACCGGTTTGCCATGATGATGTCAAACGTTTTTCAGAATTTCACTTGTAATAGATGGCTAAATGGGCTTAAATTCATTCAATAAGGAGATTTTAACCGTGATTTTTTCCAACCCTAGTGAATATGCTATTCGTGCTCTTTCTGAGCTGGTCCTGATGGGGCAAGAGGCTGCCGCTACCGGCACTGGCCGTCGGGCCGGTTTCGTCATGCTCGATAAGCTCACCGATCAAGCCAGCCTCCCGCGCGAGTTCCTGGCGAAAATCTTCCGCCAACTCGTCGAAGCAGGCCTTCTAGCCAGCGCCAAAGGCCCTGGTGGTGGCTTTGCTCTGGCACGCCCCGCCCACGAAATATCGATTCTGCAGATCATTGAAGCCGTTGATGGCGGCCACCAAATTGACGGCTGCGTCGTCGGTTTGGCCAAGTGCAATGACCAGGTCCCCTGCCCCCAACATGACCTATTCAAGCCCATCCGTCAGCGCCTCCGCGCCTACCTTTCCACCACCACCCTCGCCGATACGGCGGCCAGCCTTAAAGAGAAAAAGGCCATTTCCCCCATAGATACGGTAATCAGTCCCGAGATTTAATCGGCTTGTCCGCTGTCGCATTTCGGACTCTCTACTCCGCAATTCGTGTTGTCAGTCAGCCCGACCGGTTCCCCTTACCAAGGCCGGTTCTGGTCGCGCATTCTGAAGAAACTCAGCCAAAATTTGCTTCGATCCTGCGTGCCCACTGTTTCAGGAAACGCGATTACTGCGCCGCAATATCATTGCCCCAAATGTTATCCTCGCGCTGCTTCATCAGCGTTTCATCTACCATCTCCCGAGTAACCAGTTCGCTGTGATATAGGGCAAACCGCAGAATCGTCGGGCATGCCAGAGATTCCTCGATCTCCAGCCGCACGCGCTGAGCCGTAACCACCGGAATTCCATGTAACCGCTTGTAGCCAATCGTGGTCCCATTCGCCACGGTCTTCCATTCGGCGCCTTCCAGCACCTGCACCCGATGCCTGGCCACCCTCTGCCCCAAGCGGATCTGTTCCTGCAAACAAATCACGTTGATCTTCTGCGGCGATCCCAGGTCGATCTCCACCCACCCCGTCGTCACGCCGTCGTCCGTGGCCCAATAAGATTCCGGATGCCCGTCCACCACACGACCGGCCGAAAATATCCCATCATGGGCCCGCGTGGAGGACGCCGTCACATTTTTCCCCGCAGCCAGATCTGTCGCAAAAATGCTCTCAAGCCTCCGATGGAATTCCATCACCGAGGCTACATCATTCTCATGAAACAAACCCCGCTGGTCGGGGGGAATGTTCAGCAAGATAAGGCTGTTTCTCCCCACCGAGCGGAAATACAAATCCACCAGGCTCTGCGGCGTGCGAATCTGTCCGTTCTCTTTTTCGTGCCAGAACCACCCATGCCGAATCGACACGTCCGATTCCGCCGGCCGCCACGTATCGCCATTCATGTTCCCATGATGCAGAGAATCGCGAATCACATCAGAAAAATCCCCCGGCTTCGTGGTTACCGCCGTATCCACCGTCGCCCAGCTCGGATCGCCCGCGAACCCGCGCTCGTTGGCGACCCAACGCACGTCCGGACCGGCATCCGAGAACATCACCGCATCCGGCGCAAACTGCCGCACCGTCGCTTGGAATCGCGGCCAGTCATACACCTGCCGCTTACCGTTGGGGCCTTCCGCACACGCCCCGTCAAACCAGACTTCGTGCACTTCGCCATATTGCGTCAGTAACTCCGTCAATTGATTCACAAAATAATCGTTATACCGTTCCGAATCCCCATAAGATTTCTCATGCCGATCCCAGGGCGAAAGATACATCCCCACCTTCAATCCCTCCGCCCGACACGCATCCACCCACTCGCGCACCAGGTTGCCCTTGCCCTTTTTGTACGGCGAATGGCTGATGTTGTGATCCGTGAACTTGCTGGGCCAGAGGCAAAAACCGTCGTGATGTTTGCAGGTCAAAATGAGCAGGTTGAATCCCGCCGCCTTCGCCACCCGCGCCCACTGTCGCGGATCACATTCCGTGGGATTGAACACGCTGGGGCTTTCCGTTCCATCGCCCCACTCTCGATCCGTGAAAGTATTGACCGTGAAATGGACAAACAACGATCGCTCAAGACGTTGCCACGCCAATTGTGCCGCGGTGGGAAGGGCGCCAAACGGTGCGGGGGCATAAAACATGCACATATCTCCAGAGAGATGAGGACGCGCAGAAACCAATAGAAAAATTGCGCAAGCTAGAAATGGACCAACGCCGGGCCGGACGGATTATTCCCCATCGCGCTCGCCCGTGTGATAGTTCGGCGACTCGCGTGTAATCTGAATATCGTGCGGATGGCTCTCGACCATGGATGCCGAAGTGACCTTCACAAACCGCGCATCCTTGCGCAATTCGTCAATGGTCTTTGTTCCACAGTAACCCATGCCCGCGCGTAGCCCCCCCACCATCTGGTAGACGAAATCACCCAGCGGCCCGCGGTAATGCACAAGACCTTCTACGCCCTCCGGCACCAGCTTGCTCGATTCCTTGACCTTCGCCTGCCCGTATCGATCGGCCGATCCCTGAACCATCGCGCCCATCGAACCCATCCCGCGATAACTCTTGAAACGTTTCCCGCGCCGAATCACCATCTCGCCCGGCGATTCATCCAAGCCCGCAAACAACGACCCCATCATTACGCACGATGCGCCCGCCGCCAGCGCCTTGGTGATGTCCCCGCTGTGTCGAATTCCCCCGTCAGCGATCACCGGCACACCCGCCGCGTGCGCCACCTTCACCGCGTTGAAAATCGCCGTAATCTGCGGCACACCCACGCCGGAGATAATCCGCGTGGTGCAAATACTGCCCGGCCCGATTCCAACTTTGATCGCATCCGCCCCAGCCTCAATCAAATCCCGCGCCGCTTCGCCCGTCGCGATGTTTCCCGCAACCACCTGAATATTGAACCGGCGTTTGATCTCGCGCACCGACTCGATCACGTTGGCCGAATGTCCATGGGCGGTATCCACTACCACCACATCCACATCCTTCTTGATCAGCGCTTCCACGCGATCCAATTGCTTTACGCCCACCGCCGCCCCGACGCGCAACCGCCCGCGCGCATCCTTGCACGCGCGCGGAAACTGATGCGTCTTGTCAATGTCGCGCATCGTGATCATTCCCACCAACCGCTTGCGATCATCGATCAGCAGCAGCTTTTCCACCCGCGCACTGTTGAGTATGCGCTCCGCTTCATTCAGCGTCGTGTTCACTGGCGCCGTCACCAGGTTAGATTTCGTCATGATGTCCTTGACCGGATTCCCGCCATCGCCCCCCTCGTGAAATTTTAGATCGCGCCGCGTGAGAATGCCCACCAATTCCCCGCCGTTGACCGTAATCGGAATGCCCGAGATATTTTGCTCCCGCATGATCTGCCGCGCCTGTTCCACCGTCGCATCCGGCGGCAACGTCACGGGATCGAAAATGATGCCGTTCTCCGAGCGCTTCACCTTCTCCACTTCGCGGCACTGCACATCGATCGGCATGTTCTTGTGGATAAATCCCAGTCCACCTTCCTGCGCCAGCGCAATCGCCAGCGATGCTTCCGTCACCGTATCCATCGGTGCCGAGAGCAGAGGTATATTGAGTTGAATGGAACGCGTAAGCTGCGTGCGCACGTCCGCATCCGTCGGAATGAAATCCGACCGGCGCGGAATCAGCAGCACATCGTCAAACGTGATGCCATCTTCAATGATTTTGGAAACGGGATTATCGAGAGAAGTGTGGTTTTCCATGTGCCAATCATGCGGATGCCGATGCTTTGTGTCAAGAGACACACCCCACCGCTTTTCCCACCACCATTGTCCGGCCCAATTTCCGGGTCAACAAAAAAACCTGGGAACCGCTTTTGGCGATCCCCAGGCTCTTCAAGGAAGGGGAGAAGGAAATCCGGTTCACATGGCTGCGGCCTCATTCCGTTTGCAGGTAAACCTGCATGCCGCCGCTACTTCCCTACCACAAATACTGCGCCGTCCTCAGGAGCATCCCAGCGATGCACCACAATTCAGGCACTTGTAACATGTTCCATTCCGCACGGTAATCGCACCACAGGTGCACACCGGCGCGTCGCCCATCAACTGGCTCATCGCCTCGTTTAACTGATTCGACGCCTGCCGGCTGGACTCCATCACGATCGTTTCCGTATGCGACTGAAGCATCACGGAGGTTCCACCGTTGTGCCCAGCCGGGATCATTGCGGAAACCGCTTCGCGAACGATCTCACGCCCGCCGCCAGTGCCATGACCATTCGTTGGCGGATTGTTGGAGACCACCACCACCGGCACCGCCACGGGAATCGGCTCGCCATGATCGGCACTTTCCCGCTTGGGGGCGTTCTCCAAGCGGTAACCGGGAATAAACTGCATCCCCAGCCAACGCGCCACATAATCCATCAAGCTCTTGGCCATCGGAATATCGCGATTCTGCGTATAGCCCGCGGGCTCAAAACGCATGTGCTCAAACTTACGCACAATCGCATCCACCGGCACACCGTATTGCAGATTCAGCGAAATCAGCGTCGCCACTGTGTCCATCAAACCGTTGATCGTGCTGCCCTGCTTGGCCATCGTAATGAACACTTCACCCGGCGTGTTGTCGTCAAACATCCCCACGGTGATGTAGCCTTCATGACCTTGAATATCAAACTTGTGCGTGATGCTCGCCCGCGTGTCGGCCAGGCGACGACGGAACGGACGCTCCACGATTTTCACCACCACGCGTTCGATGGGTTCGGTCGCCGTGATCGTCGATGCTGACGCAGGTGTCTCTACCCGTGTCTTGCATTCGTGGCTTACAGAAGGATCGCCGCAGGTTTGGCAGCCGGTGGCATTCTCTGCCTTCAAAGCGTCCACATCCTGATCGTCGGACGTATCATCGTCCGCCGAGGAATTCAAGGGTTGGCTCAATTTGCTGCCATCGCGATACAACGCCACGGCTTTGAGGGCGACGCGCCAACTTTCCATATACGCTTCTTCGATATCCGCCACGTCCACTTCATTGGGCATGTTGATCGTCTTGCTGATTGCGCCGCTGATAAAAGGTTGCGCGGCGGCCATCATGCGGATGTGGCCCAGGTGGTGGATAAAGCGGGCGCCGGTGCGGCCGCATTTGTTGGCACAGTCAAAAACGGCATATTGATCTTCGCGAAGATGCGGGGCACCTTCGATGGTTTGGGTACCGCAGATGTATTCGTTGGCTTCGCGAATCTGCTTCTTGGTGTAACCTAAAGCCCGTAGCAGATTAAACTTAGGATTCTGCCACGTCTCTTTGGCGAAGCCGAGCCGCTGCATGCACGCTTCGCCGAGCGTCCAGGGAGAAAAGGCGAAGGCCAGTTCGAAAAAGGAAGGCAGGCAAGCCTCCGTTTTTACCAGATCTTCATCCGTGAAGCCCTTCGCCTTTAACTCATCCTGGCCGAGGTGTGGGGCGCCTTTGAAGGTGAGGTGGCCCAACACATAGTTGAGAATATCTTTGATTTGCTTTTGCGTATAACCAAGGTTTTTCAGGGCGGGTTCAATACTTTGATTCGCAATCTTGAAATGACCGCCGCCGGAAAGCTTCTTGAACTTCACTAGTGCGAAATCCGGCTCTACGCCGGTAGTGTCGCAATCCATTAATAAACCAATGGTGCCGGTCGGGGCGATGACGGTTGTTTGGGCGTTGCGATAGCCGTGTTTTTCACCCAGCGCGATGGCGCGATCCCAGCATTCGCGGGCGGCGGCGAGCAGGCTGGAATGGTTCGGGTGTTTGTTGTTGAAACGGCTGTGGTCGATGGCCATGGGTTTGGCGGTGAGGGATTCGTAGGAATCTTCGTTGTTGTAGGCGGCGGCGCGGTGGTTTCGCATAACGCGAAGCATGGAATCGCGGTTTTTTTCGAAGCCGGCAAAGGCGCCCAATTCTTGGGCCATTTCGGCGGAGGTGGCGTAGGCTTCGCCGGTCATGATGGAGGAGATGGCACCGCAGATGGCGCGGCCGGTTTCGCTGTCGTAGGGAATGCCGGCGACCATCAACATCGTGCCGATGTTGGCGTAGCCGAGACCCAGCGTCCGATAATCAAAGCTCAATTTAGCGATCTCGCGGCTCGGGTAGGCGGCCATGAGAACGCTGATTTCCAAAACCGTCGTCCAGAGGCGGCAGGCATGTTTGAAGCCGTCGATATCGAACGTGCGGGTGGTGGCGTCGAAGAGTTTGATCAGGTTGATTGAGGCGAGGTTGCAGGCGGTGTTGTCAAGGAACATGTATTCGCTGCAGGGGTTGCTGGCGTTGATGCGGCCGCTGGCGGGGCAGGTGTGCCACTCGTTGATTGTGTCATCAAACTGGACGCCGGGATCGGCACAGCGCCACGCGGCGTAGCTGATCTGGCCCCACAAGTCGCGGGCCTTCATGGTCTTATGCGTTTTTCCGGTGATGCGGCTGGTGGTGCTCCAGTCGCCATCTTCTTCGACGGCTTTGATAAATTTGTTGGGCACGCGGACGGAGTTGTTGGAATTTTGGCCGCTGACGGTGGCGTAGGCTTCGCCGTTGAAGTCGTAATCGAGCTTCAACTTCATTCTCTTGGCCAGTTCCTGCTGTTCTTTGGGCAAATGCTTGATACCTTCGACCAAGCAGGCGACTTTTACCTCTTCGCGAACCTTCCAGTTGATGAATTCTTCAATGTCGGGGTGGTCAAGGTTCAGGCAGACCATTTTGGCGGCCCGGCGGGTGGTGCCGCCGGATTTGATGGCGCCGGCGGCGCGATCGCCGATTTTGAGGAAGCTCATGAGGCCGGAGGACTTGCCGCCGCCGGAGAGGCTTTCGCTTTCGCCGCGTACTTTGGAGAAGTTGGTGCCGGTGCCGGAGCCATATTTGAAGAGGCGGGCTTCGCGGGTCCAGAGGTCCATGATGCCGCCCTCGTTGACGAGGTCGTCATCGACGCTTTGTATAAAGCATGCGTGGGGCTGGGGATGCGTGTAAGCGTCCTTGGTTTGTTCGAGGGTGCCGGTGGCGGGGTTGACGTGCCAGTGGCCCTGGGAGGGGCCGGTCATACCGTAGGCGAAGTTGAGGCCGGTGTTGAACCATTGGGGGGAGTTGGGGGCGGCCATCTGGGTGATGAGCATGTAGGCCATTTCGTCGTAGAAGGCTTGGGCGTCATCGGGGGAGTCGAAGTAGTTGTATTGCTTGCCCCAGTGGGTCCAGCAGCCGGCGAGGCGGTGGACGACTTGCTTGACGGACTTTTCGGGGCCGAATTTGGGTTTGCCGTGGTCGTCGAGGAGGGGCTTGCCGTGGGCGTCGACCTGGGGGACGCCGGCCTTGCGGAAGTATTTGCTAACTACAATATCTGTCGCGAGTTGTGACCAATCGGCGGGGATTTCGGCGTCTTTCATTTCGAAGACGACGGTGCCGTCGGTGTGGGAGATTTTGCTGGTCCGTTGTTCCCACTTGACGGTGGAGAAGACATCGACGCCGGCATGGGTGAATCGACGGGTAATTTTCATTTTTCTACGTCCAAT
The DNA here is from genome assembly GCA_038248985.1 of Phycisphaerae bacterium. Classification (GTDB taxonomy): domain Bacteria; phylum Planctomycetota; class Phycisphaerae; order WQYP01; family WQYP01; genus JBBRWV01. The sequence goes on from JBBRWV010000050.1 coordinate 17,674, forward strand.
TTGGGAGGTTGATATTGGTGTACGTTTCCGCTTCTTCGCTTCTGTAACTCTAGGAGCCGAGGGCAATTATGTCGACGCATGACCGGGACAAGGTCGGCTTAACCTTGGTTCCGCAGGCCGGTGGATCCGCTCCGACTGGCCACTCCTAAACTTCCGCCGCACAACACTTTACATCGCTGGACATGCAACTATTTGGCGATGTTTTGTTAACTGGTTTATTTCCTCAACAATTCGAGGCGCAACTGGTCCACTGGGGCACGCAAGGGGCGTGCCGATTTAGTCTACTTTGGGTAATGTCAGGCCAGGTTGATCTTGGTACTTACCAGATTTGTCAGCGTAACTGCGGGCACAGGTTTCTTCACCCCGCAGGAAGATGATTTGGGCGATGCCTTCGTTGGCGTAAATCTTGGCGGGCAAGGGAGTTGTGTTGCTGATTTCAATGGTGACTTTGCCCTTCCATTCGGGCTCCAAGGGGGTGACGTTGACGATGATGCCGCAGCGTGCGTAAGTGCTTTTCCCGACGCAGATTGCGAGCATATCGCGGGGGATTTCGAAGTATTCGACGGTTTCGCAGAGGGCGAAGCTGTTGGGGGGGATGAGGATGAAGCCGGTTTCGCTGGCGTCGAGGTCGACGAAGGATTTGGGGTCGAAGGCTTTGGGGTCGACGATGGAGGAGTTGACGTTGGTGAAGACCTTGAAGGCGGTGCCGACGCGGACGTCGTAGCCGTAGCTGGTAACGCCGTAACTTATTTTACCAGCACGTTTTCCAGCTTTTTCGAAGGGTTCGATGGTGACTTGTTTTTCGATTTGTGTATCGGAGAGGATGCCCATACGTTTGCTCAAGTTTGCGAGGGTTGGAGAAGACTGGTTCAAGAGGTTGAAGGCGTCCGGGCGAGTGGGTGTTGGGGTGGGGTTGGGGGTCGTAAGTTCAAGTGTGGCCACCGTTTAGGTCTCCCGAGCAGAGCGATTATGGGGGCTCTGGGGTAAGGTTTCACAGAGGCTTGGGCGACGGTGATTGCGGCCGGTGCCGCGAGAGTCACTTTGGCGGACGTTTCAGGCTCATCCCTGAGCGTTGGGTTCTTACAATACCACTATATCTGGTGGTGTCAATAATTCTCTTCACTAAATCTTGACGGACAAGTTATCCACAGCTTAACCCCATTTCAATTCTAGACTTGTGGCATTTCTATTTTTTGACCACTACAGGTAGTGAGGGCCCTTTGATGGCGCGACGGGGTGGTTGGGGTTGAGGAGAGGATTGAGGCAATGGGAGATGGTTGTATCTTCTTTTTTTTCAAGGGGTTAGGGGCGTTTGACAGGGTTGTTATACTGGGGCGGTATGGGACCGAAATTAGCGCAACCTAAACACCGTATGTTGCGGTTACAAAAGGACTTACCCCACAACCTATTGGGGTGGTATGACAGCGCGCGGCGGGAGATGCCGTGGCGGGGGGAAAAGGACCCGTATCGGATCTGGCTGAGCGAAATGATGCTGCAGCAGACCCAAGTGGAAACCGTTAAACCCTATTACCACAAGTTCTTAGAGCGTTTTCCGACGGTGGAGGCGCTGGCGGGGGCGGAGCTGCAGGAGGTGCTGGCGACGTGGGCGGGACTGGGGTATTACCGCCGGGCGAAGCATCTGCATCTTACGGCCCAGCAAGTAGTTAGGGAGTTTGGGGGACGGTTTCCGGAGACCGTGGAGGGGCTGATGGGACTGGCGGGGATCGGGCGGTACACGGCGGGGGCGGTGGCGTCGATCGCGTTCAATGTGGCGGCACCGGTGCTGGATGGGAACGTGATGCGGGTGCTGGCGCGGGTGCTGGGGTATGAGGGGGATGTGGCGCAAACGAAGAATTTGGGGCCGCTGTGGGAGGTGGTGGAGGGGTTGCATGAGGGGCAAAAACAGGGGTCAAAAGTGGGTCAAAAACAGGGGCTAAAGGGGGGGCAGACGGGGGGTGGAGGGGGGGGTGAGGGGGGTAAAAGCGAGGGGCGGAGGGGGGGTGTTTGGGGTATGAGGGGGGAGGAAATGAGCGGGCGGCATGGGGATTTGAATCAGGCGCTGATGGAGCTGGGGGCGCTGGTATGTACCCCCCCACCGAGCCGGCCGCGGTGCGAAATTTGTCCGCTTCGCGAATTTTGTGTGGCGGCGCAGGAGGGTCGGCAGATGGAGTTGCCGGTGAAGCGGAAGAAGGGGCAGGTGCGGGAGGTGCGTGGGGTGGCGGTGGTGATGGTGAGGAGCGGGAAGAGAAGCGAGGAGCGCCCCTGGAAAATGGCCATGAAAGACACGAAAGACACAAAACGGGGTTTTAGTTTGGAACGAGCGCAGCAGGAGCAAGGTGCGAGGAGCGGGAAGACGGGGGAGGTGGAGGTGCTGCTGGTGCAGCGAGCGCAAGGGGGGACTTGGGAGGGGATGTGGGAGTTTCCGGTGGTGGTGGAGAAGACGGGAAGCAAGAATGATGGGGAGGCGGCGAGGGGAGTGGCGGTGGAGTTGGCGGAGCGGTGGGGGTTGGGGGGTGGTCGCGCGAGATTGATGGGGCGCGTTGCGCATCAATTGACGCATCGAGTTTATCAACTGGATGTGGTGCGGGTGGAAGTCAGGCGTGACATTGCACGGGGGAACTTCACCACGAAGGCACGGAGGCACGAAGAGGTGATGGATGTGGCGGGGCTGGGGGCGGGGTATGTGGGGGCGCGGTGGGTGAGGTGGCCGATGGGGGAGAAGGGGAAGTTGCCGATGGCGCGATTGGTGGGGAAGGTGGCGGAGGTGGCGGGAGTTTGAAGAGGGCAGGGGGAGTTTCAAGGTTCAAGTTTTTGCGAGGCGCGAGAGGTGGTTTGAGAGGGCGAGCGTAGACCCAGGGATTTCAATCTGAGCTTGGGTGGGGAGAGGAGCGCGAGTGGAGTTGGACTTGGTGTGGATACCATTCGCGTGTCAGTTGGGGGTGGGGTGGAGGAGGCGGGTGGATTGGGGGAGTTTTTGGAGGTAGAGGGTGGTGAAGGGGGAGAGACCGGGGAGGCGCGGGGGGGTGATGGCGAGGGGTTGGAGGAGGGAAGGGAGGTGGAGGTCATTGCGCCAGCCGAGGCGGCGGCAGAGAGGGTCGATGAGGCGTTCGAGGGTGCGGAGGAAGGGGTTTGTGCTTTGGAAGTGATTGACGATGACGACTTGGCCGAAGTGGCGGGTGACGCGGAGGGCTTCGTGGAGGCAGCGGTGGGAGTCGGGGACGGTGGCGAGGACGTGGCTGAGGAAGACGACGTCGAAGGAGTGATCGGGGAAGGGGAGGTGGAGGGCGTCGGCGCGGAGGAGGCGGGTGAGGGCGTGGGGGCGGAGGGTGCCGGAGTCGAGTTTGGATTGGGCTTTGCGGAGCATGCCGAGGGAGAGGTCGATGCCGGTGAGGTGGACGTCGAGGGGGTAGAAGGGGAGGGAGATGCCAGTGCCGATGCCGACGTCGAGGGCGTGGTCACCGGGTCGGAAGGGGACGCGAGCGAGGGCGCGGGCGAGGCGTTGGCGGAAGAAGGATTCGGAGAGGTCGTAGAATTTGCCGTAGAGGTCGTAAATGCGGTGGGAGGCGGGGATGGAAGGGGCAAGGGTCATGGCATTCTCCTTTGCGTGATATTTGCTAGTGGGGAGAGGATGCAAGATTTATGCCGGGGGTGATATGCGACAGGTTGGCGTAGGGGGGTGGTGAACAGTGGGAATGGCACGACAGACAGACAGACAGACAGGGGGAGGGGCGTCGGCTAGAAGTAGTTGGTTTTGATACCGGCGGGTTGGATGGGGAGGTTGGCTTCGTAGAGGTGGGAGGTGTCGCCGAGGCCGAGGACGCGGGGGACGGCGAATTGGGGGGAGCGTTCGTCGAAGAGGATGGTGGTGACGGAGGAGGCGGGGAGCCAGAAGGAGGACCAGGTGAGGGTGAGGGGGAGGCCGAGGAGGTGGGAGAGCCAGGTGAGTCCGAAGCCGAGGTGGCAGAAGAGGGCGATTTTTTGGCGGTGGGGCTGGACGATGCGGTAGATATGGGTGCCGGGGTTGCGGGCGTAGCCGAGGCGGGAGAGGAATTCGTCGGAGTGGATTTGCATTTGTTCGTAGGCTTCGCGGAAGGTGGGGTCGTGGAAGGGGGCGCGGGTGTGCCAGTCATCATGGTTGGGGAGGGGGTATTTTTGTCGGACGACTTCGCCGGGGACATCCCAGGCGGCCATTTTACCGTCGCGTGCGCCCCAGTGTTCGGGTGCGTCTTGGATGGTGAGTCCGAGTTCGGCGGTCCAGGGTTCGATGGTGTGGGGCATGTGGAGTGCGTCAGCGGTGTATTGCATGGTGTGCAGGGCGCGGCCGAGGGGGGAGACGTAGATGCGATCGAGGCCGAGGCGGGCGAGGCGTTTGGCGAGGGCCTGGGCTTCGAGGTGGCCTTCTGGGGTGATGGTGTTGTTGGGGTAATCAGGGTGGGCATGACGGATGAGGTAGATGCGCATGGGGGCTCCGAGAGGTCAGGGATCAGACGGTCAGATATACGGGATCAGAGGGGGAGTTGCTAGGGGAGGAGTTGCCAGAGGAGGAGGGCGACGAACATGATGCCGAAGGGGATGGCGAGGAGAGCGAGGATGAGGGCGGCGTGGGCGAGGGTGCGTCCGGCGAGGGGGATTTCGGCGCGTTGTTTTTCATGGAGGATGCGGCGGGCTTTGAGGGCGAGGGGGAAAGCGATGAGGGCGGGGAGGAGGGGGCAGAGGAAGAAGGCGGAGAGGGCGAGGACGAAGGCGATGAGGGCGTGGCTGGAGAGGGGGATGTGGGGTGAGGGGTCGGGGACGTGGGTGGGTTGGGGGATGTAGCGTGTGGCGGCGAAGGCGGGGGCGAAGAGGGGGTGGTCGGTGAGGGGGATGAAAGCGGGGGGAGTGGACGGGGAGGGAGTAACGGGGGAGATGGACATGGAGGGGAGGATGCGGCCTTCGCGGATCCACTGGAGGATGTGGTCGGGGGATGCGGGGCCGTAGAGGGAGCCGTCAGCGGCGCGGAGGGTGTAGAGGGCGGGCATAACAGAACCCAGGGGAGTGGGGGGAAGGGGGATCAATGTTGGTTAAGAAAACCGAAGAGCATCAAGCCAAGAAAGGCTAACAAGCCGAGGGCGGAGGTGATGAGGCCGGTGATGGCGAGGGCTTTGCCGGTGTAGCGATTGGGGGATTTGGATATTTGGACGAGGGCGATGAGGCCGAGGATGACAGAGACGATGGCGGAGAAGGGTCCGATGCAGCAGCAGAAGAAGGTGGGTAGGGAGAGGATGCCGAAGATCATGGAGAGGAGGCTGAGGATGTTGAGGGAGGGAGGTCCGCCTTCGTAGCCGGGGGCGGTTTGGTAGGTTGGGGAGTAGAGGTTGGTGGATTCGGAGGCGGGGGCGGGTGTCGGGGAGTTGTAGGTGGGTTGGGGGGCGGAGTAGCCAAAGAGGTGGGAGACGGCGGGGTGGCGTGAGGCTTCGAGCCAATCGGTGGTGCCGTCGGGGGCGATGGCCATGCCGGCGATGATGCGGCCTTGCTGGGTCCATTGGATGAGGGTGGGAGCGTCGGCGGGTCCGTAGATGTTGCCGGATTTGTCGCGGATGTTGTAGAGAGGTGAGTTGGACATGAGTGGTATCCGACGAGATGCGGGGAACAGTAGCGGGGAATGGGACCACTTTAGCCCAACTTCCGCAGTTTGCGAGCAAAAAGGCCTTTGGCGATGGCGCCAAGGCCCTTTTTTCCTAAAAGTCTTCACTACAAATCCACCACCTCCAGGCTCCGCGGCAGCGTCAGCCCCAGCTTGTGTAACAGGATCGC